>CAIXWQ010001170.1 GCA_903923175.1 uncultured delta proteobacterium | reverse complement strand
GCCGAGACGCTCGAGGGCGTCGAGCGCGGCGAGCGCCGCGGCAGGCTCGAGGGCGTGCGCGGGCTCGACGTCGATCAGCCGCGCGAGCGCCGGCCGCGCGGCGACCGCGCGAAGCAGGCCGAGGCGCAGCGCCCACCCGAGCGCGGCGTGCTCGTCGCCGAGCGCGTCGAGCAAGATCGGGCGAAGGGTCGTCGCGAGTCGCGGGCGCGGCGGCTCCCAGGGCATGTCGAGCTCGCGTAGGGCTGCCACGCGCGCGCCGCCACTGCACCGGCCGGTACGAGCTATACCTCTAAAGCATCGGCGCGAAGGCGCATGACCACGTTCGACCGGAGGCACCCATGGGACACGCATACGTCGTCGACGCGATCCGAACCCCGCGCGGCCGCGGCAAGGCCGGCAAAGGGGCGCTCTCGGGCATCCACCCGCAGGAGCTCCTCGCGCAGATGCTCCGCCGGCTCGGCGAGCGCGCGAAGCTCGACGCGCGCGGCCTGCGCGCGATCGACGACGTGGTGATCGGCTGCGTCTCGCAGGCCGGCGAGCAGGGGGCCAACCTCGCGCGCAACGCCGTGCTCGCCGCCGAGTGGCCCATCGAGGTGACCGGCACGACGCTCAACCGCTTCTGCGGCTCGGGGCTGCAAGCGGTGAATTTCGCGGCGATGGGCGTGATGTCGGGGACGCAGGACCTCGTCGTCGGCGGCGGCGTGGAGAGCATGTCGCGGGTGCCGATGGGGGCGGACGGCGGCGGCATCGACGGCAACAACCTGCGGCTGCGCGAGAAGACCTTCCAGGTGCCGCAGGGGATCTCCGCCGACCTCATCGCCACGCTCGAGTCGATCTCGCGCGAGGAGCTGGACGCCTGGGCGCTGCGCTCGCAGCAGCGCGCCGGCGTGTCGATCGCGGAGGGGCGCTTCGCGGGCTCGCTCGTGCCGGTGCTCGACCCCGCGACGGGCCAGCTCGCGCTCGATCGCGACGAGCTGCCGCGTCCGACGACCACAGCCGAGGCGCTCGCGAAGCTCGAGGCCGCGTTCGTGGCGATGGGCGCGGCGCCGGTGGGGGCGAACGGCGAGACGCTCGATCAGCTCGCGCTCCTTCGCTACCCGCAGGCCGGCGCCATCCAGCACGTGCACACCGCCGGCAACTCGAGCGGCATCGTCGACGGCGCGGCAGCCGTGCTGCTCGCCTCGGAGCGCGCCGTGAAGGAGCACGGGCTGAAGCCGCGCGCGCGCATCCGCGCGATGGCGACCTACGGCGCCGAGCCGGTCATCATGCTCACCGCGCCCGCGCCCGCGTCGCTCAAGGCGCTGCGCCAGGCCGGCATGGAGGCGCAGGACATTGACCACTGGGAGATCAACGAGGCTTTCGCCACCGTGGTGCTGCAGACCATCCGCGCGCTCGGGATCGACCCTGCGCGCGTGAACCCGAACGGCGGCGCGATCGCGCTCGGCCACCCGCTCGGCGCCACGGGGGCCATGCTCCTCGGCACCGCGCTCGACGAGCTCGAGCGGACCGGCAAGGCGACCGCGCTGATCACGCTCTGCATCGGCGGCGGTCAGGGGATCGCGACGGTGATCGAGCGGGTGTGAGCCGCGCAGCCCCGCTCCCGCTCGGAGCAGGGGCTGGTGACGAGGTCACAGCGCGACGCGCAGCAGCAGCGACTTGCGCTCGCTCTTCGCCAGCCGCGCGAGCTTGCGGAGCTCGAGCAGCGCGTGCTCGAGCTCCTTCGCGGAGCCCGTCGCCTCGCGCAGCGCGGCCCATTTTTTCGCCACCTCGCCGAGGTGCTCGAGGCGCGCGAGCTCGTCTACGAGCTTGCGCGGGACCTCGTACACCCACGGCGACTCCTGCTCGGTGAGGCAGTCGAACTCGGCGAGCTCGGCCACCGCCTCGAACGCGCGCCATTCGTCGCGGTCGGTGAACGGGTTGTGGACGTAGCGCGGCTTCGCCGTCTTGGCGTGCGGGTCCTCGCCGGTGAGCGCGAAGTGGAGCCACGACAGGTCGAGCGGGAGGAGCCCCTTCGCGCGGTAGCCGGGCCAGCGCCGCGTGGGGGCCTTCGCCCCGGCCACGTCCTCCGACTCGACTTCGAGCGCGACCACGTAGTCCGTCGAGATCGCCATGGCGTCCGCCCTTCTACTTCTCTCCCGGCCCGAGCCGCTTGGTGAGCGCGTCGACCACGTCCACGCCCGTCGCCGCCTGGAACTGCGCCGCCGCGCCGATCGCCGACCGAGCGAGCTGGCTCGCGCCGTCGCCGCCGCCGCCGGGGAGCACGGTGACCTTGCCGATCGTGAGCTTCTGCCTCGCGCCGGCGATGTCGCCGATGAGCGGCAGCAGCTTCTGCAGCGCGAGCACCTCGCGCCCGCTCGGCCCCGCCTTGCGGAAGGCCTCGACGAGCTTCTTGAGCGCCTCGGCCTCGGCGCGCCCGCGCTCGATGACCGTGGCCGCCTGACCGCGCGCCTGCTCCTCGCGCGCGCGCCGCTCGGCCTCCGCAGGCTGCACGACGTCCGCGTCGAGCTGCCGCTTCACCTGCAGCGCGCGCGCCTTCTGCCGCTCGATCTCGGCGGCGATCTGCGCGACCTGCGCGTAGACCTGCCCCTGCGACTCCGCGATCATCGCCTCGCGGCGCGTCTGCGCGTCGAGGATGCGCTTCTGCATCTCCTGCTGCGCGATCGCGAGGTCCGCGCCGAGCTTCGCGGTCTCGGCGGCCGCCCAGTTCTGCACCTGCTGCACCGTCGCGTCGGCCTGCGCGTTCGCCTCGGCGATGGTGGCGCCCATGCGCACCGTCGCGCCGCGGATGCGGCCGATCGAGTTCAAGTAGCCCGAGTCGTCGGTGACGTTGATGACCTTGAGGTTGTCGAGCACGAGCCCCATGCGGTTCATGTCGTGCTCCGCCTCGTCGAGCAGCGTCTGCGCGAAGCGGGTCTTGTCCTCGTTGACCTCCTCGGGGGTGAGCTGCGCGACGACGCCGCGCACGTTCCCTTCGAGGGTCTCCTTGGCGATGAGGCGGATGTCGCGCTCGGCGCGCCCGAGGAAGCGCTCGATGGCGTTGTTGAGGAGCGGCTCCTCGCCCGGCAGCTTCACGTTGGCGATGCCGTGGACGTTGAGCGGGATGCCGCCCTTCGAGTAGGCGCCGCGCACCTCGATGTCGATCGAGATGTTGCTCAGGTCCATCTTGTCGACCTGCTCGAACAGCGGCACCCGCAGGGCGCGGCCGCCGCGGACGATGCGGTAGCCGACGTCGCGCTCGGCGCCGACCACGCGGCGCAGGCCGCCCGAGAAGACGAGCGCCTCGTTCGGCGCGCTCACGTAGAGCAGGCGTCGCACCATGAACGAGACGAGCAGGAAGACGATGAGGGCCGTCAGCCCCAGCACCACGATGACGCCGCCCATCACCGCACCTCGTTCTTGGCGTGCTTGGCGCTCTTCGAGAGCGAGGAGCCGATGAGCGCGTCGATGTCGACGCCGATCGCGTCGCCGGTCGCCTCCATCACGCGGGCGACCGCGTTGGGGAAGGCCGCGAACAGCGATGCGAGCGCCTTGCCGTCGCCGCCGTCGACCAGCTGCAGCTCCTTGATCTCGGTCTGGCCGACGCGGGTGATGGCTGACTCGACGAAGCTCCGGAGCTGGTTGAGCACGTAGAGGTCGCGCCCGTCCTTGCCGGCCGCCTGCCACTCGGCGGCGACCATCGTGAGCGCCTCCGCGGCCGCCTTGCCCTGCAG
>CAIXWQ010001169.1 GCA_903923175.1 uncultured delta proteobacterium | reverse complement strand
CTCGGCCGAACCCGCGCCTGCCGCGTCCGTCGCGGCTGCGGGGCGGGTCATCCATCGAAGGGTCGAGGAACCCGGTTCGAAGTCCCCGCTCACCTACCGAGAGCTCGCCATCTTCCTCGCCGCGCCGACCCTCGACTCCGCCGTCGAGGCCGCACGCGCGCACCTCGCGATCGCGCGCGTGGAGCTCGATCGCGCCAATGCGCCCGCCGGCCGGCTCGTCCAGCTCGCGGTCTTCGATCACGAGTGGTCGGGGCGACCGCAGCGCCCGCCGCTCGTCTCGCTCGTCTGGAAGGACTGGAAGGGCGACGAGCCGCGGCTCTCTTTCCCCGCGCCGGTCTCGCACACCAACGGGCAGGGCGCGCCCGCGACGCCGGCAGCTCCCGTCGCCGCTCCCGCCGCCTCACCGGTCGTGCCCACCTCGACGGGGTACCCGGGAGCGCCGCCTCCCGCCTGCCAACCGCCGCCGCGCGAAGACGAGCCCGAGACGCCCGCCACGCCGGCGGCCGCCGCGCCGCGCGCCGTCGCCGCTCCCGCCGCGCCGCGCGGCGTCGCCCCTCCCGCTGCTCCCGTCGCTCCGGCAGCGACCGAGAAGGCGGCGCTCGGATCGACGCAGGTCGCCGTTGCGCCGGCGCCCGCCGCTGCCGCCGCGAAGTCCCTCGCCTCGACGCAGGTGGCGGTGCTGACCACGCCCGCGCCCGCCGTCACGCCGCCGCCGGCGATCGCCGGCCCCACGCCGCCGCCGCCGTCTGCCGGCTCGACCGCCGCTCCCGTCGATTCGACCGGCACCGCGCGCGACATCGCGGACGCGGTTCGCTCCTCGGACGCGGCGAGCGCTGCGGCCGTGGCACCGGCCCCGAAGGCGGACGTTCCGCGCTCGGTCGAGTCGGCGATCGCCCGCACCGCGCCGGCCGTGCCGCGCCCGGTCCTCGCGGAAGCGAGCTCCGACGCGAAGCGGCCCGACGACCTGATGTCGGAGCTCTTCGAATCGATGCACGACCTGAACTTCCTCCGCGACTCGCTGGAGGGGGCCGATTTCGTGCTCGAGCTGCTCAAGCAGAAGATCCCGACGGTCGTCGCGCTGGTCCACCTCTACGACATCAACGCGAAGGAATACGTGATCGTTCGCGGTCGCGCGCCGAGCGCCGCGATCGTCGGCCAGCGCTACAAGGAGACCGTGGGCATCGTCGGTTACGCCGCGAAGTCCGGTCACGGCGTGCTCGTCACCGACACCGCCTCGGACACCCGCTGGGCGCGCGAGCGCTATGTCGAGGCGGGGCACGAGCCGCGCACGATCGCGGTCGCGCCGGTGCGCCACGGTCGCCGCAACCTCGGCGCGCTCGAGCTCTCCGATCACGTCGACGGCGCCCCGCTCACCGAGCACGAGCTGCACGCGCTCGTGTACGTGGCCGAGCAGTTCGGCGCGTTCCTCGACGAGCGCGGCATCTTCCTCACCAAGGAAGCCGCCCAAGAGCACGCGAAGGAAGCCGCGAAGAGCTCGCAGCGCCCGAAGCGGCGGTGAGCTCGCGCCCGCGCGCGCGCAGGGGCTGCGATGCCGTGGCGTGACGCCGATCGAGCGGCCCGCACGCGGAGCTGGGTGCTCCTCGCGGTCATCATCGCCGCCGCGGCGCTCCTCGCGGTCATCACCTACCGCACCACGTTCAAGCTCGACGCGCTCCGCGCCAGTGCCACCTTCGAGGTCACGCTCGGCCTCGCCGACGAGAAGGTCGACCGCATCGACCGCGCGATCGTCGAGAGCGACGACGCGGTGGTCCAGCTCGGCGAGCCGAGCCACGCCGACGACGTGCCGCGGCGCTGGCGGGCGCTCGGGGCGCGCCAGACGCCCACGGTGTCCCAGGTCGTGGTCCTCGACGGCTCCGAGGCGCGCGAGATCGTCGCGTTCGCCTCGCGCGTGCCCGCCCCGGCCGACGAGTCCTTCCGCGCCCTGCTGCTACGCCGGATCCTCCCGGATCTGGAGATCGGCACCCTGCCGCTCGCGCAGATCAAGCACCTTCACAAGGCCTACGACGGCGCGTTCTTCCTGCTCACGTACTGGCGCGCGATCGAGGCGCTCCCCGACGGCAGGCAGGCCGAGCGGCTGGTGCTCGTGCGCCACGATCTCGACGCGATCGCGCGCGAGCTCCTGCCGCAGGTGGTGCCGGATCCGGGCTCGCCCGGGCCCACCTCGCGCGTGAACGTGGTCGACGACGAGGGGCACGTCGTGTTCGGCCCGCCCTTGAACAAGAGCGATCTGCTCGTCGCGGTCCGCTTCCCGACCACGCTCTACGCGTGGCGATTGCAGGTCGCGCCGTCGAGCGGCGACGAGCTCACCATCCAGGCGCGACGCCGACGCCTCGGCGAGATGGCCCTGCTGGCGCTCTCCTGCGTCGTCATCCTCACCGGCCTCGTGGTCATCCTGCTGGCGAACTCGCAGGAGCGGAAGCTGCACGCGCTGCGCGCCGACTTCGTCGCCAACGTCTCGCACGAGCTGAAGACCCCGCTCTCGCTCGTGCGCATGTTCGGCGAGCTGCTGATGACGGGGCGCGTGGCGAGCGACGAGAAGCGCGCGCAGTACCTCCAGATCATCGTCCGAGAGAGCGAGCGCCTGACCGCGCTGATCGAGAACGTGCTCGATTTCGCCCGCGTCGAGCGCGGCAAGGTCGCCTACGACTTCGTGCCCGGCGATCTCGCCGGCGTCGTCGGTCGCGCGGTCGAGGCGTGCCGCTACCGCGCCGAGACCGAGGGGATGCGGCTCGAGGTCGAGGTGCCCGAGGAGCTCCCCGAGGTCGTGATGGACGAGCGCGCGCTGCAGCTCGTCGTCATCAACCTGGTCGAGAACGCGCTGAAGTACGCCCCGGGCACCGACGTCGTCCGCGTGGTCGTCGCGCACCCGCCGCACGGCCGCGGCGAGGACGTCGTGACGATCGCCGTCCTCGACCGCGGCCCCGGCATCCCCGCCGAGGATCGCGAGCGCATCTTCGAGCGCTTCTACCGCGGCAAGAGCGCCCGTGGCTCCACCGTGCGCGGGAGCGGAATCGGCCTCGCGCTCGTCGCGCACATCGCTGGCGCGCATGGCGGTGACGTCGAGGCGCGCGCGGGCGAGGGGGGCAAGGGCGCGGCCTTCGTGGTCACGCTGCCGGTGTTCGGCCCGAAGCGCCGGCGCGGCGAGTAGTCACACGCCGAGCAGCTTGCGGAGCGGCGCCTCGACTTCGTCGTGCGCCGCCGTCGCGTCGAGCGGCGTCCAGGTCATGTCGACCTCGAGGCGGAACGAGCCGTCGAACGCGTCCGGCGCGCTCGCCCACTCCGCGGGGGCGATCATCGAGAAATAGCGGGTGCCGTCGCGCTTTCGGTACAGGTGATAGACGTGCCCTGGCCGCTTCTGGAAGCGGCAGACGGCGTGGTGCAGCTCGCTCGCGCGCTTGGCGTCCTCGAGCACCGAGGCGGCCTGGGCCTGCAGCGCGCGGATCTGCTCCGCGATCGTGCGCAGCTTCGCGACCGTGACGTTGCCGAGCGCCGCGTCGGCCTTCTGGATCTCGCGCGCGACGTCGACCAGGTCGAAGGTCGGTGCGAGCCGGCTCAGCGGGTAGGGGGAGGTGGCGGCGGACCCCTCGTGGTGCCCGGCGCCGGCGCGCTGCAGCCCGTCGTCGTCGCCCTTGCGATCGGCCATCCTGCGCTGGTTAGCACGCCGCGTCGCAGGCGCCCTGCGCGCGCCGGGGAGACGGAAAAGATCGCTCCGGTCGGTCTCGGGCGCCGGGCGGGCCCCCTCGGTCGCGGTCGCCGAACGCGAGGGCGGAATTCCGGTCGGAAGGAGACTAGGGTCCCCCCTCGATGACCCACTCCGATCGCGTGCTGCTCGGCCGTCCGCTCACCCTCGAGGACCTCGGCGACGTCGCGCTCCGTGGCCGTAAGGTCGCGCTCGACGACGACGCGCGCGTCCGCGTCCGCCAGAGCCGCGCCGCGATCGATTCGCTCGCCGCCGGCGGCGACGCGGCGCCCAACGTGTACGGCGTCAACACGGGCTTCGGCGCCCTCGCCGAGACCCGCATCGGTGCGGCCGACATCGTGCGGCTGCAGAAGAACCTCGTGCGCAGCCACGCCTGCGCGGTCGGGCCGGACCTCCCGGTGCCGGTCGTCCGCGCGATGCTCGTCTTGCGCGCCCAGGTGCTCGCCAAGGGGCACAGCGGCGTGCGGGACGTCGTCATCGACCGCCTCTGCCAGCTCCTCGAGCGCGGCGTGACGCCGCGGGTCCCCTCGCAGGGCTCGGTGGGCGCGTCGGGCGATCTCGCGCCGCTCGCGCACCTGGCGCTCTGCCTGCTCGGCGAGGGCGAGGCCTACGTCGACGGGCAGAAGCTCGCCTCGCGCGACGCGCTCGCCCGCGCGGGGATCGAGCCGATCGAGCTGCAGGCCAAGGAGGGGCTCGCGCTCATCAACGGCACGCAGATGATGGCCGCGATCGGGTCGCTGGCGCAGCTCGAGGGCGAGCGGCTCGCGACCTGCGCCGACATCGCCGGCGCGATGAGCGTCGAAGCGCTCCTCGGCTCGCGCCGCCCGTTCGACGAGCGGCTGATGCGCGTGCGGCCGCACCCCGGGCAGGCGATCTGCGCGCGCAACCTGCGGCAGCTCCTCGGCTCGCTCGATGCGTCGGAGATCGGCCAGAGCCACGTGCACTGCAAGAAGGTGCAGGACGCCTACTCGCTCCGCTGCATGCCGCAGGTCCACGGCGCCACGCGCGACGCGCTCGGCTGGGGGCGGCAGGTGCTCTCGGTCGAGATCGACTCGGTGACCGACAACCCGCTCGTGTTCCTCGAGGACGAGGCGGGCAACCCGCTCTCCGAGCCCGCGCTGCTCAGCGGCGGCAACTTCCACGGCCAGTACCTCGCGATCGCGCTGGACATGGCGGCGATCGCGCTCGCCGAGCTCGCGAACATCAGCGAGCGTCGCGTCGAGCAGCTGGTCAACCCGCACCTCAGCGGAGGGCTCACGCCGGTCCTCGCCCCCGCGAGCGGCCTGCACTCGGGCTTCATGATCGCCCAGGTCACCGCGGCCTCGCTCGTCAGCGAGAACAAGGTCTACTGCCACCCGGCGAGCGTCGACTCCATCCCGTCGTCGGCGGGCAAGGAGGATCACGTCTCGATGGGCTCGGTCAGCGCGCTCAAGCTCGCCCGCGTGCTCGAGAACGTGACGCGCGGGATCGCCATCGAGATCATGGTCGCCACCGCCGGGCTCGACCAGCGCCTGCCGCTGAAGCCTTCGACGGGGGTGCGCGCGGCGCACGAGTTCGTCCGCGCGCAGTTCCCGGCGCTCACCGACGATCGGCCGCTCTCGGCCGAGATCGAGTGGATCGCCGAGGCCATCCGTAGCGGCGCGCTCTTGCGTGCAGTCACGGCCGCGACCGGGCCGCTCGCCTGAGAGACTGTGAAACCGTCTCTCCGGTGGGGTGGGGCCCCGACGAATCGCATTCGGCGGGGCGGGGCGGTGCCGACCGCCTCGGTGGGCAGTGAAGAGCGCGGGATTTTTCCCGCGCTCCGACTCTGAGCGCGGGCGCGGTGAGCTCCGAGTGCCCGCGCGACCTGCCCGGGCGCTGAGCGGCAGGGCAGGGTCGAGCTCGCTCATCCTGGAATGCGGGCGCAGGTGTGGGCGCTCATGCTACGGATCCAGATGATGACCGAGGACGACGACACCGACGGCCCGCGCCTTCCAGGCGCCCCTTCGGCCAGCGACATCGACCCGCGCGTGCGTCGCACGCTGGAGCTCGTCTATCAGGTGGAGGGGGTCGTCGCCGCGAAGGTCTGGGCGATGCCCGATCGCGTCGCGGTGGGCGTGAAGCTCGGCAACGGCCACGGCGCAGCGGAGGTGATCGCCCGCATCGAGGTCGTCACCGCCGGGCTGCGCGCGCAAGGCGAAGCATGGGACTTCGGCCTGCTCGAGGGGGACGCGTAGCGCGTCCACCTTCGACCCGCCGCGCGCGTCGTTCGAGCGCGAGCCGCGACTACTTCAGCGCCATCCGGGCGATCACGATCCGCTGCACCTGGCTCGTCCCCTCGTAGATCGTGGTGACGCGCACGTCGCGCAGGTGACGTTCGGCGGCGAACTCGCGGATGTAGCCGTAGCCGCCGTGGATCTGCACGGCGCGGTTGCAGATGCGGTTCGCCGCTTCGGTCGAGTAGACCTTCGACATCGAGGCCTCCTTCGAGAAGGGCACGCCGCGCTCCTTCATCGTCGCCGCCCGCAGGCAGAGCAGCCGCGAGGCGTCGAGCTCGGCGCGCGAGTCGGCGATCATGAACTGCAGCGCCTGGAAGTCGCCGATCGGCTTTCCGAACTGCTTGCGGTCCTTCGCGTAGGCGATCGCCTCTTCGAGGGCCGCGGTCGCGATGCCGATCGACTGCGCGCTGATCCCGATGCGCCCGCCGTCGAGCGCCATCATCGCGATCTTGAAGCCGCCGCCGAGGTCGCCGAGCAGCGCGTCGTCGGGGACCGCCACGCCGTCGAAGGTGAGGCTCGAGGTGTTGGAGCCGCGCAGGCCCATCTTGTCCTCGTGCTTGCCGACCGAGAGCCCCTTGGCGCCGCCCGGCACGAGGAAGCACGAGATCCCGCCGGTGCCGGGGCCGCCCGTGCGCGCCCAGACGACGAACACGCCGGCTTGCGCGCCGCTGGTGATCCACTGCTTCACGCCGTCGATGACCCAGCCGCCCTCGACCTTGCGGGCGGCGGTGCGCATCGCGCCGGGATCGCTCCCGGCCTCGGGCTCCGAGAGCGCGAACGCGCCCGCCGGGAAGCTGCCGTCGGCGAGCTGCGGGCAGTACAGCTCGGCCTGCGCGGGGGTGCCGAACTTGGCGATGACCTCGCCGACCATGTTCGTCACGGCCATGGTCACCGCGGTCGAGGCGCACGCCTTCGCGACTTCCATCATCGCCAGCGCGTACGCCACGGCGCCCGCGCCCGCGCCGCCCAGCTCGGGCGACACGTTCACGGCCATCAGCCCGAGATCGGCGAGCCCCTTGAGCTGCGCGAACGGAAAGCGCTCCTCGCGATCGATCGCCGCGGCCTCCGGGAGGACGTGCTGCTGCGCGAAGGAACGCGCCGTCTGCTGCACGAGGCGCTGCGTCTCGTTCGGTTCGAAATCGATCACGGGAGCTCCACGGTCGTCTTGGTGACTTGCTGGCTCGGGTTCACGTAGGTCGCGCCCATCAGCACGCCGTGCAGGCAGTCGGCCGCGGCCTCGCCGCTGGCGTCGTCGACCGCGAAGCCGACCGAGAGCGGCTTCCCCTTCGGACCCACGTAGAACGTCGCGCGGATCTTCCCCTTCGCGCCGGCCTCCGCGCGGCACGCCGAGATCTTGCCGCGCAGCTTGTCGATCCCCGGCTGCACGCGCGCCGCGTCGACCGCGATCGGCTCGTCCTCGTCGTTCTTCCAGCCGACGGTCTTGCCGCGGATCTCGCCTTCCTTCGCGTCGACCGGCTCGCCCCAGTTGGCGGCGCGCACCGACTCGACCACGCAGCGCTCGATGGTGCGATCGCCGAGATCGCCCTCCTTCACGAACGCCCACTTCACCGAGCCGTCGCGGTTGGTGCGCAGCGTGATCGTGAGCGAGCCGCCGAGCGCCTCGTTGGCCGCGTGCCCCTTCTCGTAGCAGGCGGTCCACGCCGGCGTGAGCTTGTCGAAGTTCTTCTTCGCCACGTCGGGGGCGACGTCGCCGAGGTCGTAGATGATCGCGGGGCGATCCTTCTTCGCGACCCTGGGTCCGTCGGCCGCCGACGGGTCTTCCTTCGGCGTCGTGGGGTCGGGCTTCGAGTTGCCGCAGCCGAAGAGCGCCGCGGCGAGCGCCAGCCCGAAGGTGCGGGGGAGGGCGGACGAGGAGGTGCGCATCCGGCCGTGAATCGCCGAACGCGGCCCTGCGGTCAACCGCGAACTCGCGCGCGTCCGCGCTTGCACCTGTCGTGCAGCGCGCGACGCGCTGGCCGCAGGCTCACCACTTCTGACACTTGGAGACGTGGTGGTACGTCCCCGCGTTGTTGCGCTCCTGCGTCTTGGCGATGTTCTGATCGCCCGAGCAGTCGCCCATGGTCGCGAAGCACGCGTACGTCGCGTCGAGGTAGAGATCGTGGGTGTAGCAGTAGGCCGTCCGCGCCCGCTCGCACTGCGGCTTGTTCGGCAGGTACTGCGCGCGATCGGCGCACGCGGCGGGCTTCTCGAAGCACGCCGTCACGTCGCTCGGCGCGCACCACCACGTGCCGTTGCCGCGGCGGCCACCGCTGCGGTCGTCGTCGTCGCCGCCGCCGTTGCCGTTCGAGGACTCCCAGGTCGACTCGTCTTCGCGCTTCTGCTTCTTGTGCTTCTTGCGCGGGCGGTCGTCCTCGTCTTCGTCGTCGTAGTCACTCGGGTCCCGCGCCCGGCCGCAGCCGATCGTGTTCAGCAGGACGGGGACGGCCACGAGCATGCTCGTGGCGAGCAGCAGGCGCTGGAGCGTTCGGGGGGCCAACATGCTTCGAAGTGCAGCGCCGAGCCCGGCGAGCGTCAACCACACATCCATGGGGGCGCGACCGGATCGCCGGCCGCGCCCGCTCGCCGCTTCACCCCTTCAGGGCGTTCGCGGCGATGACGATGCGCTGGATCTCGCTCGTCCCCTCGTAGATTTCCGTGATGCGCGCGTCGCGGTAGTGGCGCTCGAGCGAGTACTCCTTCGAGTAGCCGTACCCGCCGAAGATCTGGATCGCCTTGTGGGTGACGCGCGTCGCCATCTCGGAGGCGAACAGCTTCGCGATCGCCGACTCGCTCGTGTGGCGCTGCCCCTTGTCCTTGAGCGAGGCCGCGCGCCAGATCAGCAGGCGCGCCGCGTCGAGCTCGGTCGCCATGTCGGCGAGCATGAACTGGATCGCCTGGTGGCTCGCGATCGGCACGCCGAAGCTCTTGCGCTCCTTGGCGTAGTCGATGGCCTTCTCGTAGGCCGCGCGCGCGATGCCGAGGGCCTGGCAGGCGATGCCGATGCGGCCGCCGTCGAGCGTCGCCATCGCGACCTTGAAGCCGTTGCCGGCGCCGCCGAGGCAGTTCTCGTCGCTCAGCTCGACGTTCTCGAAGAACAGCGTGCACGAGTGCGCGGCGTGGATGCCCATCTTCTCGTCGGGCTTCTCACGCGTCCAACCCTTGGTGCCCGCGTCGACGAGGAAGGCCGTGTGCTTGACCTTCCCCTTGTTGAGCGCGCCCGGCGACCAACCTTCGGGCTTGTCGGTGATGGCGAAGACGATCACGGTGTCGGCGTGCGGGCCGTTGGTGATCCAGTTCTTCGAGCCGTTGAGGATCCACTTGTCGCCGTTCCCACCCGGGACACGCTCGGCGAACGTCCCCATCGTCTGCGCGTCGGAGCCGCTCATCGGCTCGGTGAGCCCGAAGCAGCCGAGCTTCTTGCCGGCCGCGTACGGCGTGAGCCAGCGCTCCTTCTGCGCGTCGGTGCCGAACTTGTAGACGGGGTCGCAGTAGAGCGAGTTGTTCACGCTCATGATCACGCCGCAGGAGGCGCAACCGGCGCTGATCTCTTCCATGGCGAGCGCGTAGGACATCGCGTCCATGCCGGCGCCGCCGTACTCAGTCGGGATGCCGACCCCCATGAGCCCGAGCTCGGCCATCTTGGCGAGAATCTCGGTCGGCCAGCGCCCCTTCTCGTCGAGCTCCTTCGCTTTGGGCTCCACCTCCGCCTTCGCGAATTCGCGGGCGGTGTCGCGGATCATGCGTTGCTCTTCGGTCAGTTCGAGGTCCATGCGCGCGGCATAGCGGAGGCGCGCGGCGGAAACCAGAAAGAGCGCGAGCCCCGGTGGAGTACCCGCCGCAGACCCCTCGATTTCGTGGTAGTTCGCGCTGCGTGACCGACCTCTCCGCCCGCTTGTCCGCCGCGATCGACGTGCTCGAATCGATCGTCGAGGACCGAGGGCTCCTCGCCGAAGTCGAAGAGCCGCTGCGTCGACGCTTCCTCGAGGCCGCGGGGCGCGTCTCGCGGCCCGATCGCGAGGCCGCGCGCAAGGAGGCCAAGGCCTTCCGGCGGCGCGAGCGCGAGGCGCGCCGCGTCGCCGACGACGCCATCCTGTCGACGACCGGGATTCGAACGCTGCGGCGGGCGCCCGTGTACCGGCCGCCGCCCCACGTGCTGGTGCTCGGTCGCGACGTCCTCGAGCCGGCCGCGCTGCCGCTCGAGGCGGGTGCGGCGGGTGCGGCGGGTGCGGTCGGCGAAGCTGGCGAGTCACGTGAGTCACGGACTCTGAAGGACGAGCGCAAGTGCTACGTGTGCAAGGCGGGGTTCACGACGCCGCACGCGTTCTACGACCAGATGTGCGCGGCGTGCGCGGCGCTCAACTGGGAGAAGCGCAATCAGACGGCCGATCTCCGCGGCCGCGTCGCGCTGATCACCGGCTCTCGCGTGAAGATCGGCTACCACGCGGCGCTCAAGCTGCTTCGCGCCGGCGCGCACGTCGTGGTGAGCACGCGCTTCCCAATCGACGCGGCCGAGCGCTACGCCCGCGAGGACGACTACGAGGCGTGGCGGGAGCGCCTCGAGATCCACGGCCTCGATCTGCGCCACACGCCCAGCGTGGAGGCGTTCTGCAAGCACCTGAACGAGACGCTGCCGCGGCTCGATTTCATCCTGAACAACGCCTGTCAGACGGTGCGACGGCCGCCGGGCTTCTACAAGCACATGATGGAGCGCGAGCACGCGGGGCACGCCTCGCTCTCGGCCGCCGCCAAGCCGCTGCTGCGCGCGTACGAGGAGCTGCGTGCGCACAAGCACGCGCTCGTGCCGTCGGGCCACGAGCACGCGCCGACCGGCCTGCTCGAGTCCGCGGCGCTCTCGCAGGTCGCGCTGCTCGACGACGACCTGCACGACGATCCGCTCCTCTTCCCCGCGGGCTCGCTCGACGCCGATCTGCAGCAGGTCGACCTGCGCGGTCGCAACTCGTGGCGCCTGCTGCTCGACGAGGTCTCCTCGGTGGAGTTGCTCGAGGTGCAGCTGGTCAACGCGATCGCGCCGTTCGTGCTCAACGCGCGGCTCAAGGCGCTGATGACGCGCACCCCCGAGCGCGACAAGCACATCGTCAACGTGTCGGCGATGGAGGGGCAGTTCTATCGCGCGTGGAAGACCGACAAGCACCCGCACACCAACATGGCGAAGGCCGCGCTCAACATGATGACGCGCACCTCGTCGTCGGACTACGCGAAGGTCGGCATCCACATGAACGCCGTGGACACCGGCTGGATCACCGACGAGGACCCGGCCGAGATCGCCCAGCGCAAGGTCGAGGTGCACGGCTTCCACCCGCCGCTCGACGCGGTCGACGGCGCAGCTCGGATCGTCGCGCCGATCTTCGACGGCTTCCGCACCGGCGAGCACGCGTACGGGCTCTTTTTGAAGGACTACGCCTCGGCGCCCTGGTGAACCGAGTCTCGTACTTCGGTCTGGAGCCTCGCGAAACCCCCAGCGTGACGGGGAAGTGGTGCGCGCCGGCGAACCCGACGAGAAACGTGGATCGAGATAGGGCGCGCGTCACTCGGGCGGGAGCGAGCCGCCGTTGCCGTTCTGCTCGCCGAGCTCGTCGACCGCGCCGCGCGGCCAGAAGAGCTTGCTCCGCGCGTACGCGACGCCGACCACCACGGCGGAGATCGCGTTGGCGGTCGCGATGGCGGCCCAGAGCTGGGTTCGCTGGCCGGGGAAGAGCTTCACCGCGAGGATGCAGAGCGGGATCTGGATCGCGCCGACCACCACGAGGTCGAGGCGCAGGGTGGTGCGCGTGGCGCCGGCGCCGCTGAAGGCGTTGCCGAGCACGATCGCGGCGCCGTAGGTGACGTAGCTCGGGCCGACGCTCGCGAGGTACTCGCGGCCGATGGCGATGACCTCGTGGTCGGAGGCGAAGAAGCGCAGCACGGGGCTCGCCCAGATCGCCATGATGTACGCGAGCACGGCCATCGCCGCCGCGTCGTAGGCCGCCGCCCACCAGCCGGACCACCCCGCGCGTCGCGGCTTGCCCGCGCCGAGGCACGTGCCGGTGAAGGTCTGGGCGGCCGAGCCCCAGCCCATCGAGACGAAGAGCGCCATCGTCTCCACGCGGAAGACGAGGCCGTACGCGGTCGTCGCGGTCTGGTCGGTGTCGGTCGTGAAGCCGTGCGCGATCAGCGCCGTGGTCGCGACGAAGCCCCCCATCCGAATCACGAACTGCGTGGACGACGGCCACCCGATGTTCCAGATCGCCCCGAGCTCCGCGCGATCCGGGCGGCGCCACTCGGGGCGCGGCCGCAAGATGTGGTTTCCGCGACGCGAGGCGAGGTAGAGGAACGCGGGGACCAGCGCGAGCGAGCGCGCGATGATCGTCGCCCAGGCGGCGCCGACGAGCTCCATGCGCGGTGCGTGGACGAGCTTGGCGAGCGGGAGCGACCAGGCGAACAACGGTGGCCGCTCGCCCTGGCCGTAGACGAGCAGGATCGCGAGCAGCAGGTTCAGGACGTTGCCGAGCACCAGGATGGCGACCGGCGTCTTCGCGGAGCCGAGCGCGCGCATGATCGAGGTCAGCTGCAGCAGGAAGAAGATCGAGAAGCTGCCGCCGACGATCACCCGCAGGTAGTCGACGGCCATCGTGGCGACCTCGCCCTTGGCGCCGACGAGCCCGACGACGATCGGCCGCGCGAACAACACGCCGACGAGCCCGAACGCGATCGACAGCCCGAGCGTCAGCAGCAGCGACTGCCAGCCGCACTTGCGCAGCCCGTCGAGATCACGCGCGCCGTTGCGGCGCGAGATGATCGCGGCGGTCGCGGTCGAGAGCCCGTAGCTGATGATCGTGCCCATCGCCGCGAGCTGGTCGCAGATGCCGACGGCGCCGATGGCGGGGCCGGCGCGATCGGGCGGCAGGCGTGCGATGAGGTAGGCGTCCACCAGGTTGAACGTCACCTGGGCCGCCATGCCGAGGGCGAGCGGCGCGCCGAACTTCAAGACCTCCCACGCGAGAGGCCCCTCGAGGAGCTTGCGCGTGTGGGGGGCGAAGACGTCGACCGTCGTGTCGCGCGTCTCCGCCATGCGCGCGTCCTATTACCTCGTTGCCGGAGGTGGGTCGATTCCAGACGCTGGACGCGGCGTGATCGCGGGCCTGCGCGCGGCGCGCACCGGCTACACTCCTCGGCGATGCCGACTCCGTACGAGTCCGAGGAGTTCTTCCAGCAGATCCTCACGAAGGCGGTGGCCGCCAACGCGAGCGACATCCACCTGAAGGTCGGTCAACCTCCCGGCGCGCGAATCCGCGGCGACATGGTCTACTTCAAGACCGACAAGCTGCGGCCCGACGACACCGACGCGATCGCGCGTCACGTGATCAAGGACCCGAACATCAAGCGGGATCTCGGCGCCGTCCGCGAGCACGACACGTCGTACGCCATCCGCGGCTGCGGGCGCTTTCGCGTGAACGTCTACCGGCAGCGCGGCACGCTCGCCGTGGTCATGCGCGCCATCCCGAGCACGATCCCGACGTTCGAGCAGCTCGGCGCGCCGCTCACGCTCAAGCAGTTCAGCGAGAAGGACCGCGGCCTCGTGCTCGTCGTCGGCGCGGCAGGCAATGGCAAGTCGTCGACGCTCGCGGCGCTCATCGGCGAGATGAACCGCAACCGCGCGCTGCACATCGTCACCATCGAGGATCCGATCGAGTTCCTCCACGAGGACATGCTGTCGAGCATCTCGCAGCGCGAGGTCGGCCTCGACACGGGCGGCTTCGCCACCGCGCTCCGCAGCTCGCTCCGTCAGGACCCGGACGCCATCCTCGTCGGCGAGATCCGCGACGAGGAGACGATGGACATCGCGCTCAAGGCGGCGGAGACGGGCCACCTCGTCCTGTCGACGCTCCACACGCCCGACGTGACGCGGACCGTCGGCCGCATGCTCGCACTCTGCCCCAACTCGCCCGTGCAGGAGCTCCGCGAGCGGATCGGCGACAACCTCCAAGGGATCGTCGCGCAGCGACTGCTGCCCAAGAAGGACGCGAGCGGCCTCGCGCTCGCGGCCGAGATCCTCGTCTGCACGGGGACCGTGCGCGAGGCGATCAAGCGGCCAGAGCAGAACCCGTCGCTCAAGGAATGCA
Source organism: uncultured delta proteobacterium (assembly GCA_903923175.1). GTDB lineage: Bacteria > Myxococcota_A > Polyangia > Polyangiales > JADJMO01 > CAIXWQ01. The sequence goes on along the minus strand of CAIXWQ010001169.1, from coordinate 1,264 downwards.
TGGAGAAAGGCGTGCATCCTTACGGGATGCAGACGTTCGAGATGCACCTGAAGCAGCTCGTCGCCGCCGGTGTGCTCGACAAGGAGACCGGGCGTCAGGCCATGTCGTTCTAGCGCGGTCCTATTCCGGGACGCGCTCGGGACGCGGTGCGGCAGCCTCGATTTCGTGCGTGGTGCGACCGGAGATGCTAGGCGATCGAAGGTCGTCGTCGCCCGGTTCGCGGGGGGATGTTCCTTGCTTCAGGAGGTTCAAGTGCAGCTTCGTTCGCTCGCGGTGGTCGTCGGGGTGGGCATGGTCGGTGCGCTCGCGGTCGCCGCGCTGCCAGGCCTGAGCGGCTGCTCCTTCGACAACACCAACGCGCCCGCGGACACTGCCCTCCCTCCGCCCGACGACACCGGCGCGGACGTCGCCGAGGTCGGTCCGGTCGTTCCGACGGTCGTCGATCCCGTCTCGCGGCTCGACGTCCCCGCCGATCTCTCGTGCCTCGGCAAGCACGACGCAGGCCCCGGCGACGCGATGGTCGACGACTCCGCGCTCGACGGCGGCACCGCGGCGAACGGCCAGCTCATCCCGACGGTCGTCGACCTCTACTCGTTCAACGAGGCCACGCGACGCCTTCCGGGCGCGCAGCTCGAGCTCTACTACGGCAACACGTTCCAGGGAGCCACCGCGGACGTCACGGGCCTGGTCACGGACGACGCCGGGAACGCGACGGCGCCGATGCCGGCCAACTGGCAGATCGGCTACCGCATCGTCCCGCGCGACAACGCGGATCTCTCGCTCGCGTACGTGCCCTACTACGAGCTCGACCAGCTCGTGCCGAAGGTGCCGAACCAGAAGATGCAGTTCTTCGGGATGACCAAGGAGGTCTACCAGAGCCTCGCGCTCGCGATCGCGGCCACGAAGGACTACGTCATCCCCAGCGGCACCGGCATCGTGTCGATGCGCATCGGTGACTGTCAGCGCCGCTACATGCGCAACGTCGCGGTCCAGCTCCTCGACGTGACCGACACGACGCCGAAGGTCGTGGCGCTGGTCGACTCGAAAAAGTGCACGACCGGCACGTGCATGATCTACCTGAGCGACCTCGAGCTGCCGTCGAACGCGCAGATCACCTCGCGCTCCGGCCTGATCGCGATGGTGAACCTGGCGACGACGAAGAAGTACCGCGTCGTCGCGCACGGCTACCTCAACGGCGACCCCTCCGCCGAGATCGCCCAGCGCGATCTCGAGCTGGTCGACGGCGCGATCGCGGTCGAATACG
>CAIXWQ010001168.1 GCA_903923175.1 uncultured delta proteobacterium | reverse complement strand
GGGCGGGGCGAGCCCCATCTTCGCCTTCAGCTCCGCGAGATCCATGTCGGCGCCCGCGCCCGCCTCGAGCTGCGCGAACTTCCCGGCGAGCTGATCGCCCGTGTACTCCTCGTGGATCTCGGCGGCGGCGTCGGCCTCGGCCTCCATCTGCTCGATGCGGCCGGCCATGCGGTCGAACGTCTCGAACGCCGACTGGTTCTTCAGGCCGGACATCGTCTCGTGGATGGCCTTCTGGGCCTCCGCGCGCTTCTTGCGGGCGACGAGCACGTTCTTCTTGCGCTTCGCCTCCTCGATCTTGTTGTTCAGCGCGCGCAGCGCCGACTTGAGCTGCTCGACCGCCGCCTTCTGCTTCTCCCACTGCTCCTGATACTGCGCGGTCAGCGTGTCGTGGTCGCGCTTGCGGGCGAGCGCCTCTTTCGCGAGCTCGTCGTTCCCGGCGCGCACGGCCATCATCGCCTTGCGCTCCCACTCGCGGGCGTTCTGCGCCTCGGTCTCGTACTGCTTGCCGAGGCGGTGCGCGTCGGCGATCGAGACCGCGACCTGCTTCTTCGCGTTCGCGAGCTGCTCGGTCATCTCGAGGACGACCTGGTTCAGCATCTTCTCCGGGTCCTCGGACTTGGAGATCAGGTCGTTGAGGTTCGATTGAATGAGCTGCGCGAGACGACTGAAGATGCCCATGTCTTTGAATTCCCTCGGAGGTTCGAGGCCACGATCGACGGCGTGACGGATCTGGGCCGGCGCGGATCGCCGGCGTCGCGCGCGCTACTTCCCTTCGGGGGCGAGCTCCCGGATCTTCGGGAGCTGCTGCGCGAGCGCCAGATCGAGCTCCGCGATCAGCGCGTCGAGCTCGTTGTAATCGAGGTTCTCGAGCTCCAGCGCCGCCGCGAGGACGATCTTGCCGTCCTCGATGGCGTACGCGGCGTGCACCAGCGCGGTGGCGTTCAGCCCGAGCAGGTGCTCGAAGAGCGCCTCGCGCCCCGCGCGGGGGACCGGACCGACCTCCACGCGCGTCAGGACGAGCGGCGGCTCCACCTTGAGCGCGACCGAGCCCCCCTCGACGCGCACCACGAAGGTGCCGTCGCTCGCCTCGGTGTGCGGCCGGCCCATGCGGAGGAGGTAGGCCTCGACGTCTTTCTGCGTACGCATGCGCGCAACGTAACAAGCGATCGGGCGGCCGGGGAGGGGCCAGGCCGTCGCGCGCACAAAAGACGTGAGGCCGACGTCGGCGAGCGCGTCGCCGGGCGTCGACCTCTCGGAGCCTGGCCGATCAGAGGCGGTAGCGATTCACGATGTCCTTCGCCGGCCGTTCGACCTTCACGAGGGGGCTCGTGACGAGATCGAGGCCGTCCGCGAGGAAGTAGAGCGCCTCGCCGAGGCTCGGATCTTGGTCCTTCGGGATGGCGGCGCCGGTCGGCAGGCGGTGGATGCCGCCGATCAGCTCGCGGCGCAGCGCGAGGTGCCCCGGGAGGAAGTCGCCCGTGCGGCGGTCGCGGACCGCGACGCACACGCGATCGCGGAGGTGATACTCGGTGTTGCGCGTCACCATGACGCGGTGACGTCGGCGCTCGATCTGCTGAGCCATTTCGCCTCCTCATCACGCCGACGGATCGCGCGGCGCGGTTGCCTACTCGGGTACGAGAGGGTGCGACGCGGGGCCAAGTTCGGGGCGGGGCCGGGCGGGCGCCGCGCGTGGCATGGCGTCGACGCACGCACGCACGTGGGCCGATCGCGATGGCGCTCGCCCGGAGCGTCATCGACACTCGCCCTCGCATGTCGAATCGACCCCGCGAAGCCCCCCCCGCCGACGCCGACGCGTTGGCCCCGACGCTCGCGCTCCCCGCGCCGGCCGAAGCGCCGGGGGACGGCACGTTCGATCGGAGTCGCACCACCCCGAGCGTGCGCTACGCGCCAAGCGCGCCGCTCGGGCGAGGCGGCATGGGCGAGGTCATGGCGTGCCGCGATCGGGTCATCGAGCGCGAGGTCGCGAAGAAGGCGCTCCTCCCCGAGCTCGAAGGCGATCCGCAGGCGCGCGCGCGGTTCGTGCGCGAAGCGCGCGTGCAGGGGCAGCTCGAGCACCCCGCGATCGTGCCGGTCTACGATCTCGGCGAGCGCGCGGACGGCGTGCCGTACTTCGTCATGAAGCGCGTGCGTGGGCTGATCCTCTCGCTCGAACCGCTCGTCCCGCGGGGATCGCTGCGCGAGATGCTCGACGCGACGCTCGCCGGCGTCGACGCGAGCCTCGCGAGCCGCGCCCCTGCCCGTGACGTCGCCCCCGAGCTCGCCGCGATCTGCCTGCGCGCCACGGCGCTCGAGCCTGCCGCGCGCCACCCGAGCGCCCGCGCGCTCTGCGAGGAGGTCGAGCGTTACCTCGAAGGCGATCGCGATCTCGAGCGGCGGCGGGGCGCGTCGGCGCAGCACTCGGCGCGCGCCGAGCACGCGCTCGAGGCCGCGTTGACGGGCACCGTCCCCTTCGAGGAGGGGCGCGCCCGCGCCATGAAGGAGCTGAACCGCGCGCTCGCGCTCGACCCCGACAACCGCGGCGCGATGCGCACGATGGTCCGCTTGCTCACCGAGACGCCGCGCGAGGTCCCCGAGGAGGTGCGCGCGCGCGCCCGCGCCGAGGATCAGCGCACGCTGCAGATGGGCGCGCGGCTCTCCTCGCTGACGCCGCTGCTCTACCTGCTCATGTTGCCGATCGTCTACGCGCTCGGCGTGCGAAATGGGTGGCTCGTCGGCGGCGTGGTGCTCGCGATCGCGGGCGCGGCGCTCGCGGGACACGTGGTCTCGAGCCGCGCGTCGCTCACCACGCGGCGTCGCGGCGAGTGGGCCATCGTGGGGTTGCGCGCGCTGGTCCTGCTGTCGCTCACGCGGATGTTCGGGCCGCTGGTGCTCGTCCCGACGCTCGCGGCCGCGTTCGGCGTCGCGATGCAGGTGCACCCGGAGAAGGTCGGGCGCCACGTCGGCGCGTGGGTCGCGTGCCTGATCGTCGGCGTGCCGACCTTGCTCGAGTGGGGCGGCGTGCTGCCCGCGTCGTACCTGTTCTCCGCGGGCGAGATGTCGATCGTGCCGCAGATGCACGAGCTGCCGGCCGCGCCCACGGGGCTGCTCTTGCTGGTCGCGAGCATCGTCACGATCGCGACCGCGTGCGTCTTCGTCGGGCGGATCCGGCGCGCGCTCTCGGCGGCGCAGCTGCGCCTCCAGCTCACCGCGTGGCACCTCGAGCGCCTCATCCCGGACGACGCGGCGAACCCGAGCTGAGCGCGACGTCCGCCTCGGCGCGTCTCGGCGCGTCTCGGCGCGAGTCGCTGCGCCGCGCGCGCTACTTCGCGACGAACTCGGCGACCGCCTTGCTGCCGCCCTTCGTCGCTGCTTCCACCACCTCTGCGTCGCTCGCGCGATCGCCGGCCGCGACCCCTTGCACGGTGCCTCGCAGGTTCCCCTGCGCGTCGCGCAGCGCCAGCGAGATCACCGCCTGCTTCTTGGTCGTCCCCTTCGCCGTCTCGAGCTTCACGAGGCTCGCGTTCACGACGTACGAGTGACCGGCCGACGGCTTCATCTTCGAGAGCTCGCGCGCGAGCGTCGCCTTGAGCGCCGGCACGACCTCGGTGTGGCCGACGAGCGTCGAGACGTCGCCCATCGAGACGCTCCCGCCATCGGCGCGCGCCAGCGCGGCGAGCGCGAGCCCGCCGATCGCCAGCAGGGTGAGCGGCGTCCAGCGCGCGCGTGACGTGCCGTGGCGGCGGGATGGGGCGAGGGTGGACGCAACTCCACGCTTCGCGTCGTCGTCGCGACGGTCCATGCGCGGCTCCTTGGGGTTCGAGGTCGGCGTCCGCCGGAGGGCGCCGTGGGCGCGCCGGGGGGACGTCGAGGGGAGGACGGGGGGCCCAGGCCGTGCTCTTCGCGGCGATCGGCGACGAGACCGGGCACCTTTGCGGTATCGATCGCGGGCGCCCGCGGACAACTTTTGCGCTCGGCGCGATTTCTTCGCCCTTACGGCCGCGCTCTCGAGCCCCGGGAACGAGGGCGGCGCTGCTTCTTTCCCGCGCGCGGCCGCCCGGGGCTAGGCTGCGCGCACGATGCGCAATCGCGCCGAAATCGTGATCGTCGGCGGAGGGATCATGGGTCTCTCCATCGCCTACAACCTCGCTCGCCGCGGGCTCACCGACGTGGTCGTCCTCGACCGCACGTACCTGTGCGGCGGCGCCTCCGGGCGCAACGGCGGCGGCATCCGGGCGCATTGGTCGAGCGAGTCGAACATCCGCCTGATGCAGGAGAGCATCCGCATCTGCGAGGAGTTCGCGCGCGAGATGAAGATCAACGTCTGGTTCCGCCAGGGGGGCTACCTGTTCCTCACGCGGAGCGAGGCGCGCAAGAAGGGGCTCGAGGCCTCGGTCGCGTTGCAGCAGCGCTTCGGCCTGCGCACCGAGCTGCTCACGCCCGAGCAGGCGCGGAAGATCGTCCCCGAGATCGATCTCGACGGACGCACCGGCAACGCGGTCCTCGCCGCGAGCTACAACCCCGACGACGGCGTGGTCTTCCCGTGGCCCTTCGTGTGGGGCTACGCGCAGGGGGCGGCGAAGCTCGGCGTCGAGATCATGCCGCACACCGACGTCGTCGGCTTCGACACGGAGCCCTCGTCGAGCGGCAAGGCGCGCGTGCGCATCAAGGGGGTGCGCACCTCGCGCGGGCTCATCGAGACCCGGCGCGTGGTGAACGCGGCCGGCGCGTGGTCACCCGAGGTCGCGAAGCTCGTCGGGATCGATCTGCCGAACCAGCCGCACCGCCACGAGATTTGCGCGAGCGAGCCGCTCAAGCCGTGGCTCAAGCCGCTGATCGCCGATCTCGACTCCGGGCTGTACTTCTCGCAGTCCATGCGCGGCGAGATCGTCGGCGGCATCTCCAACGACGACGTCCCGCACGGCATCGATCAGGGCTCGTCGGCGCGCTTCCTCGGCCTGTACTCGAAGGCCCTGGTCGACGTCATCCCGCGCCTCGGGCACGTGAAGGTGCTGCGCCAGTGGGCCGGCTGCTACGACCTGACCCCCGACGCGAACCCGATCGTCGGCCCGGTCGACGAGGTCGAGGGGTTCGAGAACGCGAGCGGCTTCATGGGCCACGGCTTCATGATGGCGCCCGTGATGGGGCGCCGCCTCGCCGAGTGGCTGGTCGACGGCAAGTCGACCGAGCTCCTCGACAAGTGGAACTTCCGGCGGTTCGCCGAGGGGAAGCTCCTCTCGGAGGGGATGATCATCGGCTGAGCGGAACTTCGACGGCGCGCCGCGGTCCGTCGATCCGTTGCTGCCATTGCTGACGCGCTCGTCTCGGACATGCTGACGTTGCTGCCGCTCCGAGAGGTCTCCATGCTGCTCGCTCCGTTCCGTCTCCTCGCCCGCTTCGGCTCCTTCGCGCTCGTCGTCGCCTCGGGCGTGCTGGCGGGCTGCGCGTCGAAGACCGCGACCCCGGAGGAGTGCGACAAGGTGGCGGAGCACCTCGCCGATCTGAAGGTGGCGCAGGAGAAGCAACCCAAGGTCGTGCAGTCGAACGGCACGGTGCGCGGGGGGCTCCTGCTGCCGCCGTTCGGCGACGCCGCGAAGGAGAAGGAGATCCGCGACGAGGCGCGCGGAGGCTTCAAGGATCGCTGCGCCAAGGGGTGGAAGCGCGCCACCTGGGACTGCATGATGGCCGCGAAGGATCTCGAGGCGGCCGAGCTCTGCCGCGCCAAACAGCTGCAGTAGGGCGCCTTCGCGGCGCCCGCGCCCTCATCCGGCGACGCGCTTCTTCTCCAGCGTGGAGTACACCGTCGTCAGGTTGCGGCCGCCGCGCTTGGAGGCGTAGAGCGCGTCGTCGGTCGCCTTGTAGAGCTCATCCCAGGTCGCGCCGTCGGCGGGCATCGTCGCGACGCCGAGCGAGCAGGTGACCTGGAACGGGCCGGTGGTCGCGTGGAACGTCGTGCGCGCGAGCTCTTCGCGCACGCGCTCGGCGAGGATCACGGCGCCCTGCGCGTCGGTCTCCTCGCAGATGATGACGAACTCCTCGCCGCCGAACCGCGCGACGTAGTCGGTGCCGCGCTTGAGGCGGCGCAGGATCCCCGCCAGCCCCTTGATGACCTGGTCGCCGACGTCGTGGCCGTAGGTGTCGTTGACCCGCTTGAAGAGATCGATGTCGGTCTGGATCACCGAGAGCGGCTTGCCGTAGCGGGCGGCGGCGCGGACCTTCTGCTGCCCGAGCTCGAGCAGCACGCGCTTGTTGAGCAGGCCGGTCATCCCGTCGGTGGTCGCGAGCTCCTCGAGCTTCGCGAACATGCGTGCGTTCGCCAGGCTGGTGGCGATGTGCGAGGCGAGCACCTCGAGCGTCGTGCGCGCGCCCGAGGCGCCCTCGGCGCCGTCCTCCGAGGTCGAGAAGTCGCGGAACGCGCCGCGACGCCGGGCGCCGAGCACCAGCGTGCCGAGCGCGCGATCGCGCAGCACGAGCGGCACCACGAGGATCGAGCGGACCTCGGCGGTGCGCGCGACGCCGTCGAGCGACTCGAGCTCGCCGTCCACGCCGTTCGCGTCGGGGAGCTCGATGCGCAGCGGGTGGCGGCGCGTGAAGACGATCTGCGTCGCCGGATCGTGATCGCCGCGGTGCGGGAGCGTGCAGCGACTCCGCACGGCCTGCGCGACGAGTCCGCCGTTCTCGCTGAAGCGGAGGCCCACCAGCGACTCGAAATCGGCCGCCCCGGCCACCGCGCGGACCTCGTGGGTGCGCGTGGCGTGCTCGGCCTCGGTGCCGTGCACGACCGTGATCGCCGCGAGGTCGAACTCCGCGATGGCACGCGCGCTCTCCACGCCGGCCTCGATGACCTCGGCCTCGGTGAGCGCGAGCTGCAGGCGCTGCGTGGCAGCGTACAGGTGATCCTGCTCGGCCTTCGCGCGCTCGAGGCGGCCGAACACCCGCTCGTTCTCGACGGCGCGCAGCACGTAGCGCGCGGCGGCCGTGACCAGCTCCTCCTCGTGCGCGGTGAAGGGGCGATCGACGTACGTCGCCTCAGCGCCGTCCTGCGCGGGCGTCTCCAGGATCGGCAGGCGGTCGACGCACAGCACGCCGCGGACCTGGCCCCCCTCGAGCACCGGCGCGGCGAGCAGCGAGCTGACGCCCCCTTCGGCCACCGGCTGCGGGTAGTACGGGATGCGATAGCCGGGGCGCAGGCCGTGCAGCGAGACCGCCCCGCGACGACGCGCGACCGCGCCGAGCACGCCGTCGCCGATCCCGAAGGGCCCCTCGGCGATCGTCTTCGCGTCGGAGACGACCTCGCAGAGCTTCACGAGCGGCTTGCCCTGCGAGGTGCCCGCCTCGAACAGCAGGATGGCGGTGTGCGCGCCGAGGCTGCGCTTGAGCAGGTCGAGCGCGAAGCGGACGGAGCGCTGGATCTCCTCGACCCCGGAGCGGACGGTCTGCTGCGCCTCGAGCATGACCGGCTTCGCGTCGCCCGGGCGGGTCGAGGTGATCGGCTTGTCGTCGTGCAGGCGGAAGATGCGCGCCTGTTCGCGCATGCGCTCGACCTCGCGCTCGTAGCGACGCTTGGCGCGGTGCGCGATGCCGTCGATGCGCCCCTTGAGCACCACGCCGTTCAGCGCGCAGAAGAGCACGATCGCCAGCGCGTGCGGCGGCACCGTGCGGAGCATCGAGGCGTCGCCGCCGAGCGCGCGCACGCCGATTTCGAGCAGGATGGCGAGCGCGGCGGAGCTCCAGGCGGTCGCGCGCGTCGCGAAGGTCGCGACCACCGCGGTCGCCACGTAGGCGAGGGCGATCCCGCCGCCGTCGAGGCCGCCTGGGAGGTGCGCGGCCGCGCCGATCGCGCCGGTCACGAGCAGCGCGCCGAGCTCGAGGTCGATGGGCGCGCCGGGCGCGCCGCCGGGGAGCTCGCTCGGCTCCGGGCGGCGCGCGCGCGTGACGAGCTTGCCGATCGTGCGCACGACGATCGCGCCGAAGATCACCAGGCTGACGATGACCGGCGCGAGCTCCTCGGCGTGCGCGGGGGCGAGCTTGCGCCCTTCGATCACGGCGGTCGCGGCGCCGAGCCCGAGCGCGAACGCGGGGCCCGCCGAACGACGGAAGAAGCGCCGCAGGGTCATCGCTCCGCGCACCAGCCGGGGCTTCGGCGGTGCGTTGACGCGCGCGGGGGTCGGCGTCGGCTCGACGCGCGGAGAGCGGAGCGGCACCGCCGGCTCGCGGCGCGCCCAGGCGGGGGTCTGCTCGCGCTGCGCG
>CAIXWQ010001167.1 GCA_903923175.1 uncultured delta proteobacterium | reverse complement strand
GCGCAGGTCGTCGTCGTGGTGCTTCTTGCCCTTGGCGCCCACCGACAGCACCGCCGCCACGCGGAACACGCCGAGCGAGCCCGTACCCGCGACGCGGAAGGCGAGGTCGACGAGCTCGAGCGCGCCGTCGTGCTCGAGGCCCGCGAGCGTCGTCACGAGCGCGACCACTTCGGGGCGCGCGAGCAGCCCCTTCACCGCGCGCTGCTCGGCGTCGGTGAGCGGCCAGTAGCGCGGCCCCATCGGGAACGCGCGGCGCCCGCCGGTCTCGGGACACCGGCCGTCGAGCAGCTCGGTCCGCGAGCGCGCCGCCGCATGCCGCTCGAGCTTGCGCAGGCGCGCGGAGGGCTCGTCGATCTGGAGCTCCTCGTCCTTCTCGCGCTGCTTGAGCACGCGGTCGTAGCCGCGGACCATCGCCTCGAGCAGCGCCGCGGTGTCGAGGCCGTTGCGACCGGCGGCGCGGGCGGCCATCGAGAGCGAGAGCGCGAGCCGCAGCACGTCGTGCGCCGGCTCGCCGACGTTGGTCTCGTCGAGATCGTTCATCTCGAGGTCGCCGCCGCCGCGCGCGTCGGACACCGCGCCGAAGTTCTCGGCGTGGCAGTCGCCGCTGATCCAGATCGCCGGCCCCGCCGGAAGCGCGAGCGGGTGCTCGGCGATCGTCGCGTAGAACAGGTCCGCCTTGGCGCGCACGAAGGCGTGCGCGGTCGCGGCCATCTTGCGATCGCGGAGCGCGTCGAGGCGCCCCTTCCGCTCGGTCGCCGTCCGGGGGACGTCCTCTTCGTGCTTCGGCATGAAGGGAGGAACGTACCAAAAACGACCGAGGCCGAGCGGCGCTCGAACGCCCCGCCCGGCCTCATCGGCGCGACCGCCCCCGCGGGCGGCCTACGCGTGAAGCGTCACCGGATCCCGCCGACGCACTGGCCGTTCACGCACTGCTCGCCCGACTGGCACGCCGCGCCGGTCGCGCAGGTGAGCCGCTCGACCTTCTTCACCCACTGGCCGATGTGGTTGCCGCTCGCCATGTCCTGGAACGGGAGCCAGAACGACGGGTAGGAACCGTCCTGCCCGGCCGCGATCTTGGCGGGGTCGATCGCGGTCATCCAGAGCTGCGCGGTGCCGGGCGGCGGGAGCTCCTTGCTCGGATCGGTCGGATCGGGCGTGCTCGGCCCCGGGGTCGGGTTCATGCGCAGCCCGTAGGTGCGGCGGCTCGAGAAGGTGACCCACACGAGCTTGCCGCCGTTGCGGTAGCGCTGCTCCTCGACGTAGGGCTTCGGCCACGACTGCGCGCCGGGCGCGATCGACTTGGCGAGCCGGATCGGCGTGCCGCCGCCGGTCGGCACCGCGTACATCTCGGCGTCCCACGCGTCGTAGCTCGAGTGCCCCGACGGCGAGGAGTTGAAGATGACGAAGTCGTTGCCGGGTGCGAACGCCGGGTAGAAGCTGTTGGTGCCGACCGCGGCGATCTGGCCGCCGTCGGTGAACGTCGAGCCGTTCCAGTCGAGCCGCTGGATGACCGCCTTCGAGGTGCCGGTCGGGCCGCCGAGCGTGGTGTTCTTCGCGAAGACGATGTGCTTGCCGTCGAGCGACCAGTCGGGCTGCGAGCCGGAGCTCGCGACCGTCGGCAGCATGCCGGTGATCGCCGCGCCGGTGGTCGTGCTGCGCACGGTCAGCGCCGAGCCGTTCGACGTCACCATCTGCGTCTCGTCGGGCGAGAACGAGAAGAAGCTCGCGCTTCCCGGCCCCGGGAACACCTGCGCGCGCGTGGCGACGTCGTAGACCTTCCACGACGTGCCCGGGATGCCGATCCCCGCGGCGAAGCGGTGACCCCGGTGCGAGATCGCGTGGCAGCCGACGCAGTTGATGGGCGTCCCGGCCATCCACTTCTCGGCGCTCGCGCCGCTGACGCCGAACTCGTAGCGCATCGTCGCGCCGGCGCCCGCGTTCCAGTAGTAGACGCCGCCGACGATGTTCTCGAGGCCGAAGGAGATCTGCCGGGTCGCGGTGGGGCCGACCTTCCCCGTCGTCGTGTTCACGCCCCGCAGCGTGTAGGTCACCGGCGTCTGCCCGCGCCCCCCCTCGGCGAGGTACTTCCACGCCGTCGCGTCGGGCGCGTAGCCGCAGCCGCTGCCGACGGTGGTGCACGTGAAGTAGAGCTTGAGGTCGAGGTTCGTCCCCTTGAAGGCGAGCTCGAAGAGGTTGTTCCCGGTGCCGGGGAGATACTGGAACTCGAAGACGTTCATGTTCGGCGGAACGATCGTTCCGTCGATCGGGTAGACGATCGTCGGCGCGGCGGCCGCGTCGATGGCGCCGCCGAACTTGGCCGGCGCGTCGGCCGGTCCCGACACCACGATCGACGTCGGACCGGTCACGGCGAGCGTCGTCGACGCGACGTACGAGCCGTGCGTCGCGCGCACCGCGGTGTTGCCGATCTTGCCGTACGTGAGCGTGGTGCCGGCGAAGGTGCCGATCGTCGCGTCGTCGATCGTGAACGTCGTCGACGCGGTCACGTCCTGCGGCGGGTCGTAGCCCGTCGAGGAGACGAGCGACGCGTAGTACGCGAGGGTCGCCGTGGTCGATCCCGAGGGGAGCATCACGGTCGTGTCCTTGGGCGTGATCACGAGGTTGTACGTGATCGGCGTGGTGCCGGTGTCGCTCGGCGTGCCGCTGTCGGTGGGCGGCGTCGTGCCGCTGTCGGTCGGCGGCGTCGTCGCGGAGTCGTCGCCGGAGCCGCCCGTGTCGTCGCTCGGCGTGCCGGTGTCGGGGATCGGCGCGCCGTCGGGCTGCACGACGTTGCCGTCGGGGAGCGTGACGGTGGTGCCCGAGTCGACGGTCCCCGAGGGGCCGCCCCCCTTGTCCTGGCCCGCAGAGCACGCGATGCCGAACGCCATCGCGACCGACACCATCAACGCGAAGCGACCCTTCGAAGTCATGCGCGGATTTTCGAAGGCCGGACGGGTTCGGTCAAACCCGCAGTGCACGCCCTCGGCTCGCGCCGCGCCCGCCCGGAACGCGCAGATCCCCGGGGACTACGCGTGGATGCGCGGATCCCGGAATCCACGCGGGACAGGCCCGCGCGCGGCGCCGTTGTCGCACCTCCGCACCATTGACGCGCGACGCGCCGCCGAGCGCGCTCCGCGCCAGCGCGCCCGACTCAGAGACGCACGCCGAGCGACAGGTCGAGGAACGTGATCGCCGAGGTGTAGACGCCGCCATTGCTCGCCGAGCGCGAGGGGACCGCGTTCTTCGAGACGACCGCGTTCGCGCTGTTGTCGACGCTGAGGTAGGTCATCTGCGTGAGCGTGGCACCGAGGAAGAAGCGGTCGCCGAGGCGCTGACGGATGCCGAGCGACACGAGCACCTTGAACGCGTCGAAGTACGTCGCGTCGAGCTGCTTGCTCGGGATGGCGGAGGTGTCGATGCCGAGGCCGCCGGTGATCTGCGTCCCGCTGCTCGGCAGCCACGCGGCGGCGAGCTTCAAGCCGAACGCGTCCTGCCAGTTGCGGGCGAGGTTGAGCAGGATCTGCGTCGTGCCCCCCTGCGGCACGATCTCGCTGCCGTCGGCGGCGAGGTTGCACGCGGCGCCGTGCTGCACGATGCACTGGTGCTCGAAGACCGACCAGCGCACCCACTCCGCGTCGGCGCGCAGATCGAGGTTCGGCGCGACGCGGTAGGCGATCCCGGCGCGCACGACGTCGGGGTAGCGCTGGACGACGTCGGCGGCCTGCGTCTGCTTCGCGCCGGTGCCGAACTGCGTGTCGAGCGTGCCGACCAGCCGCGACTGACCGAGCCCCTGGCCGCTCATGTACGACGCGCCGACGCGCAGCGCGCTGTCCTCGCTGCGCCAGAAGAGCCCGGCGCCGATCGCGAGGTGCGTGCCGGAGACGTCGAGCAGGCTGCGACCTTCGGTCGGCGTGCCGGTCGGGGTCTCCACGTAGTCGGACGCGTCGCGGTTGCGCGCGATGAGGCTCGAGAGCGAGTCGTGCACGACGCTCACGCTCGCGCCGAAGCTGAGGCGGATCGGGCGGATGGTGGCGCCGACCGCGAGCGTGTTCCACCAGCTGATCTGCTTGCCCGAGACGAGCGCCCAGCGCTGCACGCCGTCGTAGGCGCCGGTGGCGGCGGGATCGTTGCGGAAGCGATCGACCTTGCCGAACTGCGCCATGCCCCCTTCGGGGATGTAGCTGGCGATGCCGGCGAAGATCGGGAGCTTGCCGCCGAAGTCGGTGGTGGCGCCGACGTACGGAGCCCCCTGAACGCCCGAGGAGGTCGCGGTGCCGGTGTTGGCGTCGACGTACTTCGAATAGAGCGCGGGGTCGGCCTTGTACTTCGTGTCCGCACCGGGCTGCAGGGCGCTCACGGGGCGCTCGTACCGGGCGAAGCGGTAGACGAGGTTGCCGTCGAGGACGAGCTGAGTCCCGGGCGCGTCGCCGATCGCGGCCGGGTTGTAGAAGACCGAATGGGGCGAACCGATGGC
>CAIXWQ010001166.1 GCA_903923175.1 uncultured delta proteobacterium | reverse complement strand
GTGGCGGGCGTGCGACGCGTGCGCGCGACGGGGGGCGGCTACGCGCTGCTCGGCCTGCTCGCGCTCGCCCGGCGGTTCGGGCGCCGGGGCCGTCGCAGCGCGCGCTGAGCGAGGCGAACCCGCGCGTTGAATGCCCGGGCGGCTCGCCCGTCGATCCCGCGGTGAGAGCGCTGCGCGCGGTGAGAGCGAGAGCCTACGAGCGCGGCGCGACGCAGAGGCCGGCGATCCTCGCCGCGACGGCACGATCGTGGCCGCCGCGCACCAGCGACGCGCGGGCGATCTCCTCGAGCGCGCGGTCCTCGACGGGGACGCTGGCGACCGCGGCCTTCTCGGGCTCGACCGACGCCTCCGGCTCCTGCTCGTCGAGGGTGCCGACGTCGGCGCAGCAGCGGAAGCCGGTCGAGTAGTCGAAGTATTGCGGCCCGTGGGCGCCGGTGACGTACTCGCAGCCGTCGCCGTTCTGCTTCACGTCGAGGTAGTAGCCGCCGTGGAAGCGCGCGTCGTCGGCCCACTCGTGGAGGTTGCCGACCATGTCGAACGCGCCGAACTCGTTGGTGCAGGCGTTCGCGGTGCCGGTGGCGGCCACCGTGTTCGGCGTCTGGTTCACGCGCGGATCGTTCATCCCCTCGTAGGAGAGCGCGCGGTCCTTGCCGTGCAGGAGGTAGTTCGCGTGCGTGCGGCCGTAGTCGACGCAGGCGCCGCCGATGTACTCGTCGCCGTAGGGGAACTTGGTCTTCGTGGGCCCCTTGCAGGCGCGCACCCACTCGTCCGCCTTGCAGAGGCGCTTGCTCGACTTGGTGCAAGCGGCCTTCGCCTCGACGTACGAAATGTGCGCCTGCGGGACGACGCCGGCGCGCGAGATCGCGCGGACGCTGTGGCCGTTCGGCGGCACGTAGGGCGACCACGGAGCCTCGGTGCCGTCGGGGAGCAGCTCGACGAGCGAGCCCTCCCAGCGATCGACACAGGTCTCGCCGACACGGACCATCTCGCTCGGGCAGCCGGGCGTCTTGGCCTCGGCGCGGCGATACGACCCGAGCGGGGCCACGAGGGTCAGGAGACCGGCCGCCAGGCCGACGAGCGCGCGGTTCCGGCAGGCTCGTGTGTTGGTCCCCGTCATTCGGGGGACCGCCCTCAGCAGAATCGATGCCGCCGGGCCAAGGAACAGCTCGACGCGCGCTGGCGACCTCAAGGTCGCCACGATTCACGCACGAAGCGTCCGGGGCGGATGTGCGTCCATGTGCCGCGCGCCATCGCAGAGGCTGTGGGCGTTCAGACGCACGGGCGCGTCGCCGTAGACGCGCAATCCGCTACGCACCTCGCCCCGAACTGCGCAATTTCGTGCAGCTCCGTAGGAAAATAGTCACCAATGCAGGACTCGGGCTCCGCCCTAGCAGAGCGGCGCCGACCGAAAGCGACGAGAATTTCGCCCCTGCGTCCGTAGGCACACGCGGGTCGGCTAGGCTCGGCGTCCATGCGCAGGGTCTACGGCGGTGCTCGGGTGGGTCTCCGGTGGGTGAACGCTTGGGCGCTCTGCGCGTCGGGCGCGTTGGGCGCGACCGGCGTGATGGCCGTCGCGGCGTGCTCCAAGTCGACCGACGCGCCCGCCGCGGCGGAGACGGGGCCGCTCGACGATGGCGCGATCGACAACCCGCGGCCCGCCGCGACGCCGGTCGACCCCCTTTTCATCGGCAGCGGCGGCTTCGGCTTCGCGTTCGGCAGCGCGACGGTGTCTGCCGCCGCGCCCAACGGCCTCGCGAAGATCGGCCCCGACACCACCGCGCCCGGCGGCGCGCCGCGCTTCCTCCACTACAGCGGCTACTGGTACGGCGACGACACCATCCAGGGCTTCTCGCACCTGCATCTGCACGGCACCGGCGGCACCGACTACGGCGTGCTGAGCGTGATGCCGCTCGAGACGGCGGTGAGCCCCGCGCTCACCACCGCGAGCGGCTACGGCTCGAAGTTCCAGAAGCCCAGCGAGAAGCTCGGCTACGGGACCTACTCCGTGAAGCTCGATCGCGGCGCCATCCAGGCGGACCTCGTGGCGACGCCGCACGCGGGGCACGAGCGCTTCACGTACCCGGCCGCGCAGGCCGCGGGGCACGTGCTCTTCGACCTCGATCACCACCTCGACGGCGGCAAGATCACGAGCGCCGAGGTGACCCTCGATCCGGCGAACAAGGCCTTCCGCGGCCGGCTGCGCAGCGTGGGCGGCATGTCGGGCGGCTTCGGCGGCTACGACGTCTACTTCGAGGGGCGCACGAAGAACGCGTGGCTCTCGCAGCAGACCTGGTCGGCCGGGGCCGCGCCCGCCGCGGGGACGAGCGCGACGGGGACCGGCGTGGGGTTCGCGCTCGATCTCGATCTCGCCGGGGGCGCCGCGGCGGAGCTGCAGATCGCGATCTCGCTGGTCGACGGCGACGGCGCGAAGGCGAACCTCGCGGCCGAGCTCCCCGCCTGGGATTTCGACGCGACCAAGGCGAAGACCGCGGCCGACTGGAAGTCGCTCACCGATCGCGTGCAGTTCGTGGGCGGCACCAAGGACCAGCAGGCGATGATGGAGGCGGCGCGCTTCCACGCGTTCCTCATGCCCTCGCGGACGCAGGACGTGGACGGGCGTTACCGCGGCGGCGACCAGCAGATCCACGCGGCGACCGGGTTCACCTTCTGCAGCGATCTGTCGCTCTGGGACACCTACCGCACGCTGCACCCGTTCTACGCGCTGGTCGCGAAGGAGCGCGCGCTCGACGCGGTGCGCTCGCTCGTCGAGATGGCGAAGCAGCGGGGCGGCAGCTTCCCCAAGTGGCCGATCGCCGACGGCGACGCGGGCTCGATGATCGGCGCCCCTGCGGAGATCGTGATCGCCGACGCGTACGCGCGCGGGATCCGCGGCTTCGACGTGGAGGAGGCCTGGGGGCTGCTGCGCGCGGAGGCGCTCGATCCGACGCCGCCGGCGGGCGGGCGCGGGGGGCGGAGCGGCGCCGAGGCGTACCTGACGCTCGGCTACGTGCCGGAAAAGTCGGGGACCGCGACCTCGAAGACGATCGAGCTCGCGCAGGCCGACTTCGCGCTCGCGGGCTTCGGCCAGGCGCTCGGGCACACCACCGAGGCGGCGCAGCTCGCCGCGCGCGCGCACGGCTGGCGCAAGCTCTTCGATCCCGCCACCAAGATGCTGTGGGCGAAGGACGAGACCGGCGCCTTCGCGACGCCCCACGACAACCCGTACGACTGGCAGGACGAGTTCGCGGAGGCCGACGCCGCGCAGACCGTGTGGGGCGCGCCACACGACGTCGACGGGTACGTCGCGCTCTTCGGCAGCAAGGCCGCCGCCGCCGCGGAGCTCGAGGGGTTCTTCGAGCAGGCGCTGGCGAACTGGAACCAGACCGACTGGACGAGCCTGATCTCCTCGGGGGCGATCCGGCCGTACTACTGGGCCGGAAACGAGCCGGACATCCACGCGCCGTTCCTGCTCGCGCAGCTCGGGCGCCCGGACCTCGCGCAGCGCTG
This sequence comes from uncultured delta proteobacterium, assembly GCA_903923175.1. Lineage (GTDB taxonomy): Bacteria > Myxococcota_A > Polyangia > Polyangiales > JADJMO01 > CAIXWQ01. The sequence goes on along the minus strand of CAIXWQ010001166.1, from coordinate 6,191 downwards.
GAGCCGCTGGGCGATGCTGAACGCGTTCGGCCCTGGCGCCGACGGGCTCCCTGGCAACGACGACGGCGGAACCATGTCGACCTGGCTGCTGTTCAGCGCGCTCGGCATCTATCCGGTCGTCGGCACCGATCGGTTCGTGCTCGGCGCGCCGCTCTTCCCGCAAGCGACGATCGCGCTCGGCGACGGCGCGAGCGGCACGTTCACCATCGAGGCGCAGGGGGTGAGCGACACCGCCATCTACGTGCAGTCGGTCACCCTCGACGGCGCGCCGCTCACCACGCCGGAGCTGCGCGTGAGCGATCTGCACGCCGGCGGCAAGCTCGTGTTCGTGATGGGCGCGCAGCCGTCGACGTGGGGGCGGGCGCAGTAAGCAGGGGAGGGCGCGTCAGTACGCGACGTCGACCCCGGCGCTCTCCTTCACGATCATCTTGAGCGTCGCGAAGAGCTCGTCGCCGTGACCCTTGTCGTCGAGCCACTGCGATTTCGCGTCGTCCCACGCGAAGTGCCATGCGCGCCCCTTGGCCGCCCAGGCGAGCCAGATCTGCCGCGTCGGGCGCTGCGTGTTCACGATGCAGCGGAGCGACTCCTTGAGCGTGATGGTGAGCACGTCGCCTGCGGAGTCGAGGTCGACGTCCTGCGGATCGCACTCCGCGATGCCGTCCTCGATCTTGCGGAAGGCCTCGGCGACGAGCTGGTGGTAGCGCGACTCGGTCATCATGGGCGTCGGATCCTCGTGGCGGGGCGTCGGCGTTCGGCTTCGCCAACAGCTGATGCGGCGTCAGCCGAGGTGGATGCGGGCGCGGCGCCCGGAGGCGGCGCGAAAGAGCCGATCGAAGAGCGCGCGGGCCGCCTCGTCCGGCGAACCGTGCAGATCGGGGAGCAAGATGGCCTCGACGTCGGGGCGGGCCTCGAGCTCGCGGAGCACCGCGAAGAGCCGCGCGGCGGCCTCGTGCGCGTCGCCGGCCCTCGAGAGGTCGACGTAGACGCGGACGTCGGCGGCGAGGGGCGCGGCGTGGCCGCCGAGGTCGACCAGGGCGCACGAAGCGGCAGGGACCGACGCGTCGACGCGGAGGTCGGGCGCGTCCGTGGGGGCGTAGAGGAACGTCGGCAGCCGCGGCGCGTAGTGCGTCAGCAGCTGCCCGGGGGCGCTCTGGGCGCCCGCCGCGGCGGCGCTCGCGACGTGGCGCTCGTGCACCTCGACCGGGGCTCCGCCGATCGCGCCGAGCTCCTCGGGCGAGACGACGCCGCGCCGGAGGACCGTGATCGCGCCCGCCTCGACGCGCGCGACGGTCGACTCGATGCCGACGCGGCACGGGCCGCCGTCGAGCACCGTGAGCGACTCGTCGCCGAGGTCGGCGAGGACGTGCGCCGCGGTGGTGGGGCTCACGTGGCCGAAGCGGTTGGCGCTCGGCGCCGCGATCGGCAGGCGGCTCGCCTCGAGCAGCGCCATCGCCACCGGGTGCGCCGGGACGCGCAGCCCGACCGTCTCGCCGCCCGCGCGAACGACGGCCGGCACGACGTCGCGCGCGCGCACGACGAGCGTGAGCGGCCCCGGCCACAGCGCGCCGAGCCGCTCGGCGATGGCGCGATCCTGCGCGTCGAGGTCGGCCAGCGCGAACGCGGCGTCGGCGCTCGCGACATGCACGATCAGCGGATCGGTGTGCGGGCGCCGCTTCGCGCGGAAGATCGCCTCGACGGCCCGCGGATCGAGCGCGTTGGCGCCGAGGCCGTAGACGGTCTCGGTGGGGAAGGCGACGAGCTCGCCGCGCGCGAGCGCCGCCGCGCAGCGCGCGATCGCCTCGGGGGTCGGCTCGAGCCGGACGGCGGGCATGGCGCGCGCGGCCTCCGGCGCGCTCAGTTGAGCGTCTGCGGCAGCGCGAGCGTGAAGCTGGCGATGCTCGCGTCGAACTCGACGCCGTCGTCCCGCTGCATGCGATAGCTCCCTTCCATCGAGCCGCGCGGCGTCTTGAGCACGCAGTGGCTCGTGTACTCGAAGCTCTGGCCGGGGCGCAGCAGCGGCGTGTTGCCGACCACGCCCTCGCCGCGGACCTCCTCCACGCGCCCCTCGGCGTCGCGGATGATCCAGTGACGCGTGCGCAGCCGGGCGGACGCCTCGCCCTCGTTGGTGATCTTCACCTTGTACGCGAAGACGTAGCGATGCCCGCGCGGCTCGGACTGATCGGCGAGGTACGTGGTGCGTACGGTGACGCGGATCCCTTCGGTGACGGCGTTCGACACGCGCGGAGCATGGCGGCCGCGCGGCGCGGGGGCAAGCGGTTCGTCGCGGCGCGGCCCGCTCGGCGTCACTCGGGCTCGTCGTCGTCGCCGAACAGCGCCGTGCCGATCTCGTCGGCGAGATCCGCGACCTCTTGCGCCATCTGCGCGAGCAGGTCGCCGTCGAGCAGTCGGCTCAGCGCGCCGGCCTCGACGACGATCGCCTCGCCCTCTTCCTCTTCGTCGGCGCTGCCGATGTAGACGCGCGCGAAGATGGCGGAGTCGATCCAGCGAAGGACCTCCGCGAGGTCGACGTCGTCGGCGTAGGGGCCGACCTCGGCGCGCGTGATGATCGTCTCGCCGTCCTCGCCCGCGTAGACGGCCACGACCACGGGCCGCGGGTCGGCGTCGTCTTCGTCGCCGGTCGGAACCGAGAGGTAAAAGACGCCGTCATCCTCTTCGAACGACGCTCCCTCGAGGGCGCTCACCGCGCTCGTCACCACGCTCTTCAGGTCCATCGCCATGTCCTGCTCGCGTCGTCGCAGGGCGGCAACCCCGTCGTCGCGCGCGGCGCGCGCGGAGGCGTGTTCAGCGCGTGATCGCCCCGTGAACGTCGCGTGAACGCCGCGTGAACCCGCGCACGCGGCGGGCCCGGCGGCGGCTTCAGAGCGGGTAGTGCAGGGTCGCGCCGAGCAGCGTGACGAGCACCAGCACCACCGGCGCGAGCACGAGGAAGACGAGGAACGTGTACCCCATCACGTCGCGCGCCCGCAGGCCGAAGAGCGTGAGCACCGGCAGCATCCAGAACGGCTGCACGAGGTTCGCGACCGCCTCGCCGAGGTCGTAGACCGCGACCATCCAGCCGAGGTGCACGTGCAGGTCGTGGGCGGCGCGCATCACGTACGGCGCCTCGATGACCCACTTCGAGCCGCCGCTCGGCACGAACACGCCGAGCACCGCGGAGTAGACGGCGATGAGCGCCGGGTAGCTGCGCGTCGACGACAGCCGCACGAGCCACGCCGCGAGGCGCTCGTTGAGGTGCGACTGCACGATCACCGCCGAAAGCGCGGCGTAGAACGGGAACTGGAGGATCACGCCCCACACGCCCGCGGTCGCTTCCTTGAACGCGCGCATCACGCGCGAAGGCGTGCCGTGCAGCGCGAAGCCGAGCGTCAGGAAGAAGAGGTTGATGGCGTTCAGCGAGATGGCGTCGAGCTTGTTCGGCGCGGCGCGGAAGTGGTGCACGAGGTAGCTGCCCGCGAGCAGCACCACCAGCGCGTTGGGCCACGGGCGGTGCTCGAGCCACTCGCCTGGCGTCAGCGGCGTGCGCGGCGTATGCGGCGTGCGCGGCTCCTCCGGCCGATCCAGCGGCGAGGCGCCGAGCGCGACGCCGAGATGCTCCGCCGTCTTCGCGCGCGCCGCGGTCGGCGCGGCGAGCCACACCACCGCCGTCACCACCACGATCTCGACCGCGACGCTCAGCAGCGACTGCCAGAGGAAGATGGTCTGCGAGAGCGGGATGACGCCGCCCGGGATGGCGCCGTTCCCTTCGACGATGCCGCGCACCGACTTCTGCAGCGCGCTCGGCGTCGCCATCTGCAGCGCGGCCGAGCCGCTCAGCCCCTGCGCCCACACGCTCCCGAGCCCCATGAACGCGCTCGCCGCGACCGCGCGGTAGTCGACGCCGCGCACGCGCCGCGCGACCTCCTTGGCGAGCATCGCGCTGAAGATCAGGCTGAAGCCCCAGTTGAGCCAGGCCGAGAGCATCGCGAAGAGCGCCACCATCGCGATCGCGCGGCGCGGCTCGCGCGGCGCCGAGGCGAGCGCGCGGATGCCGCGATAGACCGGGCGCGTGGTGGCGACGACGTAGCCGGTGATGATCACCAGCGCCATCTGCAGCGTGAACGGGATGAGATCCCAGAAGCCGCCGCCCCACGCGGCGACGATGGCGGTCGCGCTCGCGAACGACACGCCGAGCGAGAAGAGCGCGGCCACGCAGACCAGCGCGGTCGCGAGGAGCGCGAACACGAACGCGTCGGGGATCCAGCGCTCCGACCACGCGGTGAAGGCGGCCGCCGCGCGCCCGATCGGGCCTTGCGCGGGCGCGGGGCCTTCGCCTCCGGGCTCGCGTCCGTCGCGTTCCGGACCGGGCGGAGGCGCGGCGCCCCCCTCACCGACGACTTCGCCCACGCCCTCTCCGGCGCCTTCACCACGAAGCGACGCCGGGAGGTCCGCCGACGACATGCTCAGCCCTTGTCGTCGTCGCTGCGTCCACCAGAGCCAGAGCCGCCGGCGATCTCGGCGAGCGCGCCGCCGAGGTCCTGGAGAAAGCCGCCGCTCTCTCGCGCCGGCGGGGCGTGATGGCGCGGCGGAGGCTCGTCGCTGCCGCCGAGGCTCACGCCGGCGAGCGCACCGAGCAGGCTCCCCGCGACGCCGGCGACCTGGCCGACCGTGTTCCACGTCTGCGCGCGCCGCTGCTCGGCGTCGCGCGCGGCCTTGCGCTCGAGCGAGCCTGCGAACGGCTCGCCGCACGACGCGCACGCCTCGAGGTCGCACGGCGAGGCGTGCTGGCAGAAGACGCACGGCAGGAGCAGCGACGCGTGGCAGTGGCTGCAGAGCTTCTCGCCGCGGGCGTTGAGCGTCCGGCACTTGGGGCAGTGCACGGCGTTCGCGGCCGCCTCGGGCGCGACGATCTGGCCGCAGAAGGAGCACGTGATGACGCCGGGCTCGGCCGGCGCGCCGCACGCGCCGCAGGAGGCGCCGCCATGGGAGCCAGGGGACATTCGTCGACGGTAGCGAACGGCGCGACGGTCGAATAGTGGGTCGCGCGCGGGGCGCGTCGCACCGCTCCGCACCTGCCACGGCGCGCCCGCAATCTGGAGACGGACGCGGCGGCGGCCGGTCGGAATGCGCGGGTGCACCCTGCCGCGCTGCGCTAGGGTGGCGGCGCATGCAGGCGATCCGTGGGGCCATCCAGATCGAGCGCAACGATCGCGAGACGATCGGCGCGGCCGTGAAGGCGCTGTGCGCCGAGCTCGAGGCCCGCAACCGGCTGCGCCCCTCGAAGATCATCTCCGCGATCTTCACGCTGACCCCCGACCTCGACGCCGACTTCCCGGCGCGCGCCGCGCGCGAGGTCGGCTGGGGCGAGGTGCCGCTGCTCTGCGCGCAGGAGATCCCGGTCCCCGGCGCGCTGCCGCGCGTGTGCCGCGTGCTGCTGCACGTCCGTGGCAAGCGGGCAGGGGTGCACGTCTATCTCGGCGGGGCCGAACGCCTCCGCCCGGATCTGTCACTGGCCGCGCCGACGCCGCCCGCTTCCGCCGCACCCGCCGTACCCGCCGCGAGCCCGGAGCCGATCGGCGAGGCGTCGGCGAAGGGGCTCGTCGCGAAGCCGCGTGACGCGAAGCGCGTGAAGCAGGTGAAGCGCGTGAAGCAGGTGAAGCGCGTGAAGCGCGCGAAGAGCGCACGGTGAGCGAGGTCGGCGGCGCGACCTCGATCGCGGTGCTGGGGCTCGGGCTCCTCGGCGGCTCGCTCGTGCGCGGCCTGCGGCGCGGCGGGCTCGCCACGCGCGTGGTGGGGATCGAGGCGCGGGCCGACGTGCGCGCGGCGGTCGCGGCGACGGGGCTCTGCGACGTGCTGCTGGAGGCCCCCGGGCCGGCGCTCGCGACGTGCGAGCTCGTCGTGCTGTGCGCGCCGATCGGGGCGATCGAGGCGTCGTTCGCGGCGCTCGCGCCCCACCTGCGCCCGGGCGCGATCGTGACCGACGTGGCGGGGACCAAGGCCCCCGTGATCGGCGCGGCCGCGGCGCTGGGCGCCGGGATCGCGTTCGTGGGCGGGCACCCGATGTTTGGCGGCGAGGCGGGCGGGTTCGCCGCCTCGCGCGAGGAGCTCTGGCGCGGCGGCGTCGTGGCGGTGTGCACCGACGGCGCGCCCGCTGCGGCGCTCGAGCGCGTGGTCGCGCTGCACCGCGCGCTCGG
>CAIXWQ010001165.1 GCA_903923175.1 uncultured delta proteobacterium | reverse complement strand
TCATCGCGCACATCGACCACGGCAAGTCGACGCTGGCCGATCGCATCCTGCAGATCACGGGCGCCCTCGCGCAGCGTGAGATGGTCGAGCAGTTCCTCGACAAGATGGACATCGAGCGCGAGCGCGGGATCACCATCAAGGCGCAGACGGTCCGGCTCCGCTACAAGGCGAAGGACGGGCAGATCTACACGCTGCACCTGATCGACACGCCGGGACACGTCGACTTCAACTACGAGGTCTCGCGCAGCCTCTCGGCCTGCGAGGGGGCCATCCTCGTCGTCGACAGCACGCAAGGCGTCGAGGCGCAGACGCTCGCCAACGTCTACCTCGCGATCGATCAGAACCTCGAGATCATCCCGGTCCTGAACAAGGTCGACCTGCCGTCGAGCGACGTGTCGCGCACCGCGGAGGAGATCGAGCAGGTCGTCGGGCTCGACTGCAGCGAGGCGGTCTCGTGCAGCGGCAAGACGGGCGTCGGCGTGCCCGAGATCCTCGAGCAGATCGTCGCGCGGGTGCCGCCGCCGAAGGAGCGCAACCCCGGCGGCCCGATGCGCGCGCTGATCTTCGACAGCTGGTACGACACGTACCGCGGCGCCGTCGTGATGGTCCGCGTGATCGACGGCACGCTCAGGAAGGGGCAGAAGGTCCGCTTCCTCGCCACCGGCCGCGACTACGAGATCACCGAGATGGGGATCTTCACGCCGCACGCGATCCCGATCGAGGAGGCTGGGCCCGGCGAGGTCGCCTTCCTCGCGGCGAACATCAAGAGCGTCCACGACACGAAGATCGGCGACACCATCACCGACGCGAAGGAGGCGGCGAAGGCCGCGCTCGAGGGACGCAAGATCGAGGCGATCCCCGGCTTCAAAGAGGTGAAGCCGATGGTCTTCGCCGGCATCTTCCCGACCGACACCGCGCAGTACCCGGATCTGCGCGACGCGCTCGACAAGCTGCACATGAACGACGCCGCGTTCGTGTTCGAGCCCGAGACCTCGGACGCGCTCGGCTTCGGCTTCCGCTGCGGCTTCCTCGGCCTGCTCCACATGGAGATCATCCAGGAGCGGCTCGAGCGCGAGTACAACCTCGACCTCATCACCACCGCGCCGAGCGTCGTCTACAAGGTCCTCAAGACCAACGGCGAGATGATCGACATCGAGAACCCTGCGAAGCTCCCCGAGCCGCAGTACATCGAGCACATCGAGGAGCCGCACTTCAAGGTCACCATCCACGTGCCGAAGGAGCACGTCGGCGCGGTGCTGGCGCTCTGCGAGGATCGCCGCGGCGTGCAGAAGGCCCTGACGTTCGCCAGCGCCGAGCGCGCGATCATCACGTACGACCTGCCGCTCGGCGAGATCCTCTTCGACTTCCACGACAAGCTGAAGAGCGCCTCGCGCGGCTACGCGTCGATGGACTACGAGCTCGCCGGCTACATCCAGGCGCCGCTCGTGAAGCTCGACATGCTGGTGAACGGCGACCCGCTCGATGCGCTCAGCGTCATCGTGCACAAGGAGCACAGCTACCAGCGCGGGCGCGACCTCGCGGCGAAGCTGAAGGAGATCCTCCCGCGCCAGCAGTTCGAGATCGCCATCCAGGCGGCCATCGGCGGCAAGATCATCGCCCGCGAGACGGTGCGCGCGCTGCGCAAGGACGTGACGGCGAAGTGCTACGGCGGCGACATCAGCCGCAAGCGCAAGCTCCTCGAGAAGCAGAAGGAGGGGAAGAAGCGCATGAAGACGGTCGGCAGCGTCGAGATCCCCCAGGACGCCTTCCTGGCGATCCTCAAGATCGACTGACACCGCGAACGAGCCCCACCAGAACATGCGCCTCCTCCCCCTGTTCGACGACGGCGCGGTCTTCCGCGCCGAGCACGGATTCCGCGTCTTTCGTTGCGTGCACGCCGGCGATCTGGACGTCGTCGAGGGGCTGGTCGTCGCCGACCCCTGGGACGTCGACGAGCGCGCGCCGATCCTCGCGCCCGACGGCCGGCACCGCATCGAGCTCGCGCTCGCGTGCTGGGACGTCGCGGCCGAGGTCGCGGCGCTGCGCGTTTCGTTCCGCGCCGGCAAGGTCACGCGCTGGCGGCGCACGAAGCCCGCGCAGGCGACCACCGACTCGGCGACCCTGACGCTCACCGACGGCGGCACCGCCGCGCGGCTCGCCCTCGCCCTCGCGGAATTCACCAAGCGCGAGGCGTTCGTCGAGTCGCTCGTCGCCGCGATGGAGGACGCGCCGGCCGGCTGCGGTCACGTCGCGATCGAGGGCGGAACCGTCTTCGCGGTGTCGACCGGCCGCGACGGCGGCTTCTCGACCTGGCTCGGCCTCGACGCCGAGGGGGCGCCGCTGTGCCTGGTCGTCGACCTCGCGACGTTCGACACGAAGGCGCTGCGCCGCTGGAAGCCGAAGCACGGCGAGCCGCCGCCGCGCGCGTTCGGCCCGGAGTTCCTGGCCTGGCTGCACGTCGTCGGGCAGCGGTTCGACGAGCCGCTCGTCGCGGGGCCGGCGCTCGAGCCGGCGCTCGTGAGCGAGCTCGGGCGCATCGCCGGCGAGGCCGCACCACTGGAGCTGCTCGCGTACTACGAGCACGCGACGCCGCTCCGCGCCGGGACCACGCTCTCGACGTGGCTCGAGCTGCTCGCGGCGCTCCCCGAGCGCGCGCGGGGCACCTGGTGGCCCGTGAGCCTGCGCGAGGGGCGCGCCGGCGTGGTCGCGCGGGCGGTCGAGGGTGAGATCGTCGAGGTCGCCGACTTCGACGGCAGCGGGATCTACCTCTCGGGGCCGGACCTGCGGACGTTCTTCCTGAACCAGGCGCTGACGCAGTTCGGGAAGGAGATCTAGCGGCCGACGCGCGGACCTGCGCCGGGGCGGGACCGACAGCGCGGCCTGATCGCGCTCCGACGACGCTCGCGGCCCGGCGCGCACACCCCCGCGTCACCCGATCGCCGCCGTCGTCCGCCAGTACACGAGCTCGCTCGTCCGGGTCGGGCGACGCGGCGCGCGCACCCACCCCGTGTCCTCGTAGAGCCGGATCGCGTCGCGGAACACCGGCAGCGTCGAGAGCCCGATGCGCTGGAAGCCGGCCGCGCGCGCGTCGTCGACGGCGCGCGCGAGCAGCGCCCGGCCGATGCGTCGGCCGCGGTGGAGCGGGTCGACGAACAGCTTGGAGACCCACGCCGCGTCGGGGCGCAGGCGGCTCTGCGTCACCGTCACGGTGCCGACGGCGACGTCGTCGATCGCGGCGACGAGCTCGGCGATGAGCGCCTCGCCGCGCAGCCCGTAGCGCAGCAGCTCGCGATCGCCCGCGAGGCCGTGCGCCAGGAGGATGACCTGCACGAAGTCTCGCACCGCCGGCGCGTCGCGCGGCGCGAGGGAGCGGACCTCGAACGGGCGCAGCTGCGCTTCGGAGCCTTCACGGTCACCACGCGCCTCGTCCTCGTCCTGGTTCACGGTCACCGGGGCCTTGGATGCCAGGATCGCACAGGTCGGCGCGCGCGCCGCTTGACTTGCACCTGCGTCGCGGCGGAGATGCTCCGGTGCGTCGCCGCGGGCCGAGGACTCCTTCCCGAGCCGTGCCCTCCTCCGAAGGGCCGAGCGTGACGGGGACGGTCGTGTGGCTCGCCGGCATCGCCTGCCGCGTGCTCTGCGACGACGGCGAGCTGCGCACGGTGCCGCTGCCGCCGCGGCGCGAGCAGGGGCTGGTGGCGGTGGGCGACGAGGTCGAGGTCGCGCTCTCGGCGGCGGGTCCGCTGCTCGGGGTCGTCTCGCCGCGGCGCACGTTCCTCGCGCGGCCCGATCCGCAGGATCCGCGGCGCGCGCTGGTGATCGCGGCCAACGTCGACGTCGTCGCCATCGTCGTCTCCGTCGTCGAGCCGCCGCTCCACCCGCGGCTCATCGATCGCTTCCTGGTGGCGATCCAGCTCGGCGGCGCGACGCCGCTGCTCGTCGTCAACAAGCTCGATCGCCTCGCAGAGCTCGACGACGCGGGGCGCGCCGAGGAGCTCGACAAGCTCGCCCCCTACCGCGCGATGGGCCTCGGCGTGGTGGTGTGCTCGACCCGGACCGGCGAGGGCCTCGCGGATCTGCGCGCGGCGCTGCACGCCAAGACCTGCGTCTTCGTGGGGCACAGCGGCGTCGGCAAGTCGTCGCTCGTCAACGCCTTCGACGCCTCCCTCGGCGCCAAGACCGGCGAGCTGAGCGTGGCCTGGGGCGGGCGCGGCAAGCACACGACCACCGCCTCCACGCTGCACGTCCTCGACGACGGCACGCGCGTGATCGACACGCCGGGGGTTCGCGCGGTCGGCCTCTGGTCGCTCGAGCCGCGCGAGCTCGGGCGGTATTTCCCCGAGATCGAGGCCCACGCCGGGGGCTGCCGGTTCAACGACTGCCTGCACGAGATCGAGCCGCGCTGCGCCGTGAAGGACGCGAGCGCGCGCGGCGAGATCCCCGCCGCGCGCTACGAGACCTATCTGCGCATCCTCGCGTCGCTCCGCGAAGAGGCCGCGCATGCCGCGCACGAGGGGCGAGGCTGAGCGATGTCCGGGCGACGCCAGGGGCCGAGCCCCCTCGCCTACGTCTTCGTCGCGCTCGCGATCGGCGGTTCGATGTGGCTCTCGATGCGGCAGCTGACGAGCCGGCTGGTCGGAGGGGCGCGCGACGCCGCCTCCGCGAGCGCCACGCCGACGGGGAGCGTCGCGGCCTCGGGAGCCGCCGCGTCCAGGGAAGCGCACGCCCTCGCGCCCGCCACGAGCGCCGCGTCGAGCGCGTCCGCCCTGCCCGCGCGCGTGGGTGCGCCGCGGGTCGTCGAAGTCCAGGCCGGCGGCATGAGCACCTGCGTGCGCACCGAGGAGGGCGAGGTTCTCTGCTGGGGCGACAACTACTTCGGCCAGCTCGGCCTCGGCACCTCGGGGCGCGCGAGCGGCGCGCTCAGGCCCACCAAGGTCCCTGGCCTGCGCGGCGCGGCGCAGCTCGCCCTGCGCGCCACCCACGCGTGCGTCCGCATGCAGGACGGCACCGTGCGCTGCTGGGGGCACGATGTCGACGGCGAGGCCGGCCAGGGTGCGCCGAGCCACACCGTCGCCGCGCCGACCACGGTCCCCGGCCTGCGCGACGTGGTCGAGATCGCGCTCGGCGACGCGCACGTCTGCGCGCGGCGCGCCGACGCCTCGGTCGTCTGCTGGGGCGACGGCGAGCACGGCCAGCTCGGCGACGACACGCGCACCTCGCGCGCGACGCCGGCGCCGGTGCTGGGGATGTCCGACGCGGCGCAGATCGCCGCGGGCGGCGCCACGACGTGCGCGCGTCGAACGAACGGCAGGCTCTGGTGCTGGGGGACGAACGCCGGCGGCGAGACCGGCGACACCACCCTGATCGAGCGCCCGAAGCCGCTCTACCCGGTCGCCCACCTCGACGAGACCATCGCCGACGTCGCGGTCGGCGTGGGGCACGCCTGCGCGCGCACCGAGCGCGGTGGCGTCTGGTGCTGGGGGTGGAACCGCACCGACGATCTCGATCCCGTGCACACGGCGATGCGCCACGCCGGGGCGGTGCAGCTCGTCGATCTCGCGAAGGCGACGCAGCTCGCGCCTTCGGCGGGCTACGGCTGCTTCCTCCTCGCGGACGCGACGGTCACCTGCTGGGGGCACGCCGGCCAGGGGCGGCTCGGCGACGGCACGCTCGAGAGCCGCGTCGCGCGCGGCAAGGTCCCGGGGCTCGATCACGTCGTGCAGGTGGCGACCGGCGAAGGGCACGCGTGCGCGCTGCGCGTCGAGCGC
>CAIXWQ010001164.1 GCA_903923175.1 uncultured delta proteobacterium | reverse complement strand
CGGTGTCGCCGAAGAGCGTCGGTGACGACTTCCTTGCTCTTGCATTTGCACTCGGCCAACCGCTCGAACTATCGGGGCTCGTCGGCACGGACGCCTCACTGAAGCCCGTCGCTGCAATGGGTCTACATCTCGGTAGCCATCGCCGTGGAAGCTGTCGTCCCCCAGTTCCGCAACGCTTCGACGACGCGGTGAACTGGACCGCGACCTTGTTCAACAAGGTCGCGACGAAGATGGGGCTTGGAGACCAGATCGGGCTCCTGATAGCGATGGGCGGCTACCTCGACGCGATCTCATCACACCTCGACCTTGGCTACCTCGCTGCCCAGGTCGCTCTTGAGGCGTTCGCCAAGGGCGTGCATGTGGCAGCGGGCAGGACGGTCTTGGTGAAGGACTCGCGACGATGGGTCAAGTGGGTCAAGGCAAACAGGGACGCGATCGTGGCGCACGGGCTTGATTCCGATGCCGGCGAGAAGTTGCTGGGCAAGGTCGAGGGCGCCCAGCAGGGGCCAAGCACTGACCGAGTTGCCGCTGCGCTCGTGGCCGCCGGCCTGGTCGTGCCCCAAGGAGTGCTACGCGAGATCGAGCTTCGGAACTCGGTTGCCCACGACTTCCTGATGGGGCACCCGACCGAGCGGGACATCCAGAAGGACGTCGAGAGGCGTGATCTCGTGCTCACGCTGATTGCAGCGATGGTCGCCAAGCACTGCGGCTACGACGGCCCTCTTGATGGCCCAGACCGTGACGAGCAGGGCTACCCATTGAAGCCCGACTGGTGGCCGCACACCGGAGACGGCCACGCGGCCGAGACCTTTCTCGTCCTTCGTGAGATCGAGCCCTTGCGGATGCCTGCACTGGAGAAGACTCGGAAGGATCGAGTTGCGGAGGCCGCGTACTTCCGCTGGCTTGCGAGAGGGATGGAGCATGGCCGAGACCTCGACGACTGGCTTGAGGTCGAGCGCGAGCTTTGTCACACGCCGAGATAGGCTTCCCTCGTGGCCCGTTCCCGATACGACGAACTTCACGATCGCCTGGCGGCGGCATCGACCTCGAAGGCTGGCACCCGCTACGAGCGCCTGGCTGCGATCGTCCTGAAGGTCTTCAACGAGCAGGCGACGGTAATCCACGACCTGCGGCTGCTCGGGGAGAGCGACGTCAAGCACCAGATCGACGTCTCGATCGAGGCGGACGGCAAGACCAGGAGGGTGCTCGTCGAGTGCAAGGACTTCGACGTCTCTGGTGACCCCGTGGGGTTGGGAATCATTCGCGACTTCTTCGGGGTCGTCTCGGGCGTGCGCCCTGACGAGGCGTTCGTCATAACCTGCAACGAGTTCACGGCGGACGCCCGGAAGTTCGCCGCCGCGAAGGGCATCAAGCTCGCGACGCTTCGAGAGCACGAAGTGCCCGAGGGCCACGCCCGGGTCAGCCGTGTCGAGATGACGATCAACGCGAGTTGGCCTGAAGCTCGCGGGGTTCGGTTCATTCCGGACGGCGCTGCGGGCGACGTCGGCACCCGGCTCGCAGCCGACCGCTTGGCTGCTGGGCTGGGGCGATCGAGCACCAGCATGTGGGATCCCATTTTCGTCAATCTGCCGAGCGGTCGCCGCGTTCAAGTGAACGAGTTTCTGACCGAGCATCTGAACGACAAGCCGGACTCGACGCCGGGGCTCCAGGAGAAGGTGATCCCGATGGTCGGCGCCACCCTTGAGGTGGAGCAGCGTGGCGGCATTCCCTTGTCGTCCATCGTGTTGACCTACGAGATGGTCACCAGCGAACCGATGGTGACCTCCTGGGCCGTTCGCGTGGCGGCGCTGATCGCCCAGGGGCTCGGGGACGCGGCCAACCTCGTCATCTACGAAGACGACGTTCGCCGCTTCACCATCGACGACGAAGGCGAGGTCGTGCCGGTGTAGCGGAGCTTCAGTTCGATCTTCGTCCCCACACCGCCGCGACCCCAACCTTCGATGTCCACGCCGCTGGAAGCGGCTCCACCGCCAACTACCGCCGCCACACGTCGTCGAGCCCCACGCCCTCGAACGACGTGAAGCCCGCCCGTCGACCGTGAACCTCGGGCAGCTCGGGCTCGAAGTTGTTGAACTCGTACGTGAACACGAGCCGTCCCCCAGCCCGCCGAGCCTCGCGGCATTGCTGTACCTGATGACCATCATCTTCATCAAGAATGGCCGTCGATTCGAACGGCAGCCATTTTCAGCAGCCCAGAGGGGCTCGCGAGGTCTCCAGCGTGTTACGTCGCCTAACGATCGGCCCCACGTTCGTTGGGGAATCGGGTACCGTTCCGACGTGACCCGCGACGAGTTTATCCAGGCAAAGGCGTTCATGCAGGCCGACATCTCACGCGAGATCGAGCTTGCGCGATTACCTCCCGGGTCAGCGGAGGCTCTGGCTCTGGTAGCGGCGGGCATCGCCCCGGGGGGTGGCAACCTCCTCGCAGCACTGGGGCTGCTTTGCTACACGGAGTTCGGCGGCAAGTTGAAGTTCGACGTGAAGAAGCACAACGGCACATCCAGTGCCTCGGGTAACTTCAACGCCTTCTTCGACTATATCGGCACCGACTATGCCGCATTTCGTGGGACCGTGAACGTGTACGACATCTTTCGATGCGGCCTGGCTCACGAGTACCACGTGAAGAAGGACTGCGCGATCTACATGTTCAACGGCGGGGCCATGCTTGGCATAGGAACTGAGCCCAGCGGCAAGCACTACTTCGTCGTCGAGACCTACTTCCGCGATCTTCTGGCAGCGTTTGATCGACTCCAGGTGGACCTCTTCGGGGCGTAGCCGGCTTCCAGTCACCCGCGTCCGAAGTTCATCTTGATGATCGGAGCCAGGTCGTCATCGGCGGCCTTCACCTCGATGACCGTGCCTTGAAGCTGCACGCTGTTCGGCACGGGCAGACGATCACGACCGAGGACGACTAGTTCGCCGGGGCCTGGCTCCGAGCCAAGGCTGCGGTGAAGGCCGCCTCTCGCCGCATCCGGGCCGTTTCGCGACAACGACTGGAGCGAGGAACCGTCGAGGGTCAGGAAGCGGTCCAGCGCGTCCTGGGGGGCCGAAGGGTCGTCACCGGACTCTCCTGCCAGTTTGTTTTCGAGGGGCCTGACTGGGCGATGGCACCGCGCGTTCTGCGATCTCGCTGGCCGCGCCGCTGGAGCTTGCGATCGGCCTCTCCGTGGCGGACGGGGCGAACTGCCGTTCTTCCCCTCACCCCTTCTTCTGGGTGTAGGGCGAGGTTGTGGGTCCAGGTTCTAGGCTCCATTTTACTTCTTTGGGAGAACCAGCGTGCCTCCGCCGGGCGAACTTATCGTCTCCGGCCCGGCGTATGTTGGCTCCTCCCCCCGGTGAACCTAGGGACGCCCGGTCCACTTTGTCTTCTCGGTATTTCCAGCGTAGAAGCATCGCATGACGTCGCGGAAGTTGACACCGACCAAGCCGGCCCCGAGGAAGCCGGTAAAGCCTCCGGCGGCTCCGGCTGCTGCGCAGCCGAAGCAAACGGCAGCCTCCGTTGGAAGCGGGGGCACCGGCCCCAAGCTGCTCCAGGCGAAGTGGGGGCCGGAGCTTGTCGCGGCTGGATGGGTCGCTCTGCCGTCGATCATCCTCGAACGTCAGGAAGCTCTGGGCCTCGACGCGATGGACATCAACATCATCCTGCACATCGCGAAGCACTGGTTCGAGGCCGGCAACCTTCCTCACCCCTCGAAGGGGAGCATCGCTAGGGCGATGCAGGTGACGCCCCGCGCTGTGCAGAAGCGGATCGCTGCCCTGGAAGACCTCGGCTTCCTGCGCCGAATCGAGCGACGAGGACCGAAGGGCTCGAAGGGCAGTCAGACCTCTGAGTTCGATCTGTCGGGGCTGAAGGAGAAGGCAACCCCCCACGCCGTCGAGGCCATCAAGCAACGAGAGAAGATCCGGCAGATGAAACTCGACCGCCTTCGTCGCAAGAAGGTCGACGTTGAGGCCCTGGCGAACGAGGGCGTGTCGTGAGGTACGATCGAACGATCCTCGCGTACCACGGCTGCGACGCCGAGGTCGCCGAACGCATCCTGGGCGGAGAGCCATTCAAGAAGAGCCAGAACCCCTACGACTGGCTCGGCGAGGGCATCTACTTCTGGGAGTACGGTGCCGACCGGGCCATGAGGTTCGCCGAGGAGCAGAAACGGCGTGGGAACTTGAAGACTCCGGCCATCGTGGGCGCCCTGGTTCAGCTCGGGAAATGCTTCGACCTGATGGACACTAGGTTCACGAGCGAGCTTCCTGCCGCCTACGAGATGTTGAAGAAGCTCCACGACGATCGGGGCACCCCCCTGCCGGTCAACAGTGGTGGGACTCCCGACAAGAAGGCCCGCCGCCTCGACTGCGCCGTCCTGAACTTCTACTTGAGCTTCCTGGAGCAGACGCAGAGCATCGGGTACGACACCGTTCGCTGCGGCTTTGTCGAGGGCGAGCCCGCCTTCGAGGGCAGCGGCATCCACGAGCAGAGCCATGTTCAGCTTGCGGTTCGGAGCCTCGATTGCATCCTGGGGGTGTTCCGCCCACAATGAGTCGAGCTGCCCGATGTCCCCAAAGCTCAAGCTGATGCTCGATCCGAATGCCCCTGGCCTCGATGAGGAAACCCGGAGGCGTCGCCGTGCGCTTGCTGCGCTTGAGACCATGACGACGGCCGAGCTGTTCCAAGTGGCCGTCCGAGCCGGCATCTACACCAAGGACGGCACCCTGGCGGCCCCGTATCGGGACGACGCCGAGCCGAGTGCCTGCCGGCCCACGGACTGATCCGACCAAGCTCAGCCTTGGACGTCCGAACTGGTCTTCCCGGCCTTCCTTCGCGGGTGTGGGAGGCTTTCGCTCCAACACCGGATCCAACACCTCGCGGCGTCTCCCACACTCTCCGGGTCGCCCCGCCTATCTCACCGAGATCGGCTAAAAACGGGCATCCGCGTCGAAATCAACTAAAAATACCGGAGTCCCAAAGACGTTGCCAAGGTGGACGTCGCGGGTTCAAATCCCGTCTCCCGCTCTAGAATACGCAGGAAAAGAAGCCGGTTGGGCGTAACGCCTATCCGGCTTTTCTCTTTGGAGCACCCCGCCGAGGGGGGTGAGCACCCCGATGAGCACCCCGGGGCTCCAGCGGCACGATCGCCGGCTCAGGCGCCGGGGGCGGCGCCGCCGGCGGCGGGGGGGGCTCGGTCGCCTCGCAGGTCGCCTCCCCGGGCGGGTCGGACTCCGCGAGCTTGAGCGTGTCGAGCAGGGCGGCGATCCCCTTCTTCTGCTCCTCGCCATGCACGGTCGAATACAAGTCGACCATCGTGTCGGTGCGGTGACCGCTGATGCTCTTGGTGACGATGCTCTCGATCGCGGCGAGGCGCGCCAGGTCGTTGAAGGTCCGACGGAGCCCGCGCTGCGTGAAGCGCTTCCCCAGGTCCATGCTCCTCGCCACGTCCGCGAAGGGCTTGTTGAGCACGTCACGCGCCCGGAACCCTCCGAAGACCGAAGGGAAGAGCAACTCCGAAGCCTGCTGCTCGGGTGACTGAAGCTGCGTCTCGACGTGCCACCGAAGCACGTCCATCACCTGCTTCGGCAGGGAGATGCGCTGACGGAAGCCCGTCTTCGTCTTGTTCATCACCTCGTTGCCGACCGTCTGCGAGCGACGAACGAGCAGCACGCCCTTGTCCCAGAGCACGTCCGCTTCCTTGCCTGCGCGGCGAAGCGGGCGAAGCGATGACGGACGCAGCCCTGTCGCCAGCGCGAGGTAACTCATCGCGAAGTGCTGGGGATACAGCTCGCCGAGCAGGTCAACGAAGCGCGCCGCCTCGTTGGGCGTGAGCGAGTTGGGCTCCTCCTCCGTGTAGGTCACCTGCGTTGACGTGTCGAAGTTCGCGATGCCCTCCATCGGATTCCTCCGAAGCGACAGCTCCACCGTCGCCGCCTTGAAGATGACGCGAAGGTTGCTCAACCATCCGTTGAGCGTCGAAGGCTGGTACTCGCCGGCGTCGATCAACTTCGACAGGGCTTCGCGCCATTCGAGGAGGTGTTCCGTTCGGATCTCCTCAACGAGGAGCGGACCAAGCGCAGGAACGCCGGCACGCCCTTCGATGAAGTGGCGCAGCTCGTTGTACCAACGGCGGCGCGTCTGAGCGCTCCTGATGCGTCCGCCCTTACTCGTCTTTCTTTCCAGCAATGAGACGGCGAAGTCTGCGAAGCGCGTCTTCGGTGACTTTCCTCGGCGGGCGGCGCCGGAGAGCACTCGCGTCTTCTCGCCTTCGAGCCACGCGAACGCCTCCGACTCCGTGCTGGTCGGCATGACCTTCCGGATCTCGCGTCGCAGTCCGGTCGTCGGATCCTTCACGCGCGAGCGAACCAGGAACCCGCCCTCGCGCACCTTCCACACCCCCGGCACCCTCGTCCGCGCGATCCAGTTCCTCCACCGTCGGCTCCACTTCTCCTCTGTCGCCATGCTCGCCTCCCTTCACCTCCTCGTGAGCTTCCCCGTCGGCGTCCGCCCGAAGTGGCGGGAGCCCTGAGGCTCCCCCGCTCTCGTAGACACCGGGGCTATGCAGCCATCTTCGTCGTAGCGGCTTCGCTCATGAACTTCAATTCAAACTCAATCGGACTGACGTAGTCGATCGCCGAGTGCCG
>CAIXWQ010001163.1 GCA_903923175.1 uncultured delta proteobacterium | reverse complement strand
GGGGGTCTGAGGCCTGGCTGGTCGCCGAAGCTGGCCGCTCTCTGCCAATCTCCCGCCGAGCGACACCGCAATCGCTCGAGCGTTTCGCGCGACCTGCCGAGGGGCACTGGTTGCGCAGGCTGCTTCTCCGCGGCCTGCTAGGCGACCGCGACGCGGAACAGCCCCACCACCAGCAGCATCCCCAGCACGATGCGCCGGAACGCGCGCTCCGGCAGCGCGCGGTGGAGCGCCATCCCCCCGACGATGCCGACCGCCGTCGCCGGGATCAGCATCAGCATCGTGAGCGCGGTCGCACGGTCGTAGCTCCCGCGCCCCGCCAGTGCGGCGACCATCGCGGTGTTCAGGCAGAGCCACAGCGACGACAGCGTGCTGCGGAAGGTCGACTTCTCGGGGAGATCGCGCTGCGCGACGAACACCGCCAGCGGCCCGCCGACCCCGAAAGCGCCGTGCAGCACGCCCGCCGCCATCAGCGCGACGTCGCGCACGCGGGCGGGCAGCGGCGAGGGCGTCGCGCGATCTCCTCGCCGCTGGAGCGCGATTTCCCGCAGCGCCAGCGCGATGACGAGCGCGCCGAACGCGCGCAGCGTGGCGCGCTCGGGGAGCACGCGCACCAGCAGGAAGCCGATCGGCAGCCCGAGCGCCATCCACGGCAGCAGCTCGCGCAGAAGCACGCGCCAGCAGACGTGCCTACGATCGGTCGCCACCACCGACGCCGAGAGCACCAGGTTCAGCGGCAGGAACGCGGCGAGCAGCGGCCCGACCGGCATCAGCAGCGTGCCGAGCCCGACCACCACCACCGTCGCGCCGAAGCCGAGCGCCGCTTCGACCACGAACCCGAGCGCGACGATCGCGACCAGCGCGACCAGCGCGACGGGCGCGACGGGCGCGAGAGGAGCGTGCGTGAGCGCGGGGACGGGCGGGACGGGCATCGAGGGCGAACGGCGGCGGGCAGCGGGGCGCGGGGAGCGGGCGCGAAGACGAGCCCGGGGCGCCGCGAGCGGCAACGGCCGAGCACGTCCCGCCGGCGCGCCTTCGCGCGGACGCCGCGGCGTGGCAGGGTCGCGCGGCTGCCGATGGAACGCCTCCTCGTCGTCGAAGACGCCTTCGCCGCCCGCGCGGGCGGCGTGCACGTCCTGCCCAAGCTCACGCTCGCGCGCGCCGACCGCGCCCCCTTCGAGCTCACGCTGCGCACGCCGGACGGCGCCGCGCGCGTCGTCACCGCCACGCTCGACGTCATGCACGTGCGCGGACCGCTCCCTCCGTTGGGGATGCTCCGCCTGCACGGGCTCGCGCCGACCGAAGTTCCGCCGAAGAGCGAGCTCTGGGGCGCGTCGCCCGCCGGCGAGTGACGCTCAGGCGTGCCGCGGATCGCTCGGTCGGCTCGCGCGGCCGAGGCGCGTGGTGTCGCGCTCGATGGTCGGCGCGCTCACGCCGACGATCAGGTACGTGACGCCGAACGCGAAGAACCACCAGGCGAACCACGACTCGACCGCGGCCGCGATCGCCAGCAGCCACGCCAGCACCAGCGCCGCCCCGAGGCCGAGGTCGAGGGCGCGCACCAGCGCGGGGGAGCGCGTCGGGGCCAGCGCGGTCGCGAAGGTGCCGAAGGCGATCAGGAACGTGATGCTCAGCAACCAGGCGGGGGCGGACGCCCGCGCCCCGACCACGCCGAGCGTCGCGAGCGCCGCGCCGAGCACGAGGTTCACACCGCGCATGAATCGACCTCCGTCGGGCGGTGATTCAAGGATCGTGCTCCGCGGCGGCAGGCCTCCGAGCGGCCGCCGCTCTGAGCGCCGAGCGACGCTCGGCCGACGGGACGTCGACCGTTGCGATCGGCAACGATTCTTAATGGCTTGTCGGCCCCGATCCGCGGCGCGAACGTCCGCCTTCGTGGCACCATCCGGCGGCGGCGCCAACGCCGTCGCCCCCTCGACGCACCGTGGATCCAAACCTCGCCCCGCTCCCCTCCGACGCTCCCAAGCCCTCCGGCGCTCGCCGCGGGGTCGTGGTGGTCGTCGCGCTCGCCGCCATCGTCGCGATCGGCTTGTTCGTCCGCCACCGCACGCGCGTCGCCGCGACCGCCGCCGCCGCCGCCAGCGCGTCGGCCGGCGAGCGGGTCGTGCCGGTCTCCGTGACCACGGTCGCGCGGCGCGATCTGCCGATCTTCCTCGAAGGGCTCGGCTCGGTCGCCGCGTTCAACACCGTCACGCTCAAGGCGCAGGTCGACGGGCGCATCGACAAGGTCCTCTTCAAGGAGGGGGACACGGTCAAGAAGGGCGATCTGCTCGTCCAGATCGACCCGCGCCCCTTCGCCATCCAGGCGCAGCTCGCCCGCGCCAACCGCGCGCGTGACGCGGCGACGCTCGCGAACGCGCGCCTCACGCTCGAGCGAAACAAGAAGCTGCTCGAGGGGGGCGTCGGCAGCCAGCAGCAGGTCGACGACTCCAACGCCGCGGTCGCGCAGGGGGTCGCCGTGCTCGGCTCGGACGACGCGGCCATCGCGAGCGCGGCGCTGAACCTCGACTACGCCCGCGTGGTGTCGCCCATCGACGGCGTGGTCGGCCTGCGCCTGGTCGACGTCGGCAACCTCGTGCACCCGAGCGACCCGACCGGCCTCCTCGTGATCACGCAGGTCGACCCGATCGCCGTGCTGTTCAACCTCCCCGAGGACGACCTGCCGCGCGTGAACCGGGCGATGGCGTCGAGCCCCGGGGGGGCCGCGCTCGACGTCGAGGCGTACGGGCGCGACGGCGTCACCAAGCTCGGCGTCGGCAAGCTCGCGGTGATCGACAACCAGATCAACGCCGCCACCGCGACCGTCCGCCTGAAGGCGATCTTCCCCAACGCCGATCGGCAGCTCTGGCCCAACCAGTTCGTGAAGGCGCGGCTGTCGCTCGCGGCGCGCAAGGCGGCGATCGTCGTGCCGTCGAGCGTCGTGCAGCGCGGCCCGCAGGGGGCGTTCGCGTACGTCGTGAACGCCGACGACACGGTCGCGCTCCGGCCCGTCGAGGTCGAGTCGACGCAGGGCGAGGCCTCGATCGTCTCCAAGGGGCTCGAGCCCGGCGAGCGCGTGGTCGTCGACGGGCAGAACCAGCTGCGACCGGGGGCGAAGATCGCACCGAAGCCGTTCGAGCGCCCAGGGGCCGCGGGCCCGGCCGGCTCGGCGAGCGGCCGCCCGGCGGCTTCGGGCTCGGGCTCGGCTGCGGCCGCTGGCTCCGCGCCGGCTGCGAGCTCGAGCGCGGACGGGGAATCGGGGAAGCGGCGGGGAAAGCGAGGCGACCCCTGAGCATCTCCGAGCCGTTCATCCGCCGTCCGGTCGCGACGACGCTGCTCATGATCGGGCTCCTGCTCGCGGGCCTCGTCGCCTACAAGCAGCTCGCGGTCTCGGCGCTGCCCCAGGTCGACTACCCGACCATCGTCATCTCGACCTACCTGCCCGGGGCGAGCGGCGAGACGATGGCCTCGGCGGTCACCACGCCGCTCGAGCGTCAGTTCGGCCAGGTGCCGTCCCTCGCGAGCATGACCTCCGTGTCGAGCTTCGGGTGGTCGCAGATCACCCTGCAATTCACGCTCGATCGCAACATCGACGCCGCCGAGCAGGACGTCCAGGCCTCGATCAACGCGGCGTCGGCGCTCCTGCCACGCACGCTCCCCGCACCACCGACCTACAGCAAATCGAACCCCGCCGATCAGCCGATCCTGACGCTGTCGGTCAGCTCCGACACGCTGCCGCTCGACCAGGTCGACGACTACGCGGACTCGATCCTCGCCCAGAAGATCTCGCAGGTCTCCGGCGTCGGGCTCGTGACCCTCAACGGCGGCCAGAAGCCCGCCGTGCGCGTGCAGGTGGATCCCGAGTCGCTCGGCGGCGCGGGGCTGACCATGGAGGACGTCCGCACGGCGATCGTCGCCGCGAACGTCAACCAGCCGAAGGGGAGCCTCGACGGCCCGCGCACCGACTACACGCTCGCGACCGACGACCAGCTCTACGAGGCGAAGGCCTTCCGCCCGATCGTCCTCGCGTACAAGAACGGCGCGCCGATCCGCCTGCGCGACGTGGCCGCCGTGAACGACGGCGTCGAGAACAACCAGCTCGCCGGCTGGGCCAACGGCAAGCGGGCCGTGATCCTCAACGTCCAGCGGCAGCCCGGCGCCAACATCATCCAGGTCGCCGATGGCGTGAAGGCGCTGCTGCCGAAGCTCGCTTCGAGCCTGCCGCAGGCCATCCAGGTGAAGATCCTCGCCGACCGCACCGAGACGGTGCGCGCGTCGGTCGACGACGTGCAGAAGACGCTGATCCTGACCGTCGGCCTCGTGGTCGCGGTGATCTACCTGTTCCTGCGCGATCTGCGCGCGACGATCATCCCTGGCGTCGCGGTGCCGCTCTCGCTCGTCGGCACCTTCGGCATCATGTACCTGCTCGGGTACAGCCTCGACAACCTGTCGCTGATGGCGCTGACCATCTCGACCGGCTTCGTGGTCGACGACGCGATCGTCATGATCGAGAACGTCGCGCGCTACATCGAGGCGGGCGAGCGGCCGTTCCAGGCCGCGCTCAAGGGCGCCAAGCAGATCGGCTTCACGATCGTCTCGCTCACCGTGTCGCTCGTCGCGGTGCTCATCCCGCTGCTGTTCATGGAGGGGCTCATCGGGCGGCTCTTCCGCGAGTTCGCGGTCACGCTCGCGGCGGCGATCGGCGTCTCGGCGCTGCTCTCGCTCACGCTCACGCCGATGATGTGCGCGTTTCTTCTCAAGGGGCACGATCCGAACGACGCGCACGCGTCGGGGCGCGGCTGGTTCTACCGCGTCACCGAGCGCTTCTGGGACGGCACCCTCGCCGCGTACGACCGCGGCCTGCGCTTCGTGCTGCGCCACCAGCTCGCCACGCTGCTCGCCACCATCGCGACCGTCGCGCTCACCGCGTACCTCGCGCTCGTCATTCCGAAGGGCTTCTTCCCGTCGCAGGACACCGGCCTCGTGCTCGGCGTCACCGAGTCGTCGGCCGACGTCTCGTTCCCGCGCATGATGGCGATGCAGCAGAAGGTCGCCGAGATCGTCCAGGCCGACCCGGACGTCGCCACCGTGGCGTCGTTCATCGGCGCCGACGGCACCAACGCGACCACCAGCGCAGGGCGCCTCTCGATCGCGCTCAAGCCGCGCGAGGAGCGCGCGGCGAGCGCGCAGGAGATCATCGCGCGGCTCGGCCCCAAGGTCGCGCACCTCGCGGGGATCTCGCTGTTCCTGCAGCCGGTCCAGGACCTCCAGGTCGACGCCCGCATCGCGCGCACCCAGTTCCAGTACACGCTCGAGGACGCCGATCCCGAGGAGCTCTCGACCTGGGCGCCGCGCGTGGTCGACGCGCTGCGCGGCCTGCCGATGCTGCGCGACGTGGCGAGCGATCAGCAGGCGGGCGGGCTCTCCGCGGCGGTCGTGATCGATCGCGACACCGCCTCGCGGCTCGGCGTCTCGACGCAGGCCATCGACGACACGCTCTACGACTCCTTCGGCCAGCGGCAGATCTCCACGATCTTCACGCAGCTGAACCAGTACCGCGTGATCCTCGAGGTGAAGCCCGAGATGCAGCAGTCGGCCGACGCGCTGAAGAACCTCTACGTGCGCGCGTCGACCGGCGAGACCATCCCCCTGTCGGCGCTCGCGCGCTTCGAGCGCAAGTCCGCCCCGCTCGCGATCGCGCACCAGGGGCAGTTCCCGGCCGTCACCGTCTCGTTCAACCTCGCGCCGAACGCGTCGCTCGGCGACGCCGTCGAGGCCATCAAGCGCGCCGAGACGAGCATCGCGATGCCGCCCGGGCTGCACGCGGAGTTCGTCGGCACCGCGCAGGCGTTCGGCGAGTCGCTGGCGAGCGAGCCCATCCTGATCCTCGCCGCGTTCCTCACCGTCTACATCGTGCTCGGCGTGCTCTACGAGAGCTACATCCACCCGATCACGATCCTCTCGACGCTCCCGTCCGCGGGCGTCGGCGCGTTCCTCGCGCTGATGATCACGCACACCGACTTCGGCATCATCGCGCTCATCGGGATCGTGCTGCTGATCGGCATCGTGAAGAAGAACGCGATCATGATGATCGACTTCGCGCTCGAGGCGGAGCGCGAGGAGGGGCTCGGCCCGCTCGAGGCCATCCACAAGGCGTGCTTGCTGCGCTTTCGGCCGATCATGATGACGACGCTCGCCGCGCTCCTCGGCGGCCTGCCGCTCGCGCTCGAGAACGGCACCGGCGCCGAGCTGCGCCGCCCGCTCGGCATCACGATCGTCGGTGGCCTGCTGATCTCGCAGGTGCTCACGCTCTACACGACGCCGGTCGTGTACCTCTACATGGAGCGCCTCGGGCGGTGGCTGCGACCCAAGACCTCACCCCCCCCAGCCCCCCTCTCCGGGGCGGAGAGGGGGGAAGCTCCCTCTGAAGCTCCCCTCTCCGTTTCGGAGAGGGGCGGGGGGGTGAGGTTCAACACGTGAACGTCTCCGCTCCGTTCATCCAGCGCCCGATCGCGACCTCGCTCCTCGCGCTCGCGCTCCTGCTCGCCGGGCTCGCGGCGTTCCGGCTGCTCCCGGTCTCGCCGCTGCCGCGCGTCGATTTCCCCACGGTGAACGCCAGCGGCAACCTCCCGGGCGCGAGCCCCGAGACGATGGCGGCGAACATCGCGACGCCGCTCGAGCGTCGCTTCGGTCGCATCGCCGGCGTGACCGAGATGACGTCGACGAGCTCGCTCGGCAGCTCGTCGATCACGCTGCAATTCGACCTCGATCGTGACGTCGACGCGGCCGCGCGCGACGTGCAGGCGGCCATCAACGCCGCGGGCGGCGAGCTGCCGCAGAACATGCCGAGCCGGCCGACCTTCCGGAAGGTCAACCCCGCCGACTCGCCGATCGTCGTCATGGCGCTCTCGTCGGACGTCGTGCCGCTGCCGCAGCTCTTCGAGGTCTCCAACACCATCCTCGCGCAGAAGATCGCGCAGGTGCCGGGCGTCGGACAGGTGTTCGTCGGCGGCGGGCAGCAGCCCGCGGTGCGGGTGCAGATCGACCCCTATCGCCTGGCCGGCCTCGGCCTCTCGCTCGAGGACGTGCGCAACACCATCGCGGCCACGACCGTCGACTCGCCGAAGGGCTCGCTCACCGGCGCGATGCAGTCGCAGTCGATCGGCGCGAACGATCAGCTCCTCGGCGCGGCGGTGTGGTCGAAGGTCCCGCTGCGCGCGCAAGGTGGCTCGGTCGTGCGGCTCGCCGACGTCGGGCGCGTCGTCGACAGCGTCGAGAACGAGCGCGTGGCGGCCTGGATCGACGGCAAGCGCTGCGTGCTGCTCGTGGTCCGGCGCCAGCCGGGCGCGAACATCATCGAGACCACCGAGCGAGTGAAGGCGATGATGCCCTCGCTCATGAAGTCGGTCTCGCCGACGGTGCGCTACGAGCCCGGCATCGATCGCACCCAGACGATCCGCGCCTCGGTCGAGGACGTCGAGCGCACGCTCGTGATCAGCGTGCTCCTGGTCGTCGGCGTGGTGTTCGTGTTCCTGCGCTCGGGGCGCGCCACGCTCATCCCGAGCGTCGCGGTGCCGCTCTCGCTCGTCGGCACGTTCGGCGCGATGTACCTGCTCGGCTACAGTCTCGACAACCTCTCGCTGATGGCGCTCACCATCTCGACCGGCTTCGTGGTCGACGACGCCATCGTGGTCACCGAGAACATCACGCGGTTCATCGAGCTCGGCGATCCGCCGATGATCGCGGCGCTCAAGGGCGCCAAGCAGATCGGCTTCACGATCGTCTCCATCACCGCCTCTCTGCTCGCGGTGTTCATCCCAGTCCTGCTGATGGGCGGCGTGGTCGGGCGGCTCTTCCGCGAGTTCGCCGTGACGCTCAGCGTGGCGATCACGATCTCGATGGTCGTCTCGCTCACGCTGACGCCGATGATGGCGTCGCGGCTGTTGCGCGCGGGGATGCACGAGAATCAAGGGCTCTTCTTCCGCGCGTCGGAGGCGGTGTTCGACGGGCTGCTGCGCGCGTACTCCGCCGCGCTCCGCTGGGTCCTGCGCCATCGCATCGTGATGACGCTCGTCACGCTCGGCACCGTCGCGCTCACCGTCTGGCTCTACGTCTTCGTCCCCAAGGGGCTCTTCCCCCAGCAGGACACGGGCATGCTCACGGGCTTCAGCGAGGCGCCGCAGGACATCAGCTTCCCGGCCATGAAGGCGCGCTCGGAGAAGCTCAACGAGGTGGTGCTGCAGGACCCGGACGTCGAGCACACGACCTCGTTCCTTGGCGGCGGGCCCGGCGGGGGCGGCGGCAACACCGGCACGGTCTTGGTCTCGCTCAAGCCGATCGGCGTGCGCAAGTCGAGCGCCGACGACGTGATTGCGCGCCTGCGCCCGAAGCTCGCCAAGGTCGATGGGATCACGCTCTTCCTGCAGTCGGCCCAGGACGTCCGCGTCGGCGGCCGCCTGTCGCGCACGCAGTACCAGTACACGCTCCAGGACTCCGACCTCGCCGAGCTGCAGATCTGGACGCCGCGGATGCTCGAAGCCTTCCGCAAGCTGCCGATGCTCAAGGACGTGAACTCGGACCTGCAGACCTCGGGGCGCGAGATCGATCTCGCCATCGATCGCGACACCGCCGCGCGCTTCGGGATCACCCCCTCGATGATCGACGCGACGCTCTACGACGCCTTCGGGCAGCGGCAGGTCGCGACCACCCTCACGCAGGCGAACCCCTACCGCGTGATCCTCGAGGTGCTCCCCGAGCTGCAGGGGAACCCCGACGCGCTCGGCCGGCTGTTCGTCGGCGCCCCCGGCGGCGCGCAGGTGCCGCTCTCCGCGCTCACCAAGACCAAGCACGCGCCGACCGCGCTCTCGGTGAACCACCAGGGGCAGTTCCCCTCGACCACGCTCTCGTTCAACCTCGCGCCCGGGGCGGCGCTCAGCCAGGCGCTCACCGCGATCGCCGGCGTCGAGCGCCAGATCGGCCTGCCGGCGGGCGTGCAGCGGGCGTTCTCCGGCACCGCGCAGGCGTTCCAGGACTCGCTCTCCACGCAGCCCTGGCTCGTGCTGGCGGCGATCCTCACCGTCTACATCGTGCTCGGCGTGCTCTACGAGAGCTACGTGCACCCGATCACGATCCTCTCGACGCTCCCCTCCGCGGGCGTCGGCGCGCTCCTCGCGCTGCTGCTCTTCAAGACCGAGCTGTCGATCATCGCGCTCGTCGGGATCCTGCTCCTGATCGGCATCGTGAAGAAGAACGCGATCATGATGATCGACTTCGCGATCGAGGTGGAGCGCGAGGAGGGCAAGACGCCCGCCGAGGCGATCTACGAGGCCTGCGTGCTGCGCTTCCGCCCGATCATGATGACGACGCTGGCCGCGCTCTTCGGCGGCCTGCCGCTGGCCCTGGGCGGCGGGGCAGGGGCCGAGCTGCGTCGGCCGCTCGGCATCACCATCGTCGGCGGGCTCATCTTGTCGCAGCTGCTCACGCTCTTCACGACGCCGGTCATCTACCTGGCGCTCGACCGCTTCACGACGAAGCGGCGACGGGCGCAGGTCGAGGACGAGCTCGCCGGGCCCGAGCCGGGCTGAACGCTTGCGGCCGCGGCCGGGTCACGCCATGGGCCCCTCGGGTCCCCGCCGTGAAGCTCTTCGATTCGTTCTCGCCGCGCTACCTCGTCCCGAACGGGGTCACGTGCTGCAGCATGGTGCTCGGGTTCGCGTCGATCCGCCTGTCGCTCGCCTACGGCGACGCCACGAGCCTCGTCACCGCCGCCTGGCTCGTGATGTACGCGGTGCTGCTCGACAAGGTCGACGGCTTCCTCGCGCGCAGGCTGAAGGCGACGAGCCTCATCGGCGTGCAGCTCGACTCGTTCAGCGACTTCGTCACCTTCGGCCTCGCGCCCGCCGCGCTCCTTTCTCGCGCCCTGCCGCTCCTCGCGCCGGCCACCTTCGGCGGCGCCCCCGGCTCGACGATCCTGATCGCGGTCGTCGCGGCCTACGCGCTCGCCGCGGCCCTTCGCCTCGCCAAGTTCAACGTGACCACCGCGGTCGACGATCCGCGCTTCTTCCGCGGTCTGCCGTCCACCTCGTCGGGCGGGCTGCTCGCCAGCGCGTTCCTCGCGCACCGCGAGCTCCAGCTCGGCGCCGGCGCGGCCATCGGCCTCTTCGCGTGGATGTGCGTGAACGCGGTGCTGATGGTCTCGAACCTCCCGCAGCCGAAGCTCGGGCCCACGAAGAGCAAGGCGACGAAGGCGCTGCAGCTCTCGCTCGTGGTCCTCGCGTACACGCTGATCCCGCTCCGCAAATTCCCGGTGTTCCTGGTCTCGGTGGCGACGCTCGTCTCGCTGTTCGGGTTCGTGCACGGCGTCCTCGTGCAGCGCCGCGAGGCGCGCGACCACGCGGACCACGGCGACGACGTCGACGCGCCGTTGCTCTCGAAATAGCCATTTCTAGGCTATTTCGCAAAATCACGACCCAGCCGTAACTTTCCCCGAGCCCGTGCGTAGCCCTCCTCGCCGGGAGGTGAGGCGGGAGCCGACGACGTGCGCCGAGCAGGCGACGTCGCGCGCGGACCGTCGCGCCTCCGTCCACCATGCCGTGCCCCGAGGACCCCGCGCAGCCGCGCGCGGCGGCGGCACGCGCACGCCCGTACAGGGGAGGAAGCTCGTCATGTCGAT
This sequence comes from uncultured delta proteobacterium, assembly GCA_903923175.1. Classification (GTDB taxonomy): domain Bacteria; phylum Myxococcota_A; class Polyangia; order Polyangiales; family JADJMO01; genus CAIXWQ01. The sequence continues at coordinate 641 of CAIXWQ010001163.1, read as the reverse complement.
CCGCGCCCGTCTCGCCGCCGCCTTCGCGCTCGCTGCTTCGCTCGTCGTCTCGCCGCTCGTCACGGGCTGCGGCGCCGCCCGCGCGCCGGTCGCGGTCTCGGGGAAGGTCGCGCCGGCTGCAGGGCTCGAGCTGCGGTCAGGGCGAACGCTGCGCGCCGAAGATCGTCGCGGCAAGGTCGTCGTCCTCGCCTTCTTCAGCACCTGGTGCGACGCGTGCGCCGAGGCGATCCCGGCGCTCGACGCGGCCGCGCGCGACCTCGACGACCAGGAGGTGCTGGTGGTCGCGGTGAACGAGGACGAGTCCGACGAGGTCGTCGACCGCTTCGTGCGCAAGCACGGGATCGGGCTGCCGATCGCCTTCGATCGCGACGGCCAGCTCGCCAAGCGCCTCGAGCTCCCGACCATCCCGACGATGGTCGTCATCGACCGCGCGGGGGCCGTCCGCTACATGCACGCGGGCTTCCACGGGCTCGGCGAGGTCGAGTCGCTCGAGCGCGAGCTGGTGGCGCTGCAGCGCGAGCCCGCCCCGATCGACGTGCGCGAGCCGCGCGACGCGCCGGCCCTCGCTGGCAAGGCGCCGGCGCAGGCGCCCGCGGCCGCGGATCCGCCGTCGCCGAGCGCGGAGCCTGCCGCGCCGGTCG
>CAIXWQ010001162.1 GCA_903923175.1 uncultured delta proteobacterium | reverse complement strand
GGACCGGCGCGGGCGCGGGCTTCGCGGGCGCAGGCGCGGGCGCGGCCTCGACCGGCGGCGGGGTCTTGGCGCGACGCGCCTTCGCCGCCTCGTCGGCCGCGACGAGCTGCGAGCCGAGCGAGTGCGCGAGCAGCGCGCCGACGAGCCCTTCGGCGTCCTCGTGCGTGAGCAGGCGACGGGCGAGGTTGCGCGCCTCGGCGTTGGGCGGGCTCTCGGCCGACAGCTTCTCGACGGTCGCGATCAGATCGGCTTCGCGACGCGAGCGTCGCTCGGCGTCGGTCGGCAGCGTCCGCTCGATCGGCTTCAGGCCGTACGTCAGCCGGAGGTAGTAGAGGTTGCCGACGTCCTTGGCGACGATCAGCGAGATCGCCGTGCCCATGCGCCCCGCGCGGCCGGTGCGGCCGGTGCGGTGGACGTACTGCTCGGGCGTCTCGGGGAAGTCGACGTTGATGACGTGCGTGAGGTGGCTGATGTCGATGCCGCGCGCGGCGACGTCGGTCGCGACCAGGAAGCGGAGCTTCCCCTCGCGGGTCGCGTTCATCACGCGCTCGCGCTCTTTCTGATCGAGGTCGCCCGAGATGTAGTCGGCCGCGTAGCCCGCCTTGCGGAGCTCGCGGGCCACCATCTCGGTCGCGTCCTTCGTGTTGCAGAACAGGATCGCGCTGCTCGGATCCTCGACCTCGAGCACGCGGATGAGGTCACGCGCCTTGTCGCCGGTCTGCAGGTAGAAGTAGTGCGTGAGGTCGAGCGCGCCGACCTGATCGCCCGAGAGCATGATCGACTCGGGCTCGTTCATGGAGCGCACGAGGCGGCCGACGTCGGTCGACACCGTGGCCGAGAAGAGCAGCGTCTGCTTGGTCTTCGGGAGCTTGTCGACGATCGCGTTGAGCTCCTTCTCGAAGCCCATGGAGAGCATCTCGTCGGCCTCGTCGAGGACGAAGACGCGGATGTTCTTCGAGTCCATCGTGCCGCGACGAAGATGGTCGAGCACGCGCCCGGGCGTACCGACGACGATCTGTGCCCCCTCCTCGAGCTCGGCGATCTGGCGCCCCATCGGCGCGCCGCCGTACACCGCGGCGACCTTGATGCCGCGGTGCTTGCCGAGCTTCGCCAGCTCCGCGGCGACCTGCAGGGCGAGCTCGCGCGTCGGGCAGAGCGCGAGGGCCTGGAGCCCGCCGCTCTTGCGCACGATCTGGTCGATCATCGGCAGCCCGAAGGCGGTCGTCTTGCCGGTGCCGGTGCGCGCCTGGACGATCAGGTCCTTGCCGCGCACGGCGGGCTCGTAGGCCGCGAGCTGCACCGGCGTCGGGTGCAGGTAGCCCATGTCCGCGAGGGCCTTCTGGGTCTCGGCGGTGAGCGGGAGCGCCTCGAACGTGGGCTTCTTCGCCTCGGCGGGCTCGTCGGCTTTGGCTGCCGCAGCGGTGGGCGCGGTCGGCGCGGTGGGCGAAGCAGCAGTACGGCTCGAGGCGTTCGGATCGCTGGTCATGGCGTAGGGGATTCCAAGAGGATGCGTCAGGGGGAGGGAGCCCGCGACGACGCGGGGCTCGAGAGGCGCTTCACCGCGCGGTCGTGCGCGAGCCGCGCCGGCGCGCTTTGCAGCACGTCGACGCGGACCATGGCCTCCTGCGCGGCGCGCAGGCGGGCGAGGGCGTTGGCAGCCGCCGATTCGTCGGGCGGACAGCCGTCGATGAGCTCGAGGGCGCGGCGATCGAAGTCACGACCGGCCTCGCCGCCGAGCGCGGCGCGGAAGCCGTTGACCGCCGCGAGCTCGCCGCCGCTCGTGGTGTCGACCAGCGAGGCTTCGGCGAGGCGCGCGCGGAGCGAGGAGAGCTCTGCGCGACACGCCTCGGCGCTCCGCGGGACCCTCGGCGCGAAGAAGGCTTCGGCGAGGATCTGCGTGGTCGACGAGACGATGACCCAGATGACCGCCGAGAAGAACAGCACCTGACCCACGCGGCGCCCGAAGAGGGCGCCGGTCGGCAGGTTCGGTTTCGGGGGCTCGGCCACGATCTCGCGCTTGTCAGGCGGGGGCGCGAAAGCGTCAATTGCGAACCGCGCCCGGGGAGAATCTCCGCGCAACGGCCGGCCTCGGCAGCTCAGCCCCCTTGGAAGGGCAGGCGCTCGCTCGCGAAGTCGGGGTCGACCTCGCCCACGAACGCGAGCGCACCGTCGACCTCGCCGAAGGTCCGGAACGTGATGCGCGGCGAGACGAGCGCGATCGGGTCGACGATGGTACGCACGACGAACGAGCGCACGACGTGGAGCGCGCAACGCTCGAACGTCGGCGTCCGCTGCGAATACGCGCGGGCGAAGCGCACGAACGTCGGCCCGCCCTGCACGGCCGAGACGTCTCGGATGCGGGCGAAGACGACGCGCACGAGCCCCCCTTCGCCGAGGATGCGGCGCTCGAGCTCGAGCAGGTCGCGCTCGAGGTGGACCAAGTCCGCGGTCGGCCCGTCGAGGTCGAACCCCACCGTGGCCGCCCCCGGCCGATAGACGCGCGACACCCCCCTTGCCACCAGCGGCGAGAGTAGCCGCTCGGCGGGCGGGCACGTCAATGGGGCGAAAAGCCGGGCCCCGAAGCGCCGGCGTCAGGCCCCGAATTTGTCGCCCGGCCAGGCGGCGACGTCGGCGACCCAGGCGACCACGGGGCCGGTCGAGCGGTACTTGCCGTCGAGCCAGGCGAGGATCTTGTCGACCAGCTCGGCCGTGACCACGACGTCGAAGCGGACGTTCTCGGGGTTCCAGCGGCTCGGTCGATCGCCGTGCGCGCCGTGGCCGCGGATCGTCGACACCGACGCGCCGTGGACGCCGAGATGCCGCAGGTCGGAGAGGAACGACTCTTCGGCGGAGAGCGGAAGCACGATGGTGAGGAGCTTCGCGGGCGTCGTGAGCACGGCGTCCGGAGGAGCACGGCGCGTGCCCCAGGCCGCGATGCAACGGAGGGAGCGCATTGGCTGGCTCCCGCCTCGCGTCCCGGCGCCGCCCCTCGCGCAAATCGCGCAGAGGATGCGCGCCGCCGCATGGACGCGCGTGATCTGCACCAAGGTCGGCGACGACCGGTCCGCGCGCGTCGGGAGCGCGGCATCGGCACGGACACTGCATCCGGGCGGCCTCACATGCGCCGCGTGGTCACGCTGCACGTCCGCGCCGCCGAGGGCACCTGGGTCGTCGAGCGCGATGGCGGCCGAAGCTACGCGTTCCCGCGGTGCGAGGCTGCCGTGACCTACGCCTGCGGCCTCGCGACGCACCTGACGACGCTCCTCGATCGGCCGCGCGTGCACGTTCGCGTGACCAACCTGCTCGGGCGCGAGTTCCGCGTGCGCTGAGCAGGCCGCCTCCGCCCCGCGCCTCGATCAGCCCCCGTGCGCCGCGCGCGCGGCCTCGATGCGCGCGCCGATCGCGGCGAGCATGTCCTCGAGCTCGAACGGCTTCTCGAGCACCCGCCGCCCCGCGCGCATGCTCGGGCCTGCCAGCTGCGGATCCACCGCGCCGCCGGTCATGAAGACCATCCGCTCGGCGAGCCCGGGCCGCTCGGCCGCGAGCGTCTCGTAGAGCTGCCCCCCGGAGATCCCCGCCATGCCGAGGTCGCAGAGGATCGCGTCGAAGCGGTCATCCTCGCGCAAGAGCTCGAGCGCGGAGCGACCGCCGTCGCGCGTCACGACGTCGTGGTGATCCTCGAGCAGCCCCGCGAGGACGGCCCGCAGGCGCGGCTCGTCATCGACGACCAGCACCCTGCCCCGCCTCGGTAGCAGCGCGCTCGCCGCCCCCGCCGGGGCCGCGACCGGCCCGACCTCGGGCGCAGGAGACTCCGTGCGCGCAGCCTCCTCGAACGCGCGCAGCTCGACGCGGAACGTCGCGCCGCTCCCCCGAGACGACTCGACCGAGATCCGCCCCCCGAGCTCGCTGACGATGCGGTGGCAGATCGGCAGGCCGAGACCGGTCCCCTGCCCTGTCGGCTTGGTCGTGAAGAAGGGGTCGAACACGCGCCCGAGGTCTTCGACCGCGATCCCGCAGCCGCTGTCTCGGACCTCGAGCGCGACCGTCGCCACGGCGGCCGACGCGTCGCTCGTGGCGACGACCTGGATGGCGTTGCGCTCGGGCGCGCCCGGCTCGATGGCGTCGATCGCGTTCAGGAGCAGGTTGAGGAGCACCTGGCCGAGCCGCGTGCGCTCGCCGCGCACCCGCGGGATCGGCCCGATCTCGACGAGCAAGCGCGCGCGCCGCTCGATCTGCTGGCGGACCAGCGCGAGGGTGCCCGCCACGAGCTCCGAGAGATCCACGGCCTCGATCGGCTGGAGCTCGCCGCGCCCCAGCGCACGCAGCTCGCGGACGATCACGCGCACGCGCTCGGTGCCGTCGATCGCCGCGGCGATCGCCTCGCGCATCGCCGCGGCGCCGCCCGCCCCGCCCGCGCCATCGAGCTCACGGCGCGCGAGCGCGAGGTTCGCGTGCACGTACGCGAGCGGGTTGTTGATCTCGTGCGCGACCCCGGCCGCGAGCAGCCCGAGCGACGTGAGCCGCTCGGCCACGCGGCGGGCGTCGCCATCGCGTTCGCGCTCGCTCACGTCGCGACCGACCACGAGCCGCGCCGGCGCACCGTCGAAGTCGACGATCTGCGGCGCGCTGATCTCGATGTGGAGCAGCGAGCCATCGCGGCGGCGCGCGCGGAAGCAACGCGGCGGCGTCCCGTCCGGGAGCAGCGGGAGCTGCATCGTCTTCGCGAGCGCCTCGCGGTCGTCGGGGTGGAGGACGTCGCGGAGGATGTGCAGGCCCACGAGCTCCTCGGCGCGCTGGTAGCCGAGCTGGCGGACGAACGCGGCGTTGCCCCACACGATGACGCCCTCGCGGTGGACGACGACCGAGTCGGACATCTTCTCCAGCAGATCGCGGAAGTCCTGCCGCGAGCGCGCGAGCGCGTCGAAGCTCTCGTGGGCCTCCTCCCGGAAGCGCTCGAGATCGCCGAGCGAGTCCTCCGCGCCACGGAACGCGCGCAGCGCGTGGCGGGCGCGCCCGAGCAGCGAGGCCGAGGGGGGGAGCGTCACCAGGTAGTCGCCGCGCGAGCCCGTGAGCGTCGCCTCGACGTCCGCGTCGGTGGCCCCGATGATCCGCGGCATCGCGGAGATCCCGCCGCGGCAGATGGCGAAGAAGGGGCGCGAAGGCTCGAAGCCCGGCGGGAGCTCGAGCGACAGCGCGAGGCGGCCGTCCGCGCGCTCGGCGATGCGCGCCTTCACGCCGCCGAACAGCGACGGCCCGAACCAGCGGAAGAAGAACGCGTAGACGTCGCGGGGCCCGACGAGCCGCGAGCCGACCCTCCACGCGCGCGCGAAGCCGGGGGCGCGCGCGAGGCCGCGCCCGAGATCGGCGAGCGCCTCGTCGCTCGGCGCGAGTCTCGCGACGTTGTCGAGCACCCTCGCGAACACGCCCCACGCGATGCGCTCGCGACCGTCGCGCAGGCGCGCGAGGCTCGTGCCCGTCCCATCGGCGAGCGACGAGGCGTCGAGCGAAGCAGCCTCGACCGCCTCGATCAGCGCCTGCGTCGCGCGGCAGGAGACGAGCACGGCCGCACTATACCTTGGCGTAGATCTCGGCGCCCTGGTCCACGAACTCCTTCGCCTTCTCCTTCATGCCCTTGGTGAGCGCGTCGGCGGCGACGATGCCCGTCTTCTCGGCGTAGTCGCGGACGTCCTGCGTGATGCGCATCGAGCAGAAGTGGGGCCCGCACATCGAGCAGAAGTGCGAGAGCTTGGCGCTGTCGGCCGGCAGGGTCTCGTCGTGGAACTCCTTCGCCTTCTCGGGGTCGAGGCCGAGCGCGAATTGATCCTCCCAGCGGAACTCGAAGCGCGCGCGAGAGAGCGCGTTGTCGCGCGCCTGCGCGCCCGGATGCCCCTTGGCGAGGTCCGCCGCGTGGGCGGCGATCTTGTACGTGATCACGCCGTCGCGGACGTCGTCCTTGTCGGGCAGGCCGAGGTGCTCCTTCGGCGTCACGTAGCAGAGCATCGCCGTGCCGAACCAGCCGATCATCGCGGCGCCGATCGCGCTCGTGATGTGGTCGTAGCCGGGCGCGATGTCGGTCACGAGCGGGCCGAGCGTGTAGAACGGCGCCTCGTGGCAGATCTCGAGCTGCTTGGTCATGTTCTCGCGGATCATGTGCATCGGCACGTGCCCCGGGCCTTCGATCATGACCTGCACGTCGTGCTTCCAGGCGATCTTCGTGAGCTCGCCGAGCGTCGTGAGCTCCGCGAACTGCGCCTCGTCGTTCGCGTCGGCGAGGCTGCCGGGGCGCTGGCCGTCGCCGAGCGAGAACGAGACGTCGTTCGACTTCATGATCTCGCAG
>CAIXWQ010001161.1 GCA_903923175.1 uncultured delta proteobacterium | reverse complement strand
GCGAGGCCGTCGAGCAACTCGAGCGGACGGCGCGCGCCGGCGACGGAGGCCTGCGCCCGCAGCACCCACGCGCCGCGCTGGGCCGCGCGCACCGCGAGCTCGTCGAGCAGCCGCGTCTTACCGCCGCCCGACTCGCCTTCGAGGAAGACCAGCCGCGCGCCGCCACCGCGGACGACGTCGAGATCCGTGCCGAAGCCGGCGAGCTCGGCGTCGCGCCCCACCAGCGCGGGCTCGGTCAGCGTGCGCCGGCGATCGTGGGCGCCGATGGCGATGGCGGGATCGCGCTCGCCGCGTTCGAGCGCGGCGCGCACGGCGTCGAGATCGGCGAGCACGCCGACGGCCGACTGGTAGCGATCGCGGGGATCCTTCTGGAGCAGCCGGCGCACGATCGCGTCGAGCGACTGCGGCACCGGGAGCCCGAGGGCGCGCAGCGAGGGGACGGGCGCGCTCAGGTGGTGGCGGAGCACCTCGCCGACGGACGCGCCGCGGTACGGCACGTGCCCCGCGAGGCACTCGAAGAGCACGACGCCGGCCGAGTAGAGATCGGAACGCTCGCCGACGTCGCAGTCGATGAGCCCGGCCTGCTCGGGCGAGACGTAGAACGCCGTCTCGGCGGGCAGCGCGCGCGCAGGCCCCTCGCGCGCATCGAGCGGCTCACGCGCCTCGAGACCCTCGCGCGCCTCACGCGCCTCACGCGCCGCGCGACCCTCGCGCGCGTCGCGCGTCCTCGAGGTCGTCAGCATCGCGCCGCGCGAGAGTCCGAAATCGATGAGCGTGACCGCGCGGCGCGGCGACGAGCCCGGCTGCGTGTCCCCGAGCGCGTCCCGGAGCGTGTCCCGGAGCACCACGTTCGCGGGCTTGACCTCCCGATGGAGCACGCCGTGCTCGTGCGCCTCCGCCAGCGCGAGGAAGAGCTCGCGGGCGAGCGCGAGCGCCTCGTCGACCGGCAGCGGCCCGCGCTCGAGCCGCTTGGCGAGCGTCGTCCCCTCGACGTAGGGCGAGACCAGGCAGAGCTCGTCCCCCTCGCGCACCAGCTCGCGGGCGGCCGCGAGCTGCGCGCTCTCGAGCCGCCGCAGCACCTCGGCGTCGTGCCGCAGCCGCGCCTGCGTGCTCGGCGACACCCCCGCGGCGGGGGCCTTCTTGATGACGACCGTGGTCCCGTCGACCCGATCGGTGGCGAGCAGCGTGGTGATCCCGAACCCCGCCTTCAGCAGGGCCGTGCTCTGGTAGTGCCCGAGCAGCTGCTCCATGCGCCCTCGACCCGCGGCGGCGCGCCGAGCGCCGCGTCCCACGTCGACGAGGTGTCGAGGAGCAAGTTCCGAACCCCACCGCCCCGACCGCCCCCAACCAGCAGCGTCCGCGCGGCCGCGCCGCGACGGCTCAGGGCTTCGTGCTCGGCGCCGCGCCCAGGGCCGCGATCATCTTGCCCACCGTCACGACGCGCGCCTGCGCGATCGCGCGCCACCGATCGAACGGGCCCGCCGCCGCGAGCCACGCCTCGTACTCCTGGCGCGCCGCCTCGAGGTGCCCGCGGCGCTCGATCGCGCTCACGCGCCCGGCCAGCGCGCGCTCGGCCAGCGCGAGCTCGCCGAGCGCGTGGTACCAGTGGCGCTCGAAGAAGGGCTCGAAGAACACGCCCGGGCCGTCGAGGAAGGCGAAATTCGGGTCGAGCGCGATCGCGTCGCGCGCGGCGGCGAGCGCGGCCGCGCCGTCGTCCGCGCGGTCGTGCAGGATGGCGAGGTTCCAGTGCGCGGCCGGCACGTCGTCGCGGATGGCGATCGAGCGCTCGGCCGCGGCGATCCCGGCGGGCAGATCGCCGAGCCCCATCTTCGCCTCGGCGAGGTTCGACTCGAGCGTCGCGCGCTCGTGCGGATCGTCCGCGATCGCCAGCGCGCGCTCGTAGCCGTCGGCCTCGGCGGCGCGATCGCCGCGCACGCTCGCGCAGATCGCGACGTCGAACCACGCGCTGGCACTCTGCGGATCCGCGGGCGCGAGCGCGATGGAGCGGCGCAGCACGACGTCGGCCTGCTCGCAGCGCCGCAGGCTCGCGTACATCGCGCCGAGCAGCCGCAGCACCTGGGGATCGTCGCTGCGCGCCGCGCCCCCGACGAGCAGGCTGGAGACGCCGCGCATGCGCAGATCCTCGACCACCGCGTCGCCGCGGGCGCTGCCGAGGAGCGTCGCCATCATCTCGAGCCGCAGCGCCTGATGGTAGCCGCGCGAGAGCGCGCCCGGATCCTCGCCGCGCGCGGCCCGCTCGGCGCGCTGCCACACCGACGCGGGCGCCGCCTGCGCGACCGTGCCGGGCGCGACGAGCCCGCCGAGGCAGAGCGCGAGCGAGAACGAGAACGGGAGCGCCCGGCGCCGCGCGCATGCACGCGAGCCGCGCCGGCCGCGCGAGTTCACGGCGCCTTCTTCGGCGCCTTCTCGAGCTTCGCGACGTGCCCCTTGGCATGCGCGGCCCAGGCGCGCTTGTCGCCGCCCTGCGCGAGGTAGGCCTTCCACTGCTCCAGCGCGAGCGCGGGATCGTTCGCCTCGAGCGCGAGCGCGCGCATCGCCGTCGCCTCCTCGGGGGCGATGAAGCGGACCTTGATCTCGGGCGGGACCTCGGTCGCGAAGATCTTCGCCACCAGCTCGCGCGCCTGATCGGCGTCGCCGCGCCGATCGAGCGCCAGCGCGAGCGCCATGACCGCGGTGCGGCGCACGTCGGTCGAGGCGCCGCCGTGCGCGCGCGCCTCGCGCAGGATGGCGATCGCCTCCTCGAGCGAGGCCGGGGTCTCGATCGCGAGCTCGCCCGCCGTCACGTACGCGAGCGCGGCCGCGTCGCAGTCGCCGCCGAACGGGCACAGCCCCGACGCCCCGGACGCGCGCGGAAGCAGCGCGCGGTACGTCTTGCGGGCGTCCTCGGCGCGCTTGAGGCGCACGAGCACCGCGCCGTAGTCGTCGAGCGCCTCGGCGTCGTCGAGCGCGCGCGGGTGGATGGCCTTCGCCTTGTCGAAGGCCTTCACGGCCTCCTCGGCGTTCCCCCAGCGGGCGTAGGCCTCGCCGCGGATGACCCACGGGCCGGGCTGATCCTTCGGCTCGGCGTCGGCGCGGGCGGCGAAGGCGAGCGCGTCGGTGAAGCGCCCCTCGCGGAACGCGCGCACGCCGAGCTGCAGCAGATCGCAGTGCGCGCGGAGCGACGGCATCTTGGCCGACTCCCAGAGGTTGCTGGTCGACGCGTCGGCGCCGCCGGCCCCCTTGAAGAGCGGCGCGCACTCGGGGGCCTTCAGCACGATCGACTTCGGCGTGACCGCGATCTGGCCGGGGGCGGCCACGGCAGAGGCGGCCGTGGCGAGCACCAGCGCGGCGAGCGAGAGCGTGAGCGTGGGCGTGGAGCGGCGGCGCATCGGCAGGCTTCGAGCGTAGCAGAGGGAGCGTCGGCGTCCGAACGACGCGCCGAGGCGCGTTTCGCGCCGGATCCGCGCCGAATCCCCCTGGGAACGCCCCCTGCGCTCGTGCTAGAGAGCGAGCATGATCGCGGAGACGCGTGAGAAACTTTCGGCCCTTCAACAGCGCCTTACGACGCTAAGGGGGCATCTTTGACGTCCCTACCCTGCGTCGAAAGCTCGATCAGCTGAACGACCGCGCCGGCGCGCCCAACTTCTGGGACGATCCGGCCAAGGCCCAAGCGCTGCTGCGCGAACGCGCGGACGCCGAGGAGAAGATCAACAGCGTCACGAAGCTCGACCGCGAGTTCGAGGACGACTTCACCTTGCTCGAGCTCGGCGCCGAAGAGGGCGGCGTGGAGGCCGAGAAGGCCGAGCACGAGGTCGTGACGCACATGGCGCTGCTCGAGGCCCGCGTCCGCGAGCTCGAGCTGAAGCGCATGCTCGGCGGCAAGGCCGATCGCGCCAACGCGATCGTGCAGATCCACCCCGGCACCGGCGGCACCGACGCGAAGGACTGGGCGCAGATGCTGCTGCGCATGCTCCTGCGCTTCTGCGAGCGCCGCGGCTGGAAGACCGAGGTGGTCGACTTCCAGGAGGGCGAGGAGGCCGGCATCGACGGCGCCGCCTTCACCGTCACGGGCCCGTACGCCTACGGCTTCCTGCGCAGCGAGCACGGCGTGCACCGGCTGGTGCGAATCAGCCCGTTCGACGCCAACGCACGCCGGCAGACGGCGTTCGCCGCGGTCGAGATCACGCCCGACATCGAGGACGACATCGACATCGTCATCAAGGACGAGGACCTCGAGACCACGACGATGCGCGCCGGCGGCAAGGGCGGGCAGAACGTCAACAAGGTCGAGACGGCCGTCCGGATGAAGCACATCCCGAGCGGCATCGTCATCGTCTGCCGGGCGGAGCGCTCGCAGCTCCAGAACCGCATGACGGCGCGCAAGATGTTGAAGGCGAAGCTCTACGACCTCGAGCTGCAGAAGCGCGAGGCGGAGTTCGCGGCCTACAACGCGACCAAGAGCCAGATCGCCTGGGGGAGCCAGATCCGCAGCTACGTGCTGCAGCCGTACCGGATGGTGAAGGATCACCGCTCGGGCTGGCAGTCCGGCAACACCGACGCCGTCCTCGACGGCGATCTCGATCCGTTCATCGAGGCCTACCTGCTGGCCGCGGCGGGCGGCACCCTCGGCAAGGGCGGCGCGGCGGGCGACGACGTGTAAGCTGGTCGCCATGCGCGACCTGCTCGCTCGCCTCTCGGAGACCACGCCGAAGCCCGCCGCGTCGGTCGTCGCTTCGCTCTCCGGGGTCGCGCTCGCGTTCGGGGCGGCGAGCCTCTTCTTCCAGGGCGCGCCCCGCGCGGAGGTCGTCGATCCGACCATCGCCAAGACGGTCGCGATCGGCACCGGCGCGGGCGCCGCGCCCGCCGAGCGCGCGAACCCGCAGCACAACGGCCGCATCGCCAGCCTGCCGCGCGATCCGCGCGTGCGCTGGGCCGCGCGCGTGCCGGCGACGCGCCTCGAATACGCGCCGATCTCCCCGGCCGAGGGGACCGTCTTCGCGGCCGGGACCAACGGCGGCGCGACGGTGGTGGTCGAGATCAGCCCGGCGGGGCAGCTCGCCTGGAACAAGCTCGAGCTCGCCAACGAGTCGCCGGCGACCGGCCCGATCGCGCTCGCGAGCGGCGTGCGGGTGCTGCTCACGCAGAAGGGCTCGCTGTACGGCCTCGACGGCGCCGGCACCCAGCGCTTCAAGACCGACCTGCGCGCCGAGCTCGCGACCATCATGCGCGCGTCGATGGTCCCCCTGCCCACCGGCGGCTTCGGCGTCGCGCGGAGCGGCGATCTCATCGAGCTCGACGCGTCGGGCAACGAGCTCGGGCGCACGCGCCTCTCGTTCACCGGCCCCATCGCGGCGCGCGCGAACGGCGAGCTGGTCGGCGTGACGCCGGCGGGCGAGCTGTTCGCCTGGCGCGCCGGGCGCGTCCCGAAGCAGATCGGCACCTTCGGCGCATCGGCGACCTCGGGCGGCTACGGCAGCGGCGCCAGCGGCGGCTGCAACGGCGGCCCCATCCTCGACGGCGACGAGGCCCCGCGCGCGGGCGGGCGCCGCGAGCGGGCCATCTGCGCGACCGACACCGGCGTCGAGCAGATCGACCTCGGCACCGGCGTGCGCAGCGCGATCCTCGGCCGCGGTGCGCTCTCGTACCGCACGAGCGCGGCGGTCGGCGCGCGCGGCGATCTCGCGGTGGTGAGCGCAGGCGGCGCGCTCTTCGGCACCAGCGCGGGGGGCGGCGAGTACGGCCCCATCGACGTCCCCGGCGCCGCGGCGTCGGTCAATTTCGGGCGCGAGACCGGCTTCCTCATCGGCGCGATCGGCGAGGTCTCGCCGCTGGTCGCCGACGACGGCGCGGTGCTCTTCGGCGCCTCGGAGGGGCTCGCCATCGCGCGCCCGGGCGAGCCCGCCTCGCGGTTCTTCCCGCGCTGCAGCGGCCTCGCGGCCACGGTCGTCGGCGTCGTCCCCCTCGGCGGAGGGCAGCTCGCGGTGGCGTGCTCCGACGGGCAAATCGAGGCGTTCTTCGACGCTTCGCACCCTTGATCGCGCACCGCGATTTAGTTGCTTGACGCCGAGCGCGCCGCGACTAGTCTGCGCGTCCTCCTCGGGGTTCGGCCCGAGGCGCTACGTCGAGTGAGAACGACGCGGCGACGGTCACGCTGGCCCCATCGTCTAGCGGTTAGGACATCGGCCTCTCACGCCGGTAACCCGGGTTCAATTCCCGGTGGGGTCGCCAACTGAAAAGGGGAGTGTCGAAAGACGCTCCCCTTTTCCTTTTTCCACGAGAATTTGTCGATGGTGCACTCCGTCCGCCGGGGGGGGGGACTGCGTGCACCATCGAGCAATCCCTCTAGGAGCCCGCGGGACGCGCGGTGCGTGCCTGGCCTGCGCGGCGCGTGCGGCGGCGCG
>CAIXWQ010001160.1 GCA_903923175.1 uncultured delta proteobacterium | reverse complement strand
GCGCGTCGGCGGGGAGGTGACGTCGGTCGTGTCGATGGCGGCGAACATCTCGAGGAGCTCGAGCGTCGACGCGGCGGCCCGTCGCAACCTGCGGCTGATCGCCGAGGCGCCGGTGCGGCTGATCGAAGAGGGGGTCTCGCGGGGAGCCTGCGCGCACCTGGTCTACTGCTCCAGCTACAAGGTCTTCGGGCCGCAGCGAACACCGCTCCTCGACGCGGCGACCCACCCGCGCAGACCCGATCCGCACTCGTATGGTGCCGCGAAGGCGCTCGGCGAACGCCTCCTCGCCATCGCCGCGCCACGGGCGGGCTTCCGCTACGCGGTCCTCCACCCGACGTGCATCTACGGTCCCGGCCAGCACCGGCTGAATGCCATTCCCACGTTCCTCTCGGGCGCGCTGGCCGGCGAGCGTCCGCTCGTCCTCGGCGGCGGGCTGAGCGTGCGCGACGACGTGTTCGTGGCCGACCTCGCCGAGCTGCTGGTCGAGGCTGCGCTGCGTGGCGCGACGGGCTCGTACCACGCGGCCGGTGAGCGCCCACGGACCGTGCTCGAGGTCGCCGAGCGCTGCTGCGCGGCGGTGCTGGCGACCGCGGGCGGCGAGGCGCTGACCCCGCAGGTCGCCCTCGAGCGCGAGGCGAAATGGTGGCTCGATCAGCGGTTCGATCTCGAGCCGACCCGCCATGGGTTCGGCTACGCGCCGACGAGCCTGCACGATGGCCTCTGCGCCGAGGCCGCGTGGCTGCGCGCCGGAGCGCCGGCCGACACGCCGCGCTTCGTGAGGGGTCGATGAGGGTCGCGGTCACCGGCGCGGGCTCGCGGCTCGGACGCCTCGTCGTGGCGTCGTTGATTCGAGACGGACACGAAGTCGTCGGCCTCGACGCGCGCGGGGCGCGCGAAGGCGACGGGCTCGCGGCGGCGCTCACGCCCGAGACGACCGTGGTCCACCTGGCCGAGCTCGAGGCGTGCGCGGCGCAGCGCGGAGCGAGCTCCGCGGTCGAGGCACGCCGACGCCTGCTCGAGGCGAACGTCTACGCGACGATGCGCCTGCTCGACGGCGCGCGGCGCGGGGTCGCCGCGCTCGTCCTCGCGTCTTCCCACGAGGTGTACGGCGGCTCGCCGACGCCGGTCGACGAGAGCGCGCCGACGGCCCCGACCACCGACTACGGCGCGACCAAGCTCGCCGCCGAGGACCACCTGTTCGCCTTCGCGGCCGAGCAAGGGACCCGCGTGGTCTCGCTCCGTTGCGCGACGGTCTACGGTCCGCACGTGCGCTCGGACGCACCGATCGACCGCGCGATCGACGCGGAGATCGACGCGGAGATCGACGCGGCGGTGGACACGCCGATCGACGCGGCGATCGAGGCCGCGCACCGCGGACTGCCCCTGACGCTCGACGGCGCCGAGGGCGATCTCGTCTCGCTGCTCCACGTCGAGGACGCGGCCCGTGCCGTGGCGCTCGCGGTAGCGTCGACGGCCGAGGGGGTCTTCAACGTCGGACCGACGGCGCCCGCGTCGCTCGGCGAGATCGCGCGCACGGTCCTCCACCTCGCTGGAGGCGGTGGCGCGCCTCGGTTTCGCGGGGGAGCGGCGCCGCGCCACGCGCTTCGCATGGTCGTCGAGCGCGCGCGCGCGGAGCTCGGCTTCGAGCCGGCGTTCTCCCTGGCGCGAGGGATCGCGTCCCGGTACGCGTCGTATCGCACCGCCGAGGCCCCGCGATGAGCCCGCGCCGCCCTGCGCGCGCGACCGCCCGTGCCGACCGCGAGCCTCCGCGTCGGCCGCGCCCGCGCTCGCCCGCCCTACGCTCGTGAGCTCGCGGGAGGCTCGCCCGACGCCGCTCCCGGGGCCGCTTGGGGCGAGGTCGTCCCCGGGGCCTTCGCGATCGCGCTCGGCGAGGAGCCGAGCGCTCGATGCCGTGCGTTCGCCTTCACGACCGACTCGAGCACGGTCAGCGGGGCGCCGGCCCGGCGCGCGTACGTGCAGAGCGCCTGCGTGTCTTTGGGCAG
>CAIXWQ010001159.1 GCA_903923175.1 uncultured delta proteobacterium | reverse complement strand
GCGCGTCGGCTCGAGATCGAACCGCTGATCGAGCCACCATTTCGCCTCGCGCTCGGGGGCGACCTGCGGGGCCAGCGCCTCGCCGCCCGCGGTCGCCAGCACCGCCGCGCAGCAGGCCTCGGCGACCTCGAGCACGGTCCGCGGGCGCTCCCCGGCTGCGTGGTACGAGCCGGTCGCACGCTGCAGGGCCGCCTCGACCAGCAGCTCGGCGAGGTCGGCCACGAACACGTCGTCGCGCACGCTCAGCCCGCCGCCGAGGACGAGCGGACGCTCTCCAGCCAGCGCGGCCGAGAGGAACGTGGGAATGGCATTCTGCCGGTGCTGGCCGGGACCGTAGATGCACGTCGGGTAGAGGACCGCGTAGCGGAAGCCCGCCCGCGGCGCGGCGAGGGCGAGGAAGCGTTCGCCGAGCGCCTTCGCGGCCCCATAGGAGTGCGGATCGGGCCTGCGCGGGTGGGTCGCCGCGTCGAGGAGCGGTGTTCGCTGCGGCCCGAAGACCTTGTAGCTGGAGCAGCACACCAGGTGCGCGCAGGCTCCCCGCGAGACCCCCTCTTCGATCAGCCGCACCGGCGCTTCGGCGATCAGCCGCAGGTTGCGACGGGCCGCCGCGTCGACGCTCGAGCTCCTCGAGATGTTCGCCGCCATCGACACGACCGACGTCACCTCCCCGCCGACGCGCGCCCAGAGCTCCGCGGGGTCGAAGTCCGGCGCCGCGAGGTCGAGCTCGATTTCGGCCCCCGTTCCGGGGCGATCGACGCCGATCGTCACGCCGCCGCGCCGCTCGATGGCCGCGCGCACGTGCCGACCGGCGAAGCCCTCGGAGCCCGTGACGACGAGCCGCGCGCCGGCGGCCGGGGTCTCAGGCGTGACCATCCGGGCTCTCCGCGCCGGGGCCTCCGCGCACGAGAGGCGGCGAGGCGTCCGCGGCGCGACGCTGGAAATCGATCGGCACCCGCGACACGCAGGCGAGTCGCTTGCCGGTGCGGATCAGCTCGATCCCCTCGACGAACGCGACGTCGATGCGCAGCCCGGCGCCGAGGTGGCGTCGGAACGTCGCCTCGACCTCCTTGAGCGCGTCCGTGGAATAGCGCTCCCCCTTCACGATCGCGAGGCGCAGGGCGCCGGGCTCGTCCTGCACGACCTGAAAGTGCCGGATGGCGTGCTCGTACTCCTTCAGGCAGTGGGCGAAGAAGGTGCCGGGCAGGTAGCGCCCCTCGGTCCCCTGGATGATCGACTGCACGCGCCCCTCGATCTCGCCGATGCGCGGCAGGCCGCGCCCGCACGGGCACGGCTCGTCGGCCATCGCGACGGCGAGATCGCCGATGCGATAGCGGAGGAACGGCATGCACTCGTTGTTGAGATCGGTGATGAAGATCTCGCCGGTCTCCCCCGGCGCCGCGGGGCGGCCGTCGACGAGGATCTCGACGATGTACCCCTCCGACACGACGTGGTGCCCCGCGTGCGCCTCGCACTCGTACGCGACGCCGCTGAACTCGCGGCTCCCGTACTTGTCGAACACCCGGCAGCCGAACGCGCGCTCGATGATCTCGCGGCTCTGGCGGGGCAGCGTCTGCGCGCTCGACATCACGCCGAGCGGCGTGAGCCCGAGCGGGCCGCGCGCGGCGACGTGGCGCGCGAGCAGATCGAGCGCCTCGGCGTAGCCGTCGATCAGCACCGGGCGATGCTCGGTCAGCGCTCGGATCATGCCGCCGAGGCGCGCGGCGCTCATCTCGAAGACCGGGATCTGCTTGCGGTTGGACAGCAGCGCGTCGGCGCGCTCACGCAGCGCCTGCGACCGGGTCATTCCGATCGTCTGGTGCCAGAGCCGCACGGTCGGATCGCCGAAGCGATACCCCGTCCACTCCTGGGAGCGCAGCGTCGCGGCCCACCGGAATTCGAGCTGCGCGCGGTCGGCGAAGCAGACCAGCGGCTCGCCGGTGCTCCCCGACGTCGCGATGCGGAGCACCTGGCTCGGATCGTGGTCGACGGAGAGGATGCCGGCGCGCTGGTGCTCGCGGACGTGAGCCTTGGTGAGGAAGGGGAGCTTATGGAGGTCACGCTGGCCGCGGACGTCGGCGGGCGTGAGGCCGAGCGCCTGCATGCGGGCCCGGTAGTAGGGGACGTTCCGGTACGCGTGCCGGACGAGCCGCGCGAGCTTCTCGTCCTGGAGCGAGCGGAGCGCGGACGGCGAGAGCCACTGGGTCGCTCGGAGCGACTCGACGTGCCGCTCCACGTCGCGGGTGATCATCCAGTGGGTCTGGTCGAACGTGGTCAGGTAGGCGCGCCAGCGCGCCGGGTGCGCTGGGTGCGCCGCGTGCGCAGAGGCCGAGGTCGCAGCGGCGGCGGCGGGCGCCGCGCGAAGCACCTCGGCCGCGTGGCGCTGGTGTCGCAGGGGGGCGCCGCGAAGCCTGTACTCCCACGCGCCCCTCGCCAGATCGACGAGCGAGCGCAGCGAGGCCCGCAATGCCTGGTTCGCGAGGAAGCTCTCGCCTCGCCGACGCGGCTCGAATGGGCAGTCGACTTCCTGGTACGTATACCCGCGCGCGTGCGCCGCGACCATGATGAAGGACTGCCAATAGTGGTAGCCGCCCCGGTGGCGCAGCAGGTCCTCGAAGACCTCGCGCGGAGCGACCACGAACCCCGACTTGTTGTCGTGCAGCCGCATGCCGAAAGTGGCATTCAGCATCGCGTTGAAGCCGCGGCTCAGGTAGTAGCGGGCGTCCTTGGCCCGGGCGTCCCGGCTCCGCGCGCCCTGCACGACATCCACGCTCTCGGCGCGCAGCACGCGCCACAGCCGGAGGATGTCCTCGGGGCGATACTGCAGATCCGAGTCGATGACGCAGACGTCGCGCCCTCGCGCCGCGCGCAGGCCGGTGCGCCACCCCGCCGCGATGCCGAGATTTCGTGCGTGGAACGCGCCGACCACGACCGCCGGGTAGCGCCGCTCGAGCGCGCGGATGGCTTCGGCCGTCTCGTCCGTCGAGCCGTCGTCGACGAGGATCAGCTCTCCGACGAGGTGCCCGGTAGCGAAGGTGAGCGTCACCCGGCGCGCGAGCTCCTCCAGGTTCGCCGCCTCGTTGTAGGCGGACGCGAGGACGGAGAGCTCGACGGCCGGACGCACGGTGGGGGACCTGCTTAGCACTCCGGAGCGGGGTGAGCGAGGCGCCCTTCGACGTCGCGCCGCGCGTCTCCACGCTGATCTGGTATCCCTTTGCCGAATGGCAACGGTCGCGGCAGCCGTCGACGAGGCTCGGCGCGCAGGGAGCGCGCGGCGCGCGGGGCCCTCGCTCGCCGGCGCGCTCGCCGACGGGCGGAGCGCCTCGTGAGCTTCGCCGCGCGCGCGAGGTGGCTCGTGACCGAGCCCCTCCGCCGGGCGCGCGCCGCGCCGCTCGAGACGTCCATGCTGCTCGGCGCGCTGCTCGTCACGCTGTACGTCATCGGCTATCCGCTGCTGATTGCAAGGTACCCGCCGCTCACCGATCTGCCGTTCCACGCGACCGGCATCTCGATTCTGCGGCACTACCCGGACCCTGCGTGGCACTTCAAGGAGCAGTTCTCGCTCGAGTTCCTGAAGGTGCCTTACTGGACGCTGTACGGGCTCGGAGCCTTCTTCGCGCTCTTCGTGCCGGTCGTGACGGCGACCAAGCTCGCGACGATCGTCTGCCTCGCGGCGGTCCCCGGCGGGCTCGCGGTGCTCTTCCACGGGATGAAGAAGAGCCCGTACCTCGGCCTCTTCGGGCTGTTCCTGGTCTGGAACACGCTGACCCACTGGGGCTTCATCAACTTCGTCGCGGCCATCGGGCTCTTCGCGGCGACGATCGGCCTCGCGCTGCTCGTCGTGGACGCGCCCACGCGCGGGCGCCGCGTCTGGCTCGCCGTGACGCTCGTGATGGTCTTCGCGACCCACGTCTTCAGGTATCCGTACGCGGTCGCGGCGGTGCTCGGCACCGGGCTGGTGCTCTATCCGTCGACGGGGCGATTTCGGCCCCTGTTGCTCCCGCTCGCTCCGTCGCTCGCGCTCTTCGCGCTCTGGCTGCTGGTCCGTGACAAGGGGGGATTGGGGCAGGGGGGCTTCAAGCTCGCGCTCCACTGGGAGCGCCTCGCGGAGCTGAAGGGGCATCTCTTCGGCGGGTTCGTCGGGCCGGAGGAGCGCGGGCTCGCGGCGCGCGCCGCGCTCATCCTCGGCTGCGTGGCGCTGACCTGCCTCGCGTTCTTCGGCTTCCAGCGACGCTTCCGGGACTGGACGCGCCGAGACTGGCTGTTTCATGGCGGGGCTCACCTCGCCGTACTCTGCTGCGTCGCCGCCTGTCTCGTCGGCTACTTCACGCTGCCGATGGATCTGGGGGTCTGGTGGTGCATCTACCCGCGGGAGGGGGTCGCGGCGTGCATCCTCGCGCTGGCGCTCGTGCCCGATCTGCCGCGGCGCGCCGCGCTTCGCTGGCCGCTGCTCGGGGCCGTCGCCTTCGCGACGATGAGCCAGGCGCTCTTCGTCGCCGAGAGCTTCGATCAGTTCGAGAAGGACAACGCCGGCTTCGCCGAGCTCGTCGAGGCGCTGCCGCAGGCGCCGCGCCTCGGCTACATGATCTACGATCATCGCGGGGCGAACCTGACGCGCTCGCCGTTCGTGCACATGCCCGCCTGGGTGCAGGCCGAGAAGGGCGGCTGGCTGAGCTTCCACTTCTTCGCCTGGAACGCCTCGCCGATTCGCTTCCGCCCCTACGATCCGCGCTCCCGTGACGTGCCGCCACCGACGCCGGCGCACTTCGAATGGGCTCCGCGCCGCTTCGACGTGGCGACGCGCGGCAAGTTCTTCGACTGGTTCCTCGTGCGCGCCCCCGTCAGCCCCGACGAGCTCTTCGAGGTCGATCCGACCATCCGGCTGCTCGCGCGTCGCGGCGACTGGTGGCTCTATCGGCGTGTAGGGGCGCCGTGAAGCGCGCGGCGGGCCGAGCCGCGAACGCCGCCTCGCAGGCCCCTCGCCCCTCGCTCCTCGCCCCTCGCTCCTCGCCCCTCGCTCCTCACCGCGGCTCGCGGCCTCGCGCGCCTCGGCGCGCACGGCCCCTCGAGCGCCCCGCGAGCGCGACGTGGCCCGGCCGTGGCGTCTTGGCGTGGGGAGCGCTAGACAGGCCGCGCCTTGCTCGACGCCGCACCGCTCACGCGCCACGCCTCGAACGCTTCGCGGCGACGCGGCCGGCGCAGGCGCGCCTCGCGGCCGCGCGGGTCCGCGGCCGGGCGCGGTGGGCGCCCGTGAAGGCCGCGATCATCGGCGGCGCGGGCTTCATCGGAAGCCACCTGAGCGACGCGATCGTCGCGCGCGG
>CAIXWQ010001158.1 GCA_903923175.1 uncultured delta proteobacterium | reverse complement strand
GGGCCTGCGGGGCACGCCGAGGCGCGCTCGGCGCTCGCCCGCGACGCGGCGCCGGCGCTCTCCGCAGCGGAGCAGCAGGCGCTCGCCGACGGCAGCGACGCGCTGACGACCGCGCTGCTCGGGCAGCTGCCGGTCGACGGCAACCTCGCCTACTCGCCGTTCAGCGTCGGCGTGGCGCTGTCCATGCTCTACGCGGGCGCGAAGGGCACGACCGCGACGGAGATGGCGCAGGCGCTGCACTGGACGATGCCGCAGGCGCGCGTCGCCAAGGCGTACGACTGGACGACCCTCGCGCTCGCGACCCGCGCGGACGACGCGCTCGCGGCGGCGCGGCAGCAGGCCAAGGACAACCCCGACGCGCCGGCCCCCGACCCGGCCGACTTCCGGCTGCATGTCGTCAACTCGCTGTGGGCCGACCAGCGCATGCACTTCGAGTCGGCGTTCCTCGACACGATGGCCGTGGACTACGGCGCGGGGGTGACCCTCGCGGACTTCGTCGGCGCGCCCGACGGCGAGCGGCTCGCCATCAACCAGTGGGTGAGCGACGAGACGCAGGCGCGCATCCAGGACCTGCTCCCCCCGCAGTCGATCGACTCGGAGACCGTGCTCGTGCTGGTGAACGCGCTGCACCTGAAGCTGCCGTGGGCGCAGCCGCTCGTCGCGGCGACCAAACCCGCGCCCTTCACGCTCGCCGGGGGCGGCAAGGTCGACGTCCTCTACGAGTCCAACGCCTTCGAGGGGGCCGGCTGGTACGAGGACGCGGACGTCCAGGTGGTGCGCGTGCCGCTCGAAGGCGGCAAGATCTCGATGCTCTTCGCGCTGCCGAAGGCGGGCGATCTGCACGCGTTCGAGAGCGGGCTCACCGCGGCGAAGCTCGGCGCGATCCGCACCGGCACGCAGTGGAAGACCGTCGATCTGGCGCTGCCGAAGTTCCGCTTCACGACGCCGTCGAAGAGCCTGATCGAAGCGCTGAAAGCGATGGGCATGAAGGCCGCGTTCGACCGGAACCTCGCCGATCTCACCGGGCTCGGCTCCACGGGCGGCCAGCTCTACGTGAGCGGCGTCTTCCACGAGGCGATGGTGGGGCTCGACGACAAGGGGGTCGAGGCGGCGGCGGCGACCGCGGTGGTCGTGAGCGACAAGCTCGCGCTCCCGCAGTCCGACGTGACGTTCCACGCCGACCGGCCGTTCTTCTTCGCGATCGTCGACGAGCCGACCGGCACGACGCTCTTCGCCGGGCGCGTGAGCGATCCGACGAAATAGGCGCGGGCTGCGAGGAGCCGTCGCCCTACACGCTCGGCGCGTAGTAGAGCGTCGACTCCTCGGCCTCGTCGGGGCCGACGCGCCACGCGTCGGAGGAGATCTGCGCGGCCTGCACGGTCGCCTTCGGATCCACGTCGATGATCATGTCGAGCAGGGCGGTGGCCGCGGTCGTCGCGGCGAGGAGCGAGGCGGCGGGGTGGAACTCGCCGGTCCACGCGCTCGCGTGGGCCTGCCAGAGCACGGTGCCGCGCGCGCCGTCGACGCGGGCGTCGAGCTCGAGCGCGCCGCACGGCCGCTCCGAGTGCACGTCGAGCAGCTCGTGCACCCGACGCGCGGCGCGCAGGCCCGAGGCGCGGGCGAGCACGAAGCCGCGTCCGTCGAGCAGCGCGTGGCTCTCGAGCAGCGGCAGCAGCTCCGCGCGCGTCTCCCCCGCGCCGCCGAGCCGGACCTCCGCGCTCGCGAGCGGGCCGTAGAACTGCGAGCGCGGGAGCTTCGAGCTCGCGATGGCCGCGGCGCGGATCTCTTCGTAGGCGCGGAAGAGCAGGCGCGGGTTGGTCGCCAGCGAGTTCAGCACGAAGCGCGCGAGCCCCGGCAGCGCACCCCAGTCGGCCGCCGAGAACGGGCGCGGCAGCCCGAGCGAGGCGTGCAGCTCCGGCGCCGGGTGACGCTCGAACCCGGGGTTCGAGTGCCGGATCTGGATCTCGCGCGCGGAGGCCTGCGAGAGCAGCGCGCGCGACACGCGCTCGGCGGGCTCGGTCTGCGCCCCCTCGGCGGCCATCGCCTCGCGCAGCTCCGGGCGCAGCGCCGTCCAACCGCGCGTCGAGAGGTACGCCCCGCTCCAGCAGAAGAGTCGGAGCGCCGAGAGCGGCGGGCGCGGGAGATCGTCGGAGAGCTCCTCGAAGGCGAACCGGTTCATCGCTCGCGATTGTAGTCGAGCCCGCGGGCGCGCCCGCGTCCCGGGGTGAGCCGGCGGCGTCGCGAGCGCCACCCGCGCCGCGCGCTCCCCGGAGCTCGGCGGCGCCGCCGTCACGCCGCGCGAAGCGATGCGCGCCGGCGTGTCCGGCTGCGGCGCGC
>CAIXWQ010001157.1 GCA_903923175.1 uncultured delta proteobacterium | reverse complement strand
GGCGGGCCGCGATCGGCCGGCGCGGCGACCGCCCGGGTCCGATCCGGCGACCTCCTCCGTCCGCGACGAGGCGCGCCGCGAGCCTCGGAGCGTCACTCGTTCACCCACGCCCAGATGACCACGAGCTCGGCCCGCGCGGCCCCCGGGACCTTGCGGTGCCCGACCGCGACCGCGAACGCGTCGGCCTTCGCGACGAGCAGCGCGGGCGGGATCGGCGTCGCGGCCGGATCGACCGGCGACACGGCGAGCATGTGCGTCGTGCGGCGCGTCTCGGCGAGCACCGCGTCGCCCACGCGCCGCGCCGCGACGAGCGGCTCCACCCCCACCTTCGCGATCGAGCGCGCGCTCGCGTCGACGGCCGGGAGGTGCAGCGCCTCCATCGCGTCGAGCCCACGGCGCGCGCGCTCTTCGCGAAGTCGAACCGCGAACGCCCGCGCGACGTCGGGGTGATCGTCGCCGTGCACGAGCGCGTAGGTCGCCGTCAGCGCGGTCACGACCTCCGAGTCGCAGGCGCGCGGTTGGCGCAGGCCGCGGCGCAGAGCGTGGTCAGCAGCGCGACGAGCCCCACGGACCGAGTCGTCGAATGCGTGAAGCGAGCGACGCGAGCGCGGAGCGGCACGATGGCCGCGCTCGTTGCGCCGACCGCGGCGAGCTGCCTGGCGCCGAGCTCGGCGCCTCGCTCAGCCCCGCGCTTCGATCATGTCGACGAAGCGTCGGAACAGGTAGAGCGAGTCGTGCGGCCCGGCCGCGCTCTCGGGGTGGTACTGGACCGAGAACGCCGGCAGCGTCTGGTGCGCGATCCCCTCGCAGGTGCCGTCGTTGAGGTGCACGTGCGTCACGCGGGCGTCCTGGCCGAGCGAGGCCTCGTCGACGATGAAGCCGTGGTTCTGCGTGGTGATCTCGATGTTGCCGGTGGTCAGGTCGCGCACCGGCTGGTTCACGCCGCGGTGACCGAAGCGCAGCTTCGAGGTCGTCGCGCCGAACGCGCGGCCCAGCAGCTGGTGCCCGAGGCAGATGCCGAAGATGGGCTTCTTGCCGAGCAGCGCGCGCAGCGTGTCGACGGCGTACTCGAGCGGCGCCGGATCGCCTGGGCCGTTGGAGAGGAAGACGCCGTCCGGGGCGAGCGCGAGGATCTCGGCGGCGGTCGTCTTCGCAGGGACGACCGTGACCTCGCAGCCGGCGTCGACGAGGCAGCGCAGGATGTTGCGCTTGAGGCCGAAATCGAGCGCGACCACGCGCTTGTCGAGCGTCTTCGCGAGCGTCGCGCCCGGCGCGCTCGGGTGCCAGCGGCCCGTCCCCTCGCGCCACACGTACGGCTCCTTGGTGGAGACGCCGGTCGCGAGGTCGAGGCCGACCATCGAGGGGGCCTCCTTCGCCTTGCGGACGAGCGCGGCGATCGTCGCGTCGTTCACGTCGTCGACGACGCCGATCGCGCCGTTCTGCGCGCCGAGATCGCGCAGGTGGCGCGTGAGCGTGCGGGTGTCGATCCCCTGGATCCCGACGATGCCGTGCCGCTGCAGGTAGGCCTCGAGCGACTCGTCGGCGCGCCAGGAAGAGACCGCGGGGCTCGCCTCGCGGACGATGAACCCCGCGAGCCTGGGCCGCTCGTCCTCGCCGTCCTCGCCGTTGATGCCGGTGTTGCCGATCTGCGGCGCCGTCATCGTCACGATCTGGCCGGCGTACGACGGATCGGTGAGCACCTCTTGGTAGCCCGACATCGCCGTCGTGAAGACGACCTCGCCGGTGGTGGTGCCGCGCGCGCCGAGCGCGTGCCCCACGAAGTGCCTGCCGTCGGCCAGTGCCAGGATCGCGCGCGCTTCGCTCACGTGGATCGCCTCGAGGGGGGTCGGGGTCGTTGAGAGGGGCCGTTCACGAGTTCGAGATCCCGTGCAGGCCGTGCGAGCCGTGCCGCACGTGCACGAGGCGGCCGCCGACGAAGGTCGCGTCGACGGCGCCGCGCACCTCGCGGCCGAGGAACGGAGTGTTGGTCGACTTGCTCGCGAGCGTGGCGCGCTCGATGCGGAAGGTCGCCTCGGGCTCGATCAGCACCAGATCGGCGCGCGCACCCTCGATGGCGCGCGGGACGTCGATCCCGACGACCTTCGCGGGGCCCGCGGTCAGCGCGTACACCAGGCGCATCAGCGGCAGCTCGCCGGTGCGCACCAGGTCGAGCAGCAGCGGCACGCAGATCTCGAGGCCGATCATGCCGGGGCGCGCCGCGGAGAACTCGACCTCCTTGTCGGTCGCGTGGTGAGGCGCGTGGTCGGTCGCGATGGCGTCGATGGTGCCATCGGCGAGCGCCCGGCGCAGCGCGGCGACGTCCTCGGCCTCGCGCAGCGGCGGGTTCACCTTGCACGCGGTGCGGTAACCGAACCCCTCGGCGATCGCCTCGTCGGTGAGCAGCAGGTGGTGCGGCGTGACCTCGGCGGTGACCGCGATGCCGCGCCCCTTGGCCTCGGCGACGAGGCGCGCGGCCCCCTTCGTGGAGAGGTGCGCCACGTGGTAGCGGGCCCTCGCCGCCTCCGCGAGGATGCAGTCGCGCGCGATGATGATGTCTTCGGCGGTGCGCGGCCAGCCGCGCAGGCCGAGGCGCGTGGAGACCGCGCCCTCGTGCATGTCGGCGCCCTCGGTGAGCGCGTGGTCCTCGGCGTGCTGGATGACCGGCACGTCGAAGGTGCGCGCGTACTCGAGCGCGCGGCGCATCACGAGGCTGTTGGTGACGCAGCGGCCGTCGTCGGAGATGGCGACCGCGCCCGCGTCGCGCAGATCGGCGACCTCGGTGAGCTCCTGCCCGAGCAGCCCCTTGGTGACCGCGCCGATCGGGTGCAGCCGCGCGAGCGCGGCCTCCCTGCCGCGCGCGACCATCATCTCGGTGATGGCGCGCACGTCGTTGACCGGCTTGGTGTTCGCCATCGCGCAGACGGCGACGAAGCCCCCCGCGACGGCGGCGCGCAGCCCGGAGGCGATGTCCTCCTTGTGCTCCTCGCCAGGCTCGCGGAAGTGCACGTGCAGATCGACGAAGCCCGGGAGCAGCCAGCGCCCGGCCCCTTCGACGACCTGCACGCCGGACTGACCGACGAGCGAGTCTCCCGCGCCCCGTCCGGCGCGGCGGATGACCCCGTCTTCCAGGAGCACGTCGACGCGATCGTCGAGGGCGGCCACGGGGTCGAGGCGGCGGACGTCGCGGAGGAGGATCGCGCGGGCCAAGGCGGCTATCGGCTAGCACGACGACGCGCTGCGCCCAAGGGGCGCGCGCGGCCGTCTTTCCCGGGTTCAGCGCGGCGGTACGGCAAAGGGGACGAACATCGCGCTCCAGCGCGCCGGATTCCGGATCCCCTCCGCGCTGAGGAGCGCGTCGGCGCTGCGCACGAGCGCGGCCCCCTCCGCGGCGCCGAGCAGCTCGCCGCGCCGTCGCGTCGCCGCCGCCGCCCAGACGCGCATCGACTGCCCGTCGAGCAGCTCCACCGCAGTGCCGAGCACCGCGACGGCCCCGGCGCGATCGCCGTGCGCCGCGAACATCGCCCCGGCGAGCTGCTCGC
>CAIXWQ010001156.1 GCA_903923175.1 uncultured delta proteobacterium | reverse complement strand
GTCGGCCGCCGCGCGCGCGGCCTGCGCATCGAGCCACGCGCGCTCGAACGCGTCGCGCTCGTCCAGGGCCACGCCGGCGGCGTCGAGACACGCGCCGACCCGGGCCTCGGTCGGCTCGCGTCCGCAGCGCTCGGCGAGCGGCTGGGTGAGGCGCACGCCTTCGCGCGCCGAGCGAGTCGAGGCGACCGCGCATCGAGGCGCGGGCTCGAGGCCGACCTCGGCCGCGACGCACGCGCCGGACGACGCGACCAACAGCGCGAGCACGACGACGCGCAGGCCGCGCGCCGCACGCGAGCATGGCTGCTCCATGAAGGATCCCCTCGGTTCGAGAGACGACCGGGCCGTCGAGCCACGCCCGACCTCGGGGGAGACACGCAGGAGCGCGCGGTCATTCCCGCGACGCGGCGGCGGGTGACGCGGGTGACGCGGGTGACGCGGGTGACGCGGGTGACGCGGGTGACGCGCTAGCTCGCGAGCCCGAGCTTCGCGCGCGCCGTGGCCCTGCGCGCGCGCAGCGTCTGCACGATCGTGGCCGCGTCCTGGCTGTTGAGGACCTGATCGCTGCGCAGCCCCGCCCGACGCGCCTGCGCGACGCCGAGCGCGACGTCGCCGAAGCCGCGCGTCTCGTGGGCGTCCGGGTTGATGCAGAAGCGCGCGCCGCGGGCGGCCGCGCGACGCGCGAGCGGCGGCGAGAGATCGAGGCGGCTCGGGCTCGCGTTGATCTCGAGGTAGGTGCCGTTCGCGGCGGCGGCAGCGGCGACCAGCTCCACGTCGAAGCCGTAGCCGGGGCGGCCGAGGAGCAGCCGGCCGGTCGGGTGGCCGAGGATCGTCACGAGCGGGTGCGACACCGCACGGAGGATCCGCTGGGTCTGCGTCGCCTCGTCGAGCTGGAACGACGTGTGGAGCGAGGCCACCACGAAATCGAGCCGCGCCAGCGTGTCGTCGGGGAGATCGAGCGAGCCGTCGGCCATCACGTCGACCTCGACGCCGTGGAGGATCACGACCTCGGGGACCTCCCGACGCGCGAGCTCGAGCGCCGCGGCCTGCTCCTCGAGGCGCGCCTCGTCGAGGCCGTTCGCGTAGCTCGCGGCGCGAGAGTGATCGCTGATCCCGACGTAGGCGAAGCCGGCCGCGTGGGCGGCGCGGGCCATGTCGACGATCGAGCCGGTGCCGTCGCTCCAGGTCGTGTGGACGTGGAAGACGCCACGGACGCCGCGCGTGGGGAGCAGCGCCTCCGGCACCTCGACGAGCCCCCCTTCGCGCAGCTCGGGCGGCGTGCGCGGCAGGTCGAGCGCGGCGTAGATCTCGTCCTCGTCGCGCGCCGAAGCCGCGAGCTCGTGGAGCGTGCGGCCGCGCTCGGCCGCGCGTCGCTCGAGCGCGTCGAGGTGGGCGGCGTCGGCCGTCTCGACCAGCATCGCCTCGGCGACGGCCAGCTCGGCCACGCAGCGGAGCCGGATGCGCGGGCCTGCGCGGCCAGCCGGGGTCGCCAGCACGCCGGCGGGCGGCCAGGCCTCGATCGGCTCGAGGGCGATCTCGTAGCGCCCCTGCCGCTCGACCGCGTCGCTCTCGACGCCGTCGGCTTCCGAGGCGCCCGCGTCGCCTATCGCGCGCGCGGCTTCGACCGGCGAGAGGCCGGCGACCACGAGCACGATCTCTTCGAGGGTCTCGGTGCCGCGCCGGAGCGCGCCCGCGGTGCGCGCGACCTTGGCGCCCGCGTGGGAGAGATCGTCGAGCAGCTGGGCCGCGATCACGAGCCCCTCCGAGAGGAGCACGTGCCGGCTGGTCGCGAGCGCCGCGTCGACCAGCGGCAGGAGCTTCTCCTGCATCTTCGGAGAGAAGCCGACGACCTTGGCGACGCGGCCGTCGCGGCACGCGTCGCGCAACTCCTCGAGCGAGGTGACCCCCGCGTCTTGCCACAGCCTCCGGACCTTCGCCGGGCCGAGCCCGCCTAGGCGGAGCAGGTCCATGAGCTGCGGCGGGACCTCGGTGCGCACGCGCACGAGCGCGTCGATCTGGCCGGTGCGCGCCAGCTGCTCGACTTTGCCCGCGATCGCCTTGCCGACGCCGGGGAGCGCCTCGAGCTGGCCGCGCGCGAGCACGGCCGAGATCGACTCTGGGAGCTCCCGCAGCAAATCGGCGAAGACGCGGTAGGCGCGCGTCTTGAACGGCGACTCGCCCTGGAGCTCCAGCAGGGTGGCGAGCTCGTCGAAAGCCATCGCCACGTACCCGTTGACCAGCTGCGGGCGCGCGTTCGTGTGGGAGTTCTGCTCGTCCGTCGTCGCCACGCTGCTACGCTCCTCGCCGAACCGAAACCGAGCCGCGGCTCGCCTCACTCCCTAGCACGAACGATGAAGAAACGGCCCCGCGCGTCGCACGAAGAGAGCCCCAAGCCGGCCCAGCCGGACACGAAATTCCGCCCGCTGGAAGCCCAGCTGAAGAAGCTCGCGGAGGCGAAGAAGCAAGAAGAGGCGGCGAAGCAGGCCGCGGCGAAGGCCACGCGCGCGAAGGAGGTCGCCAGCGCGGTCGACCAGGCGCGCAAGCCGAAGCACGCGCCGGCGCCGCCCAAGCCCGAGCCAGCGACGTCGCGGCGGCCGAGCACCCTCACGCTCGACGAGCACCGCGAGCTCGCGACGATGCACAAGACCGAAGACGACGAGTTCTTCTTCCGTCGCCTGATGTCGGGCGTGGTGCCGATGGGGGCGGACACGCGCGGCCGCGTCACGACGACGGCGAAGGTCGAGAAGCCCGCGCGCGCGGTCGTGCCGACCGGCCCCGATCCCGACGAAGAGGTGCGCACGCACCTGATGCTGCTCGTCGAGGGGGGCGCGCGCTTCGAGGTCAGCGACGACGGCCGACGGCTCGAGGGGCGAAGGCTCGATCTCGACGCATCGACGTGGCGACGCGTGCGACGCGGCGAGCTGCCGGTCGACGCGCGCCTCGATCTGCACGGCAAGCGGAGCGACGAGGCGCGCGACGCCCTCGAGGCGTTCCTGCGCGACAAGCGCGCGCGACGCGACCGCAACGTGCTGGTCATCCACGGCCGCGGCGAGCACTCGCCGGCGGGCGCGGGGGTGCTGCGGGGAGAGATCGCCGCGTGGCTCTCGCAGGGGCGCGCGTCGCAGCACGTCGCGGCGTTCGCCACCGCACACGGCGACGACGGCGGCGAAGGCGCGCTGTACGTGCTGCTGCGCCCCTGAGGTCGGCGCGACGCGCGTGACGGCCGCGCGACCGCCGCGCGGGTGTTCGCCCCTCGCGGACGCGGCTAGGACCTCGGCCATGTCGTCGTCCGCCGTCCGCCGCGCCCAGCGCACGCTCTCTCGGTCGCGCGCCGCGCGACGCGCGTGCCTCGCCGCGCTGCTCACGCTCTCGACGCTGACGAGCTGCCACGGCGCCGACGTCGCGGCGGCCGCGCCGAGCGTGCCGCTCGCCAAGGGGAGCCCGTGGCCGAAGTTCCGCGGCAACGCCGCGCAGACCGGGCGCACCGAGGCCAAGCCGCAGCCGAGCAGCGCCCAGCCGTGGCGCTACGCGACCGGCAAGGGGATCTTCAGCTCGCCGGTCGTCGGCGCCGACGGCACGATCTACGTGGGCTCCGCCGACCGCACGTTCTACGCGCTGCGCGAGGACGGCACGCTCGCGTGGAAGCTGCTCACCGGCGAGATCATCGACTCCTCGGGGCTGCTCGACGATCGCGGGCGCGTCTACTTCGGCTCCGGCGACAGCAAGCTGCGCGCGCTCGACGCCGCGACCGGCAACGTCGTCTGGACGATGCAGGCCGACGATCCCGCGACCAACCACGCCTTCATCAACTGGTTCGAGGGGAACGTCGCCATCGGGCCGGGCGGCGCGCTCTACGTCCCCAACGACAACTTCAATCTCTACGCCGTCGACCGCGACAGCGGCGCCGTCTCCTGGCGCTTCAAGATGCCCGACCAGACCTGGTCGCTCCCCGCCGTCGACGCCGCCAGCGGCGCCCTCTACGTCGGCAACAACAACACCGTCGCGCTGCTCGGCGCCAACGTCTATCAGATCGATCCGAGCGGCGAATCGGGGTGGCAGGCGAACACGCCAGGGACCAACGCCGCGAGCCCGATGCTCACCACCGACGGCGGCGGCGCGATGTTCGTCGGCGGGTTCGACGGCTTCGTGCACGCGTACGCGCAGAAGGACGGCGCCGAGCTGTGGTCGTTCGCGACGCGCGACCACGTCTACTCGAGCCCCGCGCAGGGGCTCGACGGCGCGGTCGTGCAGCCGTCGACCGACGGGACGATCTACGCGCTCGATCCGAAGACGGGCGCGGTGCGCTGGACGTACGACGTCGGCGAGCCGGTGCGCTCGTCGCCCGCCGTCGACGGCGACGGCACCATCTACTTCGGCGCCGGCGACGGCCGCCTCTACGCCCTGAACGGCGACGGGACGCTCCGCTGGTCGATGCAGCTCATCGCCGACGCGCGCAACGATCTCAACTCCTCGCCCGCGCTCGGCGCGCACGCGATCTACCTCGGCGGGGAGGACGGCGGGATCTTCTCGGTGCCGTACGACTGGTGCCTCGGCGCGGGGAAGAGCGACGCGCGCTGCGCGGCGCCGGCGAAGGCGGTCGACGGCGTGCTGCTCCAGAAGACGACGGCCTTCGGCGCGGTCGAGCAGCCCCCCGCCGCGCAGATCGACGCCGACGAGCCGCTCGCCTTCGCGCTCACGGTGCGACAGGCCGGCCGCACCGAGCTCGCGACGATCGATCCGGCGACGCTCGCCGTCACGCTCGATCCGCCGCTCGCCGTGGCCGACTTCGCGGTCGAGATCGCCGGCGACGGGAAGTTCTTCACGGTCACGCCGAAGACGCGCTACGCGAAGGGCCCCGACGGCAAGCTCGCGCTCCACGTCCGCGGCAAGTACCTGACCGGCTTCGATCGAGACGGCCTGCGCCTCTCGGGCGGCCACGTCGGCGGCGACCTCTCGGCCGATTTCAGCTTCGCGCTGCAGGACGCCGCGACCAAGGCGAGCGTCACCGCGGCCGCCGGCGACGGCACGCTCGGCACCGTGTGGGAGATGTCGCGCCTCGCGCTGCCGCTGCCGACGATCCTCCCGAGCTACAACCAGATCGGCTTCGACTCGCTGCACTACCTCGTGTCGGTGGTCGAGCTGGATGCGAGCGGCCACGGCGTCGCGTGGATGCAGGGCGCGATGCTCGCCGACGGGAAGAACCAGACCGTGATCGACCCGGCGACCAAGTCGATCCTGCCGCTCGAGGTCTCGTTCGATCGGGGGCTGCTCATGCTGAGCAACAGCGACGGCCTGCGCGTCGACGTCATGAACGTCACCATCCCCTTCCGCACGTTCCGCATCGCCGCGCGCCTCGGCGACGACGGCAAGTCCACGCCGACCGCGCGGCTCTCGGGCAGCACCATCTGCGCGCAGGTGCCGTTCTACGGCTCGTTCCTGCAGCGGCTCGGCCTCTGCAACCCCACGACCGATCTGCTCGCGGTCTTCGGCGGCGCGAATTTCGGCCCGTACGCGGCGACGCCTCCGCCGGCGCCCACCGGCGTCACGTTCGCGCGCACGACGACCACGGTCACCGCGACGCTGTCGCCCGGCGCGGGCGCCTCGGTGAAGTCGAGCGAGCACGTCGCGTCGATCCTGCTCGTGTCGACGACCGACGGCCGGCCGCTGCCGCTCGACTACGGCACCGGCACGACGCGCGCCGTCGCCGCCGACGGCACCCTCACGCAGGTGAGCGTCCCCCTCGGCGCGACGCCGCACCCCGAGGATCTGCGCGCGTACCTGATGATCGACGCGGCGCCGGTGGCGAAGGCGACCGTGAAGGCGCCGTAGCCACGCCCGGCGCCGCCGCGAGGCTCAGACCGGCAGCCCGACCCACTCGGCGCTCTTCTCCCAGAGCGTGCGCGCGAGCGCGTCGTCGAGGGCGAGCTTGCTCGGCTTCTTCTCGCGCGAGGTGTCGTAGTAGCGCCCCGTGTGCGAGGCGACGTCGTCGCTGGTCGCGCAGTAGAGCGTGGTGCGCGCACCCTCCTCGTTCGTGATCATGAAGAGCTTGATCAAGTGGCGCACGCCCCAGGGCACGGAGCGCCACGCGTCGGACGCGACCACGCCCGGGTGCAGCGCGTACGTGTGCACGTGCGCGGGGACGCGCTTGGCGAGCTCGCGGGCGAAGAGCACGTTCGACAGCTTGGAGACGGCGTACTCCGGCAGCCCGGTGACCGCCTTGGTCGCCTCACGCTGCGCCTGCCAGTCGATCGGCTTGGCGTCGTAGTGCGCCTTGCTCGACACGAGGACGATCCGCGCGCCGTCCGGGAGCGGCGCGCGCTCGATCGCGGGGAGCAGCAGGCGCACGAACAGGTAGTGCCCGAGGTGGTTGGTCCCGAAGGTGAGCTCGAAGCCGTCCTTGGTGAGCCCACGCAGCCCTGCGAAGCCGGCGTTCGCGATCACGAGCGGGAGCGCCTCGTCGCGCGCGAGCAGCTTCTCTGCCGCGGCGCGCACGCTCGCGAAGTCGGCGAGGTCGAGCGCGAGCCACTCGGCCGTGCCGCCGGCCGCGCGGATGGCCTCGAGCACCGGCGCCGTCTTGGCCTCCGAGCGGGTCGCCAGGATCACGCGCGCCCCCTGTTTCGCGAGCGTCTCCGCGGTGACGCGGCCGATGCCGGTGTTCGCGCCGGTCACGACGACGAGCTTGCCCGTGAGATCCATCCTCGGCGCTTGGCGCGGGTCGGCGTGGGCGGCAACCGGTTGCCCGCGGAATCGACGAACTCGCGGCGCCGGCGAAACCAAATGCTCCGTGGCAGCGTACGTAGGGCATGACCTCCAAGCTCCGGGTCGCCCTGCTCCTGATCGTCGGGCTCTTCGCGGCCTTCTCGGCGAGCGCGTGCTCGCGCGCCTCCAAACCGCTCGCCGGCGGCAGCGCCGCGTCTCCGAGCGTGACCACGCCGCCGTCGCGCTTCGCTTCGTTCGTGAAGCCGAGCGACGCAGAGCTCAAGAAGCGCCTCGGAGCGCTGCAGTACGAGGTGACGCAGCACGAAGCGACCGAGCCGCCGTTCGACAACGCGTACTACGACAACCACGCCCCCGGGCTCTACGTGGACGTCGTGTCGGGCGAGCCGCTCTTCGCCTCGATCGACAAGTTCGACTCCGGCACCGGCTGGCCGAGCTTCACGCGCCCGGTCACCCCCGACGCGGTCGCGACGCGCGTCGACGCCTCGTTCGGCGCCACGCGCACCGAGGTCCGCTCGCGCTTCGCCGACTCGCACCTCGGCCACGTGTTCGACGACGGCCCGGCGCCGAGCGGCCTGCGCTACTGCATCAACTCGGCGTCGCTGCGCTTCGTCCCCGTGGCGAAGCTCGCCGACGAGGGGTACGGCGAGTGGAGCGAGTACGTGAAGACCGGCAAGGCGCCCGAGCCGAAGGCCGCCGTCTCGTGCCCCGTCGGCAAGCCGATGGCCGCGGCCGCGACGTCCAGCGCGACCACCAGCGCCAGCGGACCCGCGGGGTGCGCGGCGACCGTCGAGGTCGCGGTGCTCGCGGGCGGCTGCTTCTGGGGCATGGAGGACATCCTCCGCACCATCCCCGGCGTCATCGAGACCGAGGTCGGCTACACCGGCGGCACCAGCAAGGACGCGACCTACGAGGACGTGCACCTCGGCACCACCGGGCACGCCGAATCGGTGCGCGTCGTCTTCGATCCGAAGGTGCTCGCGTACCGCGACCTGCTCGAGAAGTGGTTCTTCAAGATGCACGATCCGACCACGCCGAACCGCCAGGGCAACGACGTCGGCTCGCAGTACCGCTCGGCGATCTTCTTCACCTCGCCCGAGCAGAAGCGCGTGGCCGAGGAGGTGAAGGCGAAGGTCGACAAGAGCGGCGCGTGGCCGCGCCCCATCACCACCGAGATCGCCGCGGCGGGGCCGTTCTACCGCGCCGAGGAGTACCACCAGAAGTACCTGCAGAAGAACCCGGGCGGGTACACCTGCCACTTCATGCGGGACAAGACCTTCTGACGCGGAGCGAGTCGGCAGGCGCGCGCCCCTCGCGCGTCGACCGCGCCACGACCGCGCGCCGCGCGCCGCGCGTCACGTCCCGCAGAAGGTCTGCTCGACGCGCTCTTCGGGCCGCGGCGCCTGCACGTACGGCGAGTCCGCGGCGCGCGTCTCGAAGGGGCGCTCGAGCTCGCCCACGAGCGCCTCGAACGGCGCGAAGTCCTCGCGATCGACGGCCGCGCGGATGACGGCCTCGACGAGGTGGTTGCGCGCGATGACCGCGGGGTTCGCGGCGTGCATCGCGGCACGCACGGCGGCGGGCGCGCGGCCCTCCTCGGCGAGACGCGCGCGCCATCGCGCCGCCCAGGCGTCGAACGGAGCGCCGCCGAGCTGCGCCGAGAGCGCCTCGGCGGCCGTCGCGTCGGCTCCGGCGCCTGCTGCGTCCGCGGCGTCGCCGAGCGCGCGGAACGTCCGCGTGAAGTCGGCGCGGGCGCGCGCGAGCAGGCCGAGCAGCTCCTGCACGAGCGCGAGATCGGCGGCGCGCTCGGCCGCGAGCCCGAGCTTGCGCCGCATGCGCGCGAGGTACGCCGCCTCGAAGAGCGGACCGAAGCCGTCGAGCGCGGCCTCCGCCTTCGCGATCGCCTCCCCCTGGTCCTGCGCGAGGAGCGGCAGGAGCGTCTCGGCGAACCGCGCGAGGTTCCACTGCGCGATCCGTGGCTGGTTGCCGTACGCGTAGCGCCCCTGGCGATCGATCGAGCTGAAGACGCCCATCGGCACGTACTCGTCGAGGAACGCGCAGGGGCCGTAGTCGAGCGTCTCGCCTGCGATCTGCGTGTTGTCGGTGTTCATCACGCCGTGCACGAAGCCGATCGAGAGCCACGCGGCGACGAGCGCGGCGTGCCGCGCGAGCACCGCCTCCACCAGCGCGACGTAGCGATCCTCGCGCGCCGAGGCCTCCGGGTAGTGGCGCGCGAGCACGTGATCGGCGAGGAGCCGCACCCCCTCGTGATCGCGCCGCGCGGAGAAGAACTCGAAGGTGCCGACGCGGACGTGGCTCGCGGCGACGCGGGTGATGACCGCGCCGGGGAGCGCCTCCTCGCGGTACACGGGCTCGCCCGTCGCGACCGCGGCGAGCGCGCGCGTCGTCGGCACCGACAGCGCGTGCATCGCCTCGCTCAGCACGTACTCGCGCAGCACCGGCCCCATCGCCGCGCGCCCATCGCCGCGCCGCGAGAAGGGCGTGGGCCCCGCCCCCTTGAGCTGCACGTCGACCCTTCGCCCCTCGCGATCGAGCAGCTCGCCGAGGAGGATGGCGCGCCCGTCGCCGAGCTGCGGGACGAAGTTGCCGAACTGGTGCCCCGCGTACGCGAGCGCGATCGGGCGGGCCCCCTCGACCACCACGTTGCCGCCGAAGATCGCGGCGACGGCGTCCGCGTCGAGCGCGTCGACGTCCAGCGCGAGGGCCTGCGCGAGCCCGCGGTTGAAGCGGATCAGGCGGGGCGCCCGGACCTTCGTCGGCGCGACGTCGGCGAAGAAGCGGGCAGGGAGGGCGGCGTAGCTGTGCTCGAACGCGATGCGCATGCGGGGTGGAGAGTCGATGCGCCGAGGTGCCCGGTCGTTCCCGCGCGGCGATGGCGACGCCGCGCCGCCCTCACGGGCGCCCGCTCACTTGAAGGCGCTGCACGCGCCCGCGAGCTGCTGCGCGTCGAGCGCCTGCAGCAGGGCGACGAGCGCGCTCACGCCGGCCGGGATCGGCGCGCAGCTCCCGGCGTCCGGGCTCGGGCACGCGTCGCCGACGTCGAGGGCGCGACCGCCGAGCTCCACGTGGAAGACGGCACCGTCGGCCGGGCGCGTGTCGACGCCGTAGAGCGCGGGGGCCTTCGCGAACGCGGCCTGCACGTCCGGCGCAGCCACCGCGGCGACGACCGCGTCGATCGAGACGACGCCCGCCGCGTCGGCCGACGCCGCGCAGTGCGCGAGGTCGGCGGAGCACGTCAGCGTGGGGTGGACGAGGTCGCTCACCGCGAAGCGGCTGCGGCCGTACGCCCTGCACGGGGCGATCGACATCTGGTCGATCGACTGCACGCGCCCGCCGTCCATCTTCCAGGCGAGCCCGGACGAGAGGCAGGCGGCGCACGAAGCGTCGCTCGCGCCGTCGGCCGCCGCATCGACGCTCGCGTCGGGCGTGACGTCGGCCGCGACGTCGGGCGTGCCATCCGAGGATGCGTCGCTCGGCGCATCGAGGCCGAGGTCCGCGAGCGCGTCGAGCCCCGTGTCCGCGGTCGGGGTGGACTCGGTGCTGCCGCCGCAGGCGGCGAGGAGCGTCACGAGGACGAGGGCGCAGGCGTGGGAGACGCGCATCGACCTCTCGGTACCACGGATCGCCGGCCCGCGACGCCAAGCTCCGCGCCCCGCCCCCGGCCCGCGCCTCATTTCCCCGTGAATCGCGCGGGGCGGCGCTCGACGAACGACGCGACCCCCTCGCGCGCGTCGTCGCTCGCCATGATCGGGTGCAGCTCCGGCAACAGCAGCTTCGCGGCGGCGGCCTCCCCTTCGTGCATCGCGCGGCGGGCGGAGACGAGCGTCGCCCGCACGCCGAGCGGCGCCTGCGCGCCGATCACCTCGGCGATCGCGAGCGCGCGCGCGACGTGCTCGCCCGGCTCGGCGAGCTCCTGGACGAGCCCGATTCGATGCGCCTCTTCGGCCGTGAGGTCGTCGCCGGTGAGCAGGAACCGCATGGCGTTCCCCCAACCGACCTCGCGCGGCAGCCGCAGCGTCGCGCCGCCGACCGGGTAGATGCCGCGCTTGATCTCGATCTGGCCGAAGCGCGCGTCGCGCGCCGCGACGCGCACGTCGGTCGCGAGCAGGAGCTCGATGCCGATCGTGAGGCACGTCCCCTGGATGGCGCACACGATCGGCTTCTCGAGGCGCGGCCCCTCGAGCTGCAGCGGATCGAGCCCGGCCGCGTCGATCGGGAACGCGCCGGAGGAGAACACGTCGACCCACTGCGTGAGCTCGAGCCCCGCGGTGAAGTGCGCGCCGTGCGCGAACAGCACGCCGACGCGCGCCGCCGGATCGCGCGCGAGCGCGCCGTACGCCAGCCCGAGCTTGCGGTACATCGCGAGGTCGAACGCGTTGCGCTTCTGGGGGCGATCGAGGCCGATCAGCGCGACGTGGCCGCGCACCTCGTAGGTCACGTTCCCTTCGGACATCCGGGCAGCGTAGCCGGTCCGCGGCACGCGCGTTCAGGGCGATCGGTGCCCCGAACGCGAGCGAGCCCGGCCACTCCGTGCGGAATGACCGGGCTCGGTGACGCTCCCTTCGGGAGACGCTCGCTACCTCACGCTGGCGCTCGCCGAGGGCGCTGCGCTGCCGCTCGCGATCGGCGCCGCGCTCTCGCTCGGGGCCGGCGCTGCGCTCTCGCTCGGTGCAGGCGCCGCGCTCTCGCTCGGGGCCGGCGCCGCGCTCTCGCTGGGAGCCGGCACGACGCCGTTCTTCGCGTCGCAGCGCGCCTTGTTCTCGGTCCATTGATCGGCCCAGGGCTTACCGCCGCAGACCTCGGAGACGGTCGAGTCCTTCTTCGCGCGCGACCGGCAGGTCGCCTCCTGTGCGCGGAGGCAGGCGTCCTGCGTCGGCTGATCGCCCCCCTCCTTCGCGCAGAACTCCTTCAGCGCGACGCGGCTGGAGGTGCCCTCGATGCAGGAGCACTCGAACGCCTTGCGGCAGTAGTCGTTGTAGACCTGCGCCTCGCCCTCGTTCGTGGGCGCCGACAGGCAGTGGACCCGCTCGCTGCGCGCGTTGCACGGCTTGCGGTTGAGCGGATCGGACTGCACGCACGAGAGCCGGTCGTACTCGAACGTCGGGTTCTCGCACTTCAGGATCGACTCTTTGTCCTTCGCCGACTCGGCCTCGACCTGCCCCTCGAGCAGGTACGTCGAGATGCGCGGGAAGTAGGTCACGAGCCCCAAGGTCAGGACCAGCAAGCCCACGAAAGGCAAGACGACCTTGTAGAGCGACACCACGGGTCGCTCGAAGCGGAAGCTCGAGATGTAGAGGTTCAGCCCCAGCGGCGGGCACACGTACGCGATCTCGAGGTTCAGCAGGAAGATCATCCCGAGGTGGAACGGGTTCATGCGGAACGTCGTCGCGATGGGGATGATCAGCGGCACCGCGACGAGGATCGCGGAGAAGCCGTCCATCAGCATGCCGATGACGAGCAGGAAGACGTTGAGCCCGATGAGGAACTTCCACTGCGTGTCGAGCGACGTGCGCGCCTCGAGCCAGTGGAGGAGCTTCTCGGGGACGTCGGCCTGATCGACGTAGTTCATCAGGCTGTTCGCCATGGCGAGGATCAGGATCACCGCGCCGGCGAGGGACATGCTGTTGCGCGCGATGCGCGGCAGGTCCTTCTTGATGTCGAGGTCCTTGTAGACGAAGACCTCGATGATCAGCGTGTACAGCGCCGCGATCGCCGCCGACTCGTCGAGCGAGGTGAGGCCGGTGCCGAGGCCGCCGAGGATGACGACCGGGACCGCGAGCTCCCACTTGATGAGCCAGAGGCTCGCGCCCATCTCCTTCGGATCGAGCCGCGTCGTGGGGATGCGCGCCCGCACGCCGATGAAGGCGGAGTAGACGCCGAGCACGATCATGACGAGGAAGCCGGGGACGAGCCCCGCCTTGAAGGTCTCGTTGATCGGCACGCCCGCGACGAGCGAGTACACGAGGATCGGCAGGCTCGGCGGCAGCAGCAGCCCGAGCGAGCCGCCGGTGGTGACGAGCCCGAGCGAGAAGTCGTCCGGGTACTTCTGCTGACGCAGCGCCGGGTAGAGCAGGCCGCCGATCGCGACGATGGTGACGCCGCTGGCGCCGGTGAGCGTCGTGAAGAACGCGCTCGCGCAGATGCAGACGACCGCGAGGCCGCCCGGCATCCACCCGAAGAACGCGCGGCTGGCGCGCACGATGCGCTCCGGCGTCTTCGACTCGGCCATCAGGTAGCCGACGAACGTGAACAGCGGGATCGTGACCAGGATCGGGCTGCCCGCGAACTTGTCCTGCAGGACGTCGCTCGCGATGAAGCGCACGTGCTGCAGGCTCGCGTCGTCGTGGATCAGCCAGTAGAGGGCGGCGCCGCCCCCCATGATCACGAACAGCGGCACGCCGAGGAAGGCGAGCGCGATCATGAGCCCCGTGGTCTTGCCGAAGACGAGCAAGGCCAGGACGAGCGCGACGAAGACGACCTTCGGCGCGAGGCCGAGCGGCGGAGCGCTCCCGAGGGGGCGCACGGCCTTGGCTGCGGCGGCGCTCATCGCGAACCTCCCTTGGGCCCGAGGGTCTTCTTCTTCTCGGCCTCTTCGGCCTTCTTCTTCGCGCGCTCCTCCTCCTGCTTGGCGAGCAGCTCCTGCGCGCGCGCGAGCTCGGAGAGATCGCCGACGAGCGTGCGGTCCTCCTCTTCTTCGCGGGCGATCTGCTCGGCCGCCTCGATGCGCTGCGCGGTCGGCACCCCCTCGGGCGGGATGGAGGTCGCCTTCGGCGGCGGCACCGTGATCGCCTCCTGAGGCTTGGCCGGCTCCTTCGGCGGAGGCGGCGTCGAGCTCACGCGGTCGGCCGCGGCGAGCCCGGCGGAGTGACGCTTCTCCGCGTCGCTGAGGTTGGGATCGCCGACGTCGGCGACGTGATGGTGCGGCGCCTCGCCGCCCGCCCCCTTGGCCTCGTCGACGAGGTCCTCGAACTTCGCGTCGGTCTTCGCCTGCGCGGCCGAGGCCGAGTCGCCGCCGCCCGCGCCGCCCGAGTCGCTCGGCAGCGTCCGCTCGCCCTCGTGCGCGCGCGCCTCCTCGTCGACGCGCGTCTCGGCGATCGGCGGATGCACCGCCATCAGCAGGGCATCGACGCTGCTCGTCGCGCCTCCCTCTTCGCCGCCGTGCGCCGCGTTCGGATCGGTCGACACCGCGCCGCCGATCGCGAGCACGCCGCGCAGCAGGAAGCGGCAGCCGATCACGAAGAAGCCCCAGGGGAAGAGCAGCGAGAGATCGGCCTCGATGGGCACGCGATCGTCAGGCTCCGGCGCGCGCACCACCGGCGTGCGCGTGGGCCCCGCGGACGGGTCGTGGCACGACGAGCCGAGCTTCCAGTCGCCGTTCACGATCAGCTTGCCGTTCGACGCCGCCTCTCGCTCCGCGTCGCTCAGGCAGGGGTTCTGCGCGATCGCCGGCGGCGGCTGCACGGTCGGATCGATCGCGTCGGGCGCCAGGGGAGGCGCCGGGTAGACGTCCTTCCAGCCCCCTTCGTTGAGCTCCTTGTTCCAGTCCGCGCCCTGGTACCAGGAGTCGAACTTCTCGCCCTTCAGCACGACGTGCGCGAAGCCCTGCATGTCGAGCTTGAACTGCTTGCGGAGCAGGAACGAGTGTCGCTTGAGCGCGTGCCCGATCGTCGGGAGCTTCTGGCGCGCGAGCCATCCACGCCAGCGGAACGTCTGCAGCACCGAGACGAGGCGATCGCCGTCGGCCGGGCCGATGACCGCGGCGAGCGCCGGCTTCATCTGATCGCGCACCAGGGCGACCAGCGGGTCGACCTCCCCCGCGGCGTTCTTCGGGGTCGTCACCTCCACGGTGCGCCGACACAGGCCCACGATCTTGGGATCGTCGGGCTCGGGCGGGGGCGCGTTCGGATCGTTCAGCGGCGCGTCGTAGCCGGCTCGCACGCAGGCGCGCGTCCAGGCGATGCGGTCGGCCTCGTGCTCGATCTTCACCTCTTCGGCGCGGAAGCGCGTGGCCTCCTTGTTGTCGGCGAAGCGCGTCACGGCGAGGTAGTCGACGAAACCCCAGGAGATGATCCAGCAGGCGACGGCGGCGACGCAGTAGCCGAACAACGCCACCGCGAGGCGCGGCCGCGGCCCGATGAAGCGCATCACGATGTCGACGTTGATCTGCCGCCCCGCGCCGGTGGCGAGCGAGGCGCCGAGCAGCGCGACCCAGATGGTGAACAGGCGTGAGGAGACGATCGCCGGCGAGCCGATGAGGCGCAGCGTCGAGCCGTCGGTGAGCCACGACGAGACGTTCGCGAAGTAGCCGAGCTTCTTCGACACCATCAGCAGCGCCGCCCCGAGCGCGCCGAGCACGATCGGCGCGATCAGCCCGGTGAGCTTGCGCCCCTGCTTCTTCGCGAGCCAGGCGGCCATCGAGGCGAACGAGGCGAAGAGGGCGATGCCCCCGGGATAGCGCGCCAGCTTCCCGCCCTTGGTGTGGAACGCGTTCAGCGTCACCCACCCGGACATGTAGAGAATGGCGAGCAGCAGGAGAATCAAGACCAGGTAGGTCTCGATTTTCGTCCAGGCCGTGTCGATGAAGACGAACGGCTTGGCCCAGCGGGCGGGGAGGTGAGGCGCGCGGCCTTGCGTATCGCCGGCGAGCTCCTCGGCCCCCTGCGACTTGGGGGAGCGGGCTTGCATGTAGTGCCGAGGCTACCAAGGCGCGCGGCAAGCTGTACAAGCCATCTCGCACCGAATCGTCGGCCCTCGCTCGCAGCGCCACGGGCGCGCGGGCCTCGGGCCGGCGAAAGGTGCCGATCGAGCCCGAAACGACACCGGCCGCACCCCTCGCGAGGCGCGGCCGGCCAGGGCTGCTCGGCCCTTCGTCGCGTCGGTGCCTACTTGGCGTTGGACTCGATGCGCCCCACGAGGGACGCGTTGAACGTGCCGGCCTTGAGCGCGTCACGCGACGACTTGAAGACCGTCGCCCACTTGCCCTTGTCGTCGTCGGTGGGCGTGTACATCTTCACGCCGCTGCGGCCCTTGAAGCGCCCCCAGGCGGCGGCGTCCTCCGCGCGGATGCGCGCGCTGAGGCTCGAGCCCTTGTAGCTGAGGGTCTTGCCGTAGTCGGTCACGACCTTCTTCACGTCGGCGGGGAGCCCATTGAGGGCGTCGCTGGACATGACGACCGCGCCCACGACGATGCCGTTCACCGCGTCGACGCCGTTGTCGTACTTCGAGTTCCACTGGAGCATCTCGGCGGCGAGCGCGCTGATGCTCATGCAGTTGATCTTGCCGTTGTCGATGTTGCTACCGACCGCCATCAGCTCGGAGCTGAACGGGTTCACCCCGCCGATCGCCGAGTAGACGCTCTTGAGCACCGGGTCGTCGCCGTAGATCCAGGGGTTCTTCCCCTTCAGGTCGTCGGGCGTGTGCACCGCGAAGCCCTTGGAGAGGAAGTGCGCGTAGCCGACGTCGCCCCAGGTCACGAGGGTGATGCCGTTGTCGCTCAGCATCTTCTCGAACTCGGAGCCCATCGCCGCGCGGACCTTGTCGACCTTCGACCAGTCCGTCATCACGCCGGGGACCTGCATCGCGAGCAGGCCCTTGTTGATCTTCGAGAGGCCGGACGAGGTGACCGCGGCGCCCGCGAGCTGCCCGGCCTTCATCTTGTCGACCATCGTCGCTTCGGTGCCCTGGGTGGACCCGAACTTGATGTCGAGGGTGACGGCGCCCTTGCCGTCCTTCTCGACGTTCTTCTTCCACTCGTTGAACGCCGTTCCCCACACCGACTCGGGCGCGGCCGCCGTGCCGATGGTGAGCGACTTCGCAGCGCTCGCCGTGCCCACCGACGCGAGCAGCGCCGCGCCGATGCCGAGACCCGTCAGGACCTTACGAACCATGGGTGACTTCCTCCGTCCGAGACCCCGCCCTGGGGCCGCGCGCACGCGCTTGATCGCCTGGGAGCCCGAGTCTCCCGCGCCTGGGCCGTCTGACGAGCGAGCGCCCGCGATAATCAAACCGGCCCGTAACGCGGGCGATTTCGCGCCCACGCAACGAGCCAGGATCTACCAGCGAGCGCCGGATTGCGCCATGGGTCCGAGCATGACGCGTCGCATCACGCGTTGTGCCCGGCGCGGCTCGAGCAGCGCTCAGCGCACCTGGAGCTCCACCGAACGAGGCTCGCCGTCGCGCACGAGCCCGAGCACGAGATTCGGCGCGGCGCGGAGCTTCGCGTAGGCCTCGAGCACCTGGCCGGGATCGCTCAGCTCGTAGCCGTTGAGGGAGACGACGCGATCGCCCGCGCGCAGGCCTAGCCGATCGATCAGCGAGCCTGGCCGCACGCTCCCGAGTCGCATCCCGATCACGCGATCGCCGAGGCGCTCGGGGCTCGCGCGGAGCTCCTTGAGGAGCTCGAACTGATGCTCCACGAGCGCGTCGCGCACGACGCGATCGACCTCCAACGTGCGCGCGTCGACGCGATGGATGCCGTCGAGCAGCGGCGCGAGGGGATCGGGCGGCGGCGCGGGCCGGCCGATGGAGGCGCTGCCGCTGGCACCGGTCGGCGCCCTCGTGGCCACCGCATCGGTGCCGATCCAGCAGCTCCCGTCGCCGTCGGCTTCGCGATCTTCGA
Source organism: uncultured delta proteobacterium (assembly GCA_903923175.1). Taxonomy (GTDB): domain Bacteria; phylum Myxococcota_A; class Polyangia; order Polyangiales; family JADJMO01; genus CAIXWQ01. The sequence goes on along the minus strand of CAIXWQ010001156.1, from coordinate 2,404 downwards.
GGTACACGCGGCTCGCCGTGATGAACGCGACGCGGCGCCCATCGAGCGCGCTCCCGCGCCGCACGAGCGGCTTGCTCCCCGCGTGGTCGACGACCGCGAGCGAGCGCTCGGGGGCGCGAGGGTCGACCGCGGCGATGACCAGCCGCCCTACGCCGCAGCGCCCCGACGCGACCGCGGGCGCAGGCGAGCCTGGCGGAGCGGCCGCCTCCTCGATCCAGGCCGCGGCGTGCAGCGCGCGAGGTGGGGCCGGCGCCGGCGAGGGCTCGGCACGCGACGGGGAGACGAGCGCGTGTGGATCGAGCGGCGCGAGCGAGCCTCCCAGGAGCTGGGTTGCGCCGCTCGCGACCAGCCAGGTGACCGTCGTGCCGGCGAGGAGGGGGACGAGCGCGAGGGAGCGACGGAGCATGGACCAGCCGCGATAGCGAGGCGCGTGCCGACGCGGCAGAGGCCGAAATCACGGGCGGCCGAGCGGGGCGGAGGCCGCGGCCGCGCCATCGTGACAAGGGCGCCGCCTCGACGCGCCGATTCGACAGCGCGGGCGAGGCTCGAATCCTTCCGTGCGCCGCTGGCTCTCACCCGCCGCGGTCAGCTCCTCGCCCCGCCCCCCCACACGACCATGAACGACTACGCCCTCTGGATCGCCCTCGCCGCCGCCGTGCTGCTCTGGTTCCTCATGTCGCGCATGGGGAAGACCTCCTCCGCCGACGCCCACAAGCTGGTCGACGAGGGGGCGCTGCTCATCGACGTGCGCTCGCCCGGCGAGTTCGCCGGCGGCCACCTCGCGGGCGCGGTGAACATCCCGGTCGACACGATCGGCGCCCGCGCCGAGGAGCTCGCCAAGAAGCGGAAGAAGCTCGTCGTCTACTGCGCGAGCGGTATGCGCAGCGGCTCGGCCGCGTCGGCGCTGAAGCGCGCGGGCGCGGAGGTGTTCGATCTCGGCGCGATGTCGCGATGGTGACGCGGGTCGGTGCGCACTCGGTGATCGCTGCGCGCTCGGTGATCGCGGCGATCGCGGCTGCCGCCGTACGACGCGCGGAGGGGTAGGCGCATGAGCCAGGATTGGGTCCCGCTGATCGTGCTCGCGGCGTGGTTCGTCGCGCAGCTCTGGCTACTGCCGCGGCTCGGCATCGGCACATGAATGGCACCCCCGCGTCGGTCGACGCGGCCAGCAAGCGACGAGCAAGGCGACCCGCCCCGCGGCGGGTGTGCGTGAGACGCGATCGAGGACGGACGGTCGCGGTCGCGGGGACGCTCCGTGCCCGCTCGTCCGCTCGTCCACGCGTCTCCGACGGGAACCTCTGCTCCCTCGAGGGGAAGCAGGACTACGCTGGGTCGGGTGAGCCGCCCCCGCGCGCACCTCGGCCCGCTGTTCATCGGCGGCTCGATCGCGTGCTTCGTCGCGGGCATGGGGCTCGCGATGGCCGCTTACCCCGGCGGGACGTGGTGCGATCGCGGCGCCATGGGCCACGATTTCCTGCACAATTTCTTCTGCGACCTGCTCCACGACGTCGCGCTGAACGGCCAGGCGAGCCCGCTCGCGGCGGCGAGCGCGCGGCTCGCGATGCTCGCGCTGCTCGCGGGCGTGCTCGTCACCTACGCCCTGGCGCCGCGCCTGTTCGTGGGCGGACCACGCGCGGTCCCGGCCGGCCACGCGGTCCGAGGGTTCGGCTCGATGTGCGCCCTCGGCGGGGTCGGCGTCGCCTTCACGCCATCGAACCACCACCCGACGCTGCACAGCGTCTTCGTCTTCGTCGCGACGGTGCCGGGGCTGGTCGCCCTGATCGCGGCCTCGCTCGCGCTGCTGCGCGCGCGAGCCACGCGTGGGGTGGGCGCGCTCTCGACCGCGGCGGTGCTGGTCGGCGGGGTCGACGCCTGGCTCTACGCCCGCCAGCTCGACGGCAGCCACCCGTGCGAGGTCGCGCTCCCTGCGCTCGAGCGCGTCGCGGCGGCGCTGCTCCTCGCGTGGATGGCGTCGGTGGCGTGGCAGCTCGCGCGACCAGCCGTGTCGCGGGCGCCGCAAGTGCCGCGCGCCTGAGGCGCGGCGAGTCGGTCCGCCGAGCTCAGCGACGCCGCTTCGCCGGCGCGCCGTCGGCCCCCTCGGCGGTCAGCGCGGCGACGGAGGAGAGGTCGTCTAGGTCGCGGGCGAGCGCGCGCAGGTACGCGGGCGCGACGTCGGGGAGCGCGCGCAGCAGCTTCGCGGCGATCGCGGACGGGTTGTACGGCCCCTCGAAGCGCGCGGCGGACGACGCGCGGGCCAGCGCGAGATCCAGGCGGAGCGAGGCGGCGAGCGCGTCGAGCTCGGCGAGGCGCTCGGTCGGCGTCGGCATCACGCGCAGCTCGTCGGCGCGGGCGGCCACCCGATCCTGGGTGCCGTGCGGGCCGCTCGGGCCGGCGGCGAGCGGCT
>CAIXWQ010001155.1 GCA_903923175.1 uncultured delta proteobacterium | reverse complement strand
GGTGCCGACGTCCGCGCAGACAGGCAGGCCAAGCTCCGTTCCGAATCGCAGGAAAGCTCTCCCGTCCACGGTCACCAGGGTCAGCACCGGGCTCGCCTGATAACGACCACCGAGGAGCTTCTGGGGGACCCCCTGATCCATCAACGTCGCCGCAGCCTCGCGTACCTGATCGGACGCTGAAGCGTCGGCCTCGAAGGGCAGATGCACCAGTTCGATGGTCGGCCAAGACGTCATCAGGCGGAGCGAGTAGACGCCCGCTACTTCGGGTTGTCGACGACGAGCGGACGCGTCGACGCGCATGCGAAGTCGTGCGCGCGCAGCGATCGCGCAGCGATCGCGCGGCGGACGAAGGGCGTCTGCCGGGCGGCTCCGAGCTCTCTGGACGGTCGGCTGCCGCCGTCGACGCGGGGCGCTGCCCAGTTCGACGCCGGCGGCGCGAAGTGGCTAACCTCCCTCACGTCCGCACGGAATCCACGCGAGCCCTCCACTTCCGCCACGCGTTCGCCATCTCGCGGGCGGCCGATGCCGAGCGCACCCCGCCGATACCGGTGGCGAGCCCCGGGCAGTAGACCTTCGTCACGACCTCTCGGTGCTGCGATGCCACGTTCAGGACGGCGGCCATCGCGAAGAACGCGTTACTCGCGTCCACCGTGCCGGGGCCGGGCATCGTGGGGGCGATGATCATAAAGGGAATGCGCGGGTGGGCGGTGGGCACCAGCAGGCTCGCGCCGACGGGAAGCATCCCTTCCGGCCGCAGCCCGATCCGTCGCTGCACCTCGACCTGCAGCGCGAGGCCGAAGTACGCGGCGTACTGGCCGTCGAGCCCGCCATCCATGAACCCCTGACCATTCGCCGGCGACACGATCGTGTTCTCCGCGATCGCGAGGATGTCGTCGCACGCGACCGAAACGCCCTCGCAGTCCGCGAACGCCGCGCGCAGCGCCGCAGCCACGTCAGGATCGGCGTCGACGAGCCAGAGCTCCATGGGCGATCCGTCAATCACGCCAGTGCGCCGATCCTACGAACAGCTTCGCCCCGAGCGCCAAGGCGAGGACGCGTGCCTTCTGCATGCCCTCGGCGCCCGGCCGACGCCACTCCAGCGCGCCCCAGACGAGCTCGATGAGGGCGTTCTCGGCCGCGCCTTGCCATCGGGCGGCGCCGTGGATGGGAAAGCGAACCTCCTGTCCGGTCAGCGGGTTCACCCCGACGCGCCCTGCAGGCATCGAGAGCTCCGGATCGCTCTCCACGAGCGCCGTCCACTCCTGCAGGCGAATCGGATTCAGGATGCCGTCGGAGACTCTCTCGGTCCGCGCGATCACGGCAGTGTCGGGCTGCATCGCGTCGCCCGCGTGGTCCTCGGGCGATAGGGCTCTCGAGCCAAGGAACGCCTCGTACGAGTCGGCGATTTCGAGGAGCTCGTCCGTCTCGTGATCATGGAAGACCACCGGCGCGGCCTGCTGACGAACGTCCACCAAGTGCGCATTGCCGCAGCCGTCATGGCCGACGACGAAGTAATCGCGACTCCACGGCGCGGGCTGAACGTCATCGCGAGCACGCAGGTTCCAGATCAGAAGCGGGCGCAGGCCGACGAAGGGGCCGTCCGTGCTCAGGGGACCCGAGCGCTCATCGCCGTCGACCACGACGTCTCGAAAGCCTCTCGGCAGTGTCAGGCCGAGCCTCTGCTCGAGCTCTGCGAGCTGCGCGGGCGTCATCGCCGCAATCTACACGCCCGCAGGGTGCGCCGGGTGCGATGACCGCCAGAGAGGCGATCGCTCAGATCAACACCGGAGCTTCGTCGTCGAAGCCGTACCCGTCCCACAACATTCCGGGCTCGAGGTGTGAGACCCACGCGGGATCGCTCGTCTCGACGTGGAGCACGGCGGCCGGAAGGCCCGCGAACCGTTGCGCTCCCGTTCGCAAGTACGCGGCGTCCACGGC
>CAIXWQ010001154.1 GCA_903923175.1 uncultured delta proteobacterium | reverse complement strand
GCGCCGGTGGGCTCGCCCTGCACGGCGAGCGGCGAGGCGCCGGCGGGGTACGAGGCCGACGCGGTCGAGGCGCCGTACGCGTACGACCTGCACGCCGACGTGCGTGTGCACGAAGGGGACGTCGCGGGCGCAGAGCGTCCGGGGCTCGACGACGCCGCGTGGTCGACCGTCGATCTCCCGGCCCAGGTCTCCGCGAAGGGCCCGAACGCCGCCAGCACGTTCTGGCTCCGGCGCCGCTTCACGGTCCCGAAGGGCGCGCCCCTCGACGGGCTCGCGCTCGACGCCGGCGGGCGCGCCGGGGACTCGACGATCTACCTGAACGGCGCGCGGCTCGGCGCGCCGAAGCAGGAGCACGCGCCGTTCTTCGCCCCGAAGCTCGCGCTGCGCGAGGGGGAGAACGTCCTCGCCATCCGCGTGCGCGCGCCGCAGCACGTGGGCGGCTTGCGAACCTACGGCGCGTTCGCGCTCGGGGCGCCGACGAAGCGACGACGCGGCCTGGTGTACGCGCGCTTCCACAGCGCGATCGACGGCAGCGAGCAGCCGCTCGCGGTCTACCTGCCGACCTGCGCCGACCTGAGCGCGCCGCGGCCGCTCGTGGTTGCGCTGCCGGGGTGGAGCGGGAACGTGCACGTCTTCTCGCACTCGCGGCTCCTGCGCGAGGCCGAGCGGCGCGGCTGGATCGTCGTCGTCCCCGACCCGCGCGGGAACCAGCTCTACACGGGGCAGAGCGAGCTCGGCGTGCTCGAGGCGATCGACCGCGTGCGCGCCGATCTGAAGATCGACGACGCCCGGATCTGGCTCACCGGCGTCTCGATGGGGGGCGCGGGGGCGCTGCAGGTCGGCTACCACTTCCCCGACCGCTTCGCCGCGATCGCCGCGTACTACGGCGACAGCGAGTACGAGCTCGCGAGCTACGTCGGCCCGATCCTGCGGACCCAGGCGAACGCGGATCGCTACAGCGTGCTGCGCTTCGCGGCGAACGCGCGCGACCTGCCGGTGCTGCTGATCCACGCCAAGGACGACCGCGTGAGCGCCTTCGCGCAGTCGAAGCGCCTGGCCGACGCCGACGCCAAGCTCGGGCTCGCCGAGCACCGCCTCCTCGCGCCCGAGACCGGCGGGCACTCGCTCGCCCTCGTGGAGCAGACGATCGACGACGTCGCGGCGCTCTTCGCGCGCAGCGTTCGACCGGCGGCGCCCGCGCGCGTGACGTTCGCCACGGGGAGCGCGACCTACCCGGGGGCGTACTGGCTCGGCGTCGCGCCCAAGCGCGAGGGCTCGATCGGGGGCGCCGACGCGCAGCTCGACGTGGCGAAGGGGCGGGTGACGCTCCACCGCGTCGACGCGGCGGTCGCGCGGGTGACCGTCGACGTCGCGCGCGCCGGGCTGAAGCTCCCGATCACGCTGGTGGTCGGCACGTGCGGCGCCGAGCTCGCGATCGCCGGGCTCGCGCCGGCCGGGTCGATCACGGTGATCACCGGCGCCGCCAAGCGCACGCTCGTCGCCGATCCCCGCGGCGTCGTCACGCTGGGCGTGCTCGGGGCGGGTGCGACGACGCTGGAGTGAACGCGCTCGAGCGACGCGGCTCAGGTTCCGAGCACGCGCTTGGCGAACGCGCCGAACGCGGTCGCGACGCCGCGCGGGATCTCGTGCTGGCCGCGGAACGGGTGGAATTCGCGCTTCGCGCCGGCGCCCTCGAGGAGTTTGCCGAGCTGCTCGGCGACCGAGAACGGCAGGAGCGGATCGCCGAGCCCGTGGCTCTGGAACACGTCGAGCGAGGGGCCGCGCCCATCCGCGGCGAGCCCGGCCTTCCACTCGGGGGCGGCGATCAGCGTGCCCGAGAGCAGCGCGAGGCCGGCGAAGCGGTTCGGACCGAGGATGGCTCGGTCGGCGCCGAGCATGGCGCCTTGGGAGAACCCGCCGAGCAGCGCGCGCGACGGGTCGAGCCGCTCGTTCGCGATCAGCGCGGCGAGGCAGCCGTCGAGCGCCTCGCGCGCCGCGGCGAGCCCCTCGGGCACTTCGTCGGTGGCGATCTCGCGCGGCTTGCCGCTCATGAGCATGAGCTGGATGCGCTGCATGTCGATCGGCCACCAGCAGCGACCGCGCTGCCCGCCGCCGAGGTCGACCGCGCCGGGCGCTTCGGGGAAGAACCAGCGCACCCCCGCGCCGACGTCGATCGCGCCTGCGAGGCCGACGAGGTCGTCGCCCGGGGCGCCGTAGCCGTGACAGAGGACGATGGCGGGGCCGTCGCCCTCGCCGACCGCGCGCACGAGGAGAGAGCCGGCTCGAAAGGTCCGCATCGGGCGTGGTTACCACGCGCCACAAAAGCACGACAGGGAGGCCCGGAGACCTCCCTGCCGCGACGAGCACCGCGCGGGCGCGCGCTACCGACGCATCAGCATGCTCAGGATCCACATGAACAGGTTGCGCAGCTGCACGAGGAACGTGAGCGCGTCGCCGACGGCGTCGTCCATGTCGCTCTTCCGGAGGATCCAGAAGGTCTGGTAGAGCAGGAAGCCCGCCGCGAGGAGCGCGCCGACGCTGGCGACCGCGAGCGAGAAGACGTCGCTGCCGAGGCCGATCGCGAGGATCGAGGCCGCGAGCACCACCCAGAAGCCTATGAAGAGGACGGCTCGCAGGTACGAGAAGTCCTTCTTGGTCGTGAAGACGTAGAGCGTCACCGCGCCGAACACGCCGCCGGTCATGATGCCCGCGTCGCGCACCGGGCTCGCGCTCATCGTCTCGCCGAGGCCGGCGAAGACCTGCGCGACGAAGACCATCGGCGCGAGCTGCAGCCCCATGACGGCCGCTACCAGGAAGAGCATCGCGACGTTGAGGTACTTGATCCGGCTCGTCCACGAGGCGACGAACGTGAGCGCGAAGAGCACGCCGAACGCGCCGTACATGAGCTGCGGGCTCTTCAGCATCTCGGCGACGACGAGCGGCACCATGACCTTGTGCCCGCTGTCGGTGCGGAAGGCCTCCGTCGGCCCGACCGTCACGCAGAGCGCCCCCGCGACGATGGCGATGAACGCCGCGCCGCCGAGCAGCGCGTAGACCTTGCGCAGGTACGCGACGCGCTCGTTGGTGAGGGGCTGATCGAGCGAGGCCTCGCCCGGGCCGCGCACGACGACGGCCGAGGGCATCCCCGCGTAGGCCGCCTGCTGCGACTGCTGCGCCTGCCAGGCGTTGGGGGCGGGGGCGCCGTAGCCGCCGCCGTAGCCGCCGCCGGTCGGAGGCGTGGCCTGCTGCGGCGGCGCGCCCCAGGCGCTCTGCGCCGGCGCCGGCGCGGCCTGCACCTGTGCGCGAGGCACGCCCTTGATCGCGTAGCCGCCGGTCGCGAGCGGCTGGACCTGGAGCTCGAGCCCCGAGGCGGCGGCTTGCTGCCGGTAGTGATCGATCGTCTGGCGATCGTGGTCGGGGTTCCCGGTGTTGACCGTCGTCTCCCAGCTCATGCTGCTCCTCCCAAGGCTCAAGGCGCCGCGCGGGCGTCCCGAGGACGCCGCCGCGAACGATGCTCCATGGATTCGGCCGAGCTGACCATTCGTTACCGTCCGGCGTGCACGCCGAGGGCGAATTCTGGTCGAAATCGCGTCCAGCGACGATGCCTGCGCCGAGCGGTCACTCCGCTGCGGTACGCCGCTGCGGCCCGGCGACTTCCTTCAGCGCGGGGTCGACGATGCGGTTGTCGCCGTCGACGAGCACCACCGTCGGCTTCCACGCGCGGGCGTCGGTCTCGTCGACCTCGGCGAAGGTCGCGATGATCACGGTGTCCTTCGGGCTCATCAGGTGCGCCGCCGCGCCGTTGATGCAGATGATCCCGGAGCCGCGCTCGCCGCGCAGCGCGTAGGTGATCAGGCGCGTGCCACGCGTCACGTTCCAGATGTGGACCTGCTCGTGCTCGAGGATCTTCGAGGCCTCCATCAGCTCCTCGCTGATGGTGACGCTCCCCTCGTAGTCGAGGTCCGCATGGGTGACCGTCGCCCGGTGGATCTTGGACTTGAAGACGTGCAACCGCGTCGACATCGCGCCCTCCGGTCCCGGCCTCGCGGGCCTCGAAGCGAGGCACGGCGCGGAGGTCCAGGCCAACGCGAGCAACGGTAGCGAAGGGGGCGATCGCGCGCCAGGGCGCCCCAAAAACGCCACGAGGGCGGCCCTCGCGAGCCGCCCTCGTGCCATTTCCCTCGTGGCTTCGACTAGCCGCGCTTCTCGACGTCGACGTACGAGCGGAGATCCGGCCCGGTGAAGATCTGGCGCGGACGCGCGATCTTCTGGTCCGGATCCTTGAGCATCTCTTCCCACTGCGCGAGCCAGCCCACCGTGCGGGGGATGGCGAACAGCACGGGGAACATGTCGACCGGGAAGCCCATCGCCTGGTAGATGAGCCCGGAGTAGAAGTCGACGTTCGGGTAGAGCTTGCGCTTGACGAAGTACTCGTCCTGAAGCGCGATGCGCTCGAGCTCGAGGGCGATGTCGAGGAGCGGGTTCTTCCCGGTGACCTCGAAGACCTGATCCGCCAGCTTCTTGATGACCTTCGCGCGCGGGTCGTAGTTCTTGTAGACGCGGTGCCCGAAGCCCATGAGGCGGCTGCCGGCGCTGCCGTCCTTCACGGCGTTGATGAACGCCGGGACGTTCTTCACGTCGCCGATCTCGTGCAGCATGCGGAGCACGGCCTCGTTCGCGCCGCCGTGCAGCGGGCCGTAGAGGGCCGCCGAGGCCGCCGCGACCGCGCTGTACGGGTCGACCTGCGAGCTGCCGACGCCGCGCATCGCGCTGGTCGAACAGTTCTGCTCGTGGTCGGCGTGCAGGATGAAGAGGACGTCGAGCGCGCGCGTGAGGACCGGGTTCGCCTTGTAGGCGCGCTCGGCCATTCGCTTCATCATCGAGAGGAAGTTGGCGGCGTACGGGAGGTCGTTGTCCGGGTAGATGTACCGGAGCCCGACGCTGTGCCGATACGACCAGGCGGCGATCGTCGGCATCTTGGCGATGAGGCGCGTCATCTGCAGCCGGCGGTTCTTCTCGTCGAAGACGTTCTTCGCCTCCGGGTAGAACGTGCTCAGCGCCGCCACCGACGACACGAGCATCCCCATCGGGTGCGCGTCGTAGCGGAAGCCCTCCATGAAGTCCTTCACGTTCTCGTGCACGAACGTGTGGAGCGTGATGGAGGTCGTGAACTCCTCGAGCTGCTTCGCCGTCGGCAGCTCGCCGTTCATGATCAGGTACGCGACCTCGATGTACGAGGACTTCTCGGCGAGCTCCGCGATGTCGTAGCCGCGGTAGCGCAGGATGCCGGCGTCGCCGTCGATGTACGTGATGGCCGAGCGGCACGACGCGGTGTTCATGAACGCCGGGTCGTAGGTCATCATGCCGAAGTCGGTGTCGTTGACCTTGATCTTGCGGAGATCGAGGGACTTGATCGTGCCGTCCGTGATGGGCAGCTCGTAGGACTTGCCCGTGCGATTGTCGGTGATGGAAAGAGTCTCTTTGGTCGTCACGAGCGCCTCCGGAGGCGGCGGCTCCGCCGAGAGACGGCGCGGAGCGCGAAGGGGGAAATGGGGAGCGGGATCGAGGACGGCGAGATGTTCGCACATCACGCGCGGCGCGTGCGCGGCGAACGCGAGCGCGATTCTCTTACGACACCGCGCGCGTGCCCGAGTCAATAGCGCGCCGAGCGCCGAGCGCCGATCCTCGCTCGTACCTTCGGACCGTAGGGTTCGCCGTCGCGCCCCGCGGCGCTCGCCGGAATGGGCTCCTGCCCCGCGCGCCGGCTGGACGCTTCGCTGCGCGGCGTCACAATCCACGGTGTGGTGAGGATCTCGGTCCGCGAGCCGCTCGCCGTTTCGCGTTCGATACCCCGCAGCCGTCTCCTTCGGCCGGGTTCGCGCTCGGGTGCGTCTTCCGGCACGATGGTCGAGCCGAGGGGGCCGTGAACGAAGGGTCGACACACTACGGGCGGGTGCTCGTGCTGACCGCCGGGATGGAGCCGCACCGGGTCATCCCGTGGCAGCGCGCGATCACCATGCTCTTCCTCGGCAAGGTCGAGGTGCTCGAAGAGTACGAGGAGATCCTCTACCGCTCGCCTGCGCTGACCGTCCGCATGCCGGCCGTGGTCAAGCTCCTGCGCTTGTTCCGAGGCATCAAGCGAGCGGTGAAGTTCTCGCGCGTGAACGTGATGACCCGCGACCGCTACACCTGCCAGTACTGCGGCGAGCAGAAGCGCATGCGGGATCTCAACTACGACCACGTGATCCCGCGCCACCTCGGCGGGCGCACGTGCTGGGAGAACATCGTCACGTCCTGCTACCCGTGCAACGCGCGCAAGCGCAACCGGACCCCCGAGCAGGCGGGGATGCAGCTGCTCTCCGTGCCGGCCAAGCCCAAGTCGCTCCCACTCTCGGCGCACCTCGATCTCGGCGGCGCCATCCCCGAGCTCTGGCAGGGCTACATCTACTGGGACACCCCCGCGGCGCTCGCGTCCGCGGCCATCGACGTCAGCGGCGCGGCCTGAGCGAGCCCGCTGTCACGACTGCGCACGAGCGAATACGCTCGCGGCCGATGCAGATCGACCGCTCCCGCTTCCTCGTCCTCGCGTCCGCCATGGCGGGGGGCGCTTGCGCCTCGACGCCGCCGGCCGGCACGCCGAGCGCGTCCTCCGCGGCGCCGAGCGCGTCCGCTGCGCCCACGATCGCGGCCGCGGAGCCGACGCAACGCTCTCGCTACACGCCGCCGCGCTACCCGAGCGCCGAGGGGTACCTGCCCGGGCCGTCGAACGAAGGGGGCGGCGGGCCGGCGCCCAGGCCGAAGGCGCAGCGCGCGTTCAACCGCGCGCAGTGCGGGGGCGACGACGTGGGGGCGCCCGCCGCGTGCTCGACGCTCAAGGAGGACGCGAGCTGCGCCCCGTTCGACTTCGTGCGCGACTCCTGCGCGAACGATCTCTCGTATCTCAAGCCGCGCATCGCCGAGCGCGCGGTCGGCTGCATGCGCGCGGTGGGCCCGAAGAAGCTCTGCGAGGTGATGCCGATCTACGAGTGCCTCGACGACGCGCTCCGCTCGGCCTGCGAAGACCCCGCCGCCGACGCCGCCTGCGCCGCCATCGTGCAGAAGTGCCCGGTGAGCCTCGACGAGTGCAGGGGCTACCTTTCGGGGATGAACGACGCGGGGCGCGCCGCGGTGGCGAAGTGCCTGAGCAACGCGCAGCAGTGCGGCTACGGCGTGTGGTCGTGCATCGAAGGGCTGTGAACCCGCCGATGGAATCGCAAACGTTGGAAGCCTGGCGCGCGAACCTGATCGAGGACGACGCGGGGATCGCGGCGATCGTGCGCACCATGAAGCGGGTCGCCGTGCTCGGGATGAAGACCGAGGCGCAGCGCGGCGAGCCGGCGTTCTACGTGCCCGCGTACCTCGTCGAGCAGGGGGTCGAGGTGGTGCCGGTCCCGGTCTACTACCCCGAAGCCACCGAGATCCTCGGCGCGAAGGTGGTGCGGCGCGTGGTCGACGCGGGCGGCGCCATCGACGTCGTCGACGTCTTCCGCCGACCGCGGGACGTGGCTTCGCACGTCGAGGACCTGATCGCGGCGAGGCCCGCCGTGGTCTGGCTGCAGCTCGGCATCCGCGACGACGCTTCCGCCGAGCGGCTCGCCCGCGCCGGCATCAAGGTCGTGCAGGACCGCTGCCTGCTGGTCGATCACCGGCGGTTCGCCGCGTAGCGCGGGAGGCTCAGTCCGCGCCGCCGTCGAAGATGCTGCGCAGATCGTCGTTCGCGTCCAGCGGGACGAGGATCGCGCGGATCCCGTGCGTCGCGCCGACCGAGTCCGGCACGACCACGACGCCGCGCGCGTCGTGCATCACGCGCACGTACACGCCGACCGCGAGCGCCGGTGGCTCGGCGCGGATCTGGTCCGAGTCCATCGGGACCGAGACCGGCGCGGGGAGCATCGCGGGGATCGGCGCCGAGGACGCGGGGGGGCCCATGTCCCGCGGGGCGTCGATCGTCTGGGTGACGTCGGGCTGGAACTCCTGCGAGGCCTCGTGGACGTCGGCGGTCCGCAGCTCGGCCTCCGACTCGCGCCCCTGCTCGAGGCGGCGCAGCAGCTCCGCCACCGGCATCTGCGAGGTCTTCTCCTGCTCGTAGCCGTCGTCGCCCATCAGCGAAGGCAGCTCGGCCGAGGCGCGACGCGCCTCCTGCGCCGACGCGCTCTCGACGGCGAGCGGCGGCGCGACGGCCGGCCGCG
>CAIXWQ010001153.1 GCA_903923175.1 uncultured delta proteobacterium | reverse complement strand
CGACGACGAGCAGCGGCGGCGAGGTCGGCAGCACCGCCATGACGACGCGACGCTCGCTGCGGTCCAGTGCGTTCTGCAGGAGCTCGAACACCGTTCGGCCTGAGTACGAGATGGAGGTGCTGAGCTCGCCTCGGAGTTCGCGCAGTACAGTTTCGCCATTCTGGTTCGCGAAGTGCTCGTTGTGGTGCAGAAGCGTCAGTCGGACATCTTCGGAGGAGGGGGGCACGTGGACATGCTTGCATGTTCCCGCGCGGCGCGTGGGCGGATGACGCTACCGAACGAACGCCGTCCTCGACGCCGAGTCCAAGCGCGCCGCTGCCGATTTGCGGAAGCGCACTTGTCCAGATCGGTGCGCCACGGAGCGAGGGGGCACGAGTTCTGCTGCCTGCCCATACTTCCTGGACCGCGTGACACCAGCGCGTTCGAGATACAGGGCATCGAAGGACAGGCTCGGCGCCTGGACGAACCGCGACGACCAGGCTTCGCCGGATTCGGATCGAACTCGCCCTTCCTGGCCCTTCGGGATGCGTAGCCGAGAGTCGTCCAAGAGGCGTTTCTGCGGGGCGTTGCAGGATTTCGTTCGCTCCGCGTCCGCCGTGCAGGTGCGAGCCTGGGACGAATCGATCCCGCTCCTTCGACAAGGTTCGCCAGTTCTGCGTAGTTGATGCTCGCGCTGAGAAATGCACGGCGATTCCCGAGTACGAACTCCCGCTCGATGCGCGCAGGCCCGATGTCATCCTCCTCTTGCGCATCGCGATGGTGCCCTTGGAGCTCGAGGGGAAGCTCCAACCGAGCCGGCCGGATCTCGATCAGGCCGCAGCCTGCGCGCGCGATCTACGGCGCTACCACCGCCCGTGTCGGGGCCGGCCTGTCAATGTAGTCGTCGTGCCTGCGCGCGCGCCTGGCTACATGGGGGTGCAGGATGGCGTGCAGGTTGCGGGAGTCGACGCGCTCGGTGCGCTCGTTCAGAGGCTTCCCGACGAGTCGGCGAAACGACTGACGCCCGAGGAGTGCCTCGACGAGAGCGCGTATCGTCCGTTACCGACGCTGGTCAAGGCGGCACGAGAGTTGTTCGACTCCGGAACGCTACGTGACGTCTGGTGCGCCCGCGCGATAACCGATCCCGCCCTCGATGAGATTCGCGCGATCGCGCACGAAGCCCCGCGCGGCGCTCGTGGCCGATTGGTGCGCGAAGCCGGATACGGCGCAGCGGAACATGGCTTCGAGCGAGCTGGGACGGAGCGGGGAGCGGCGGGGGGCCGCGCGAACACCTCGCCGCGCAGGCGCCTCCCGGGGGGCGCGACTGTCGCGCTGGCCGGTGCCCAGCTGCCGACGTACGCTCCTCGGCGGCATGGCGAGCGAGGCCGAGCATCTCGAGCAGCTTGTGCGCCCGCTCGCCAGCGTCCGGGCGCAGGCCGAGAACGCGCTCGAGCCCCACGACGCCTCGAAGCGGTACCTCGACCTGTTCGAGCACCTCGTCCACTACCTCGCCATCTGCGCGTTCGCGCGCGCGCGCGCCGAGGGGGGCACGTCCGCTCCCCTCGATCGGGAGCTGTCGGCCTTGATGGGCGAGCCGACGGTCGGCAAATGGACCACAATCCTCAAACTG
>CAIXWQ010001152.1 GCA_903923175.1 uncultured delta proteobacterium | reverse complement strand
GCCGGAATCGCCCCTCCAGCTTGTCGCCATTGCCGCTCTTGCCCATTCCGAAGAGCGGCGCGAACAGCAGGTGCGACGGCCCGACCGGGCTCACCATGAAGCTCGGCCCCGCGAGGACCAGCTGTTCGGTGTCGGCGAACTTGAAGCGGTCCCCCTTCGCGTCGTGCACCTCGACGTACCCCTCGGCGCCGACGTGGAAGAGCTGGTCGACGACGGTGTAGCTCACGCCGCCCGTGAGGTTCCACTCGTCCTCGCGACGGCCGCCGAGCTCGCGCTCGAGCACCAGGTTGAAGCCCGCGTGCAGGCGCGGCGCGATCTCGCCGCCGAGCAGGATCTTCGCCTCGAGGTAGTCGTTCTCGCCGTTGCGGTTCTGGTACTCGACGTACAGCGTGGGATTGCCCCAGAGCTTGCCCCAGTCGGCGATCGCCCAGCGCAGCTCGAAGGTCTGCCGCTTGACCTCGATCGGCCCCTGACCGTCCTGCTGTGTGACCAGATAGAAGTCGGCCTGCAGCCGGTGGCCGAGCCCCATGCCGAGCTCGTAGAACGAGCGGATCTCGCGGTTGGCGCCGGAGTGCTGGAAGGGCGCCGTGTAGCGCATCCAGTACTCGGCCTCGACGCGCCCTTTCGGCATCACGTAGACGCGCGTGGTCGGGAATCGCCGCGACTCCGACCAGCGAGGCTGCGCGTAGTCGCCGACGCGCCCGTCCTCGATCGGCTTCGGCGGTCCGTCGCCACGGACCTCGAGCGTCTGATCGTGCTCCGCCCGCCTGGCGTCGCTCGCGTCGCTCGGCGCGCTCGCGCCGCTGGAGGGCGCGGCGGACGCAGCGGACGCAGCGGCAGGGGGCGAGGGCGCCTCCTTCGCGGCCTCCTGGCCGGGCATCGGCGTCTCGGCGGCCAGCGAGGGGCCCGCGACGGCGAGCGAGAGAGCGACGCAGGCGGCGAGCAAGGAGCGACGCATGGAGACCTCCGGGGCGCGGCGCGTCGGCGGACCGCTCGGCGCACGCGCCCCCTTCACGTCTCCTTCATACGCCGCGCCCTGGGGCCGCTGAACCCCGACTTGCCCGCTTTCCGACCGGGAGAGTCCCCGGGCCGTTGGGGGGTTCCCCCGCCGAGCTCGACGATGGCGTTGCGCGCGATCCCGCGCGCGAGCAGCTCACGCCCCGGGCGGGCGCGCCGGCGAGAGCACCAGCGCCTCTCCCTCGATGACGCGGCGTTCGCCCACGGTGCAGACCGTCTCGACCCGCACTTTGTTCTTCTCGCGGTTCACCTCGAGCACGCGCAGCGTCGCGGTCACCGTCTCGCCCGGGTGCACCGGCGCGAGGAACTTCAGCGTCTGCGCGAGGAAGATCGTGCCCGGGCCCGGGAGCCGGTTCGCGAGCGCGGAGGAGATCAGGCTGGCGGTGAGGAACCCCTGCACGATGCGCGTGCCGAAGCGCGTCGTCTTCGCGTACTCCTCGTCGAGGTGGATCGCGTTCACGTCGGTGGACACCGCCGAGAAGAGG
>CAIXWQ010001151.1 GCA_903923175.1 uncultured delta proteobacterium | reverse complement strand
CGTCCATCAGCTGCGGCGGGAGGCTGGGGTCCTGCAAGCACGCGAGGCCGCGCGCCAAGCCTTCGCGCGCGGTGCGCGCGGTCGTGCGGAGATCGTCCATGTCGGAGCAACATATCATCGCCCCACGCGCCGATACCGCGTCAAAATTCAGGGGCGGCCGGGCGCGCGCCTCCGTCGTGCGTCCGCCTGCGATTCTCCTCGTCGGACCCTGCGCCATAGGGGCCCCGCGCCCCCTTCGTGCGCTCGCTCACAGCGTGACCTCGTCCTCGCCCGGCACGACCACGCCCGTCCGAGGGTCCAGTCGAAGGACCATCTCGACCGCGTCTTCGTCGTCCGGGTAGTAGCGGGCGCGCACCCCCATCGCGACGAACCCGAGGCGGCGATAGAGCGCGATCGCGCTCGCGTTCGAGCGCCGCACCTCCAGCAGCACGTGCCGCACGGCGTTCTCGCGGGCGAACGCCAGCGCGTGCTCCAGGAGCGCGCGCGTGGCCCCGCCTCCTCTGCCCGGGGTGGGTCGCGATGTTCAGGACGTGCAGCTCGTCGGCGACGAGCCACGTCACGAGGAACGACGCGGGCGCCTCGTGCTCGAGCGCGCCGTGCTCGCGCGAGACCCAGAGCCGCGCCCAGGTGCGCCCGAGCTCCTCCGCGACGCTCGCCGCGTCCCAGCGTGCGCTCTGCTCCGAAGCGCCGTCGATCTCGACGACCGCGTCGACGTCTCGCGCTTGCATCGACTCGATCCGCGGCGCCATCGCGCAGGGAGCGTACACCACGCGCCCGCCCGGCCTTCCGGCCGCCTTCCCCACGCCGCCCGCATGCGCCCGCCCATCCCCGCCCACCGCCCACCGCCCACGCTGTCCGCGGGAGGCCCCGGCGCTCCGCCCTCCCGTCGAGCGTCACGCGAGGCTGACGATTCCCGCTTCCTTCGCTACTCTCCGCGCCCGATGGCCCCTCCGATCGCCAACGTCGCCCGCCCGCCCGGCACCCTCATCGGCGGCAAGTACCGGCTCGGCAAGCTCCTCGGCGAGGGCGGAATGGGCGCGGTCTACGAGGCCGTCGCGCTGTCGGGGGGGGAGCGCTTCGCGGTGAAGCTCCTGCACGAGGAGATGGCCTCGAACCCGGACGTCGTCGCGCGCTTCCTCGCCGAGGGCGACATGTGTCGTCGCCTCGATCACCCCGGCATCCTCCGGGTCTTCGACATGGGCAACGAGGGGGGCGTGCCCTACCTCGTCATGGAGCTCCTGCAGGGGCGCGCGCTCATCGACTACACCGAGCACGGCCAGCGGCTCCCGGTGAACTTCGCGGTCACGGTCTGCGCCGGCGTGCTGCACGCGCTCGACTACGCGCACACGCGCGGGGTCATCCACCGCGACATGAAGCCGGAGAACGTCTTCCTCTGCGCCGGGGCGAACGGCCAGTACCACGCGAAGCTCCTCGACTTCGGCATCGCCCGCGCGATCGACGCGGCCGGCGGCGCCAAGCGACGCACCGCCACCGGCGTGCTGCTCGGAACCCCCGGATACATGAGCCCCGAGCAGGTGAAGTCGGCGCGAAACGTCGATCACCGCTGCGATCTCTGGGCGGTCGGCGTGATGTTCTACGAGATGGTCGTCGCGACGCCGGCGTTCCCCTCCGACGGCGACGATCCGAACAACATCTGGGGGCTGATCTCCGCCGTCCTCACCAAGGACGTGGTGCCGCTGTCGGTCCACGACGCGCACCTCGCGCCGTTCGACGCGTTCGTCGCGCGCGCGCTGCACAAGGACATCGCGATGCGCTACCAGACGGCGCGCGAGATGTCCGACGATCTGCTGGCGATCTCGCGCGGCGAGGCGCCCCGGCCCAGCGTCGCGGCGGCGCCGCCGGGCGCGTTCACGGCCGAGAACCGCGCCTACCCGGTCAACTCGCGCGGCGAGCTCGCGGCCATCCCCTCGATGGACGGCGGCCCGCAGGCGCCGGCCGTGGGGCGCACGGTGCCGAGCGGCGGCGACTTCCAGATGAACCCGGACCTCGGCGGGACGATCCCGATGACTGGCGCGCAGGTCGGCCTCGTGCAGGCTGCGCTCGGCGCCGCCTCTCTCGAGCGGACGGCGCTGGCCCCCAACGCGGCGGTCGGCGGCGGCCTCGCGGGGACGGTGCTCGCACCGCACCCGTCGTCGGGCGGCGGCCTCGCGGGGACGGTGCTCGCCCCGCAAGGCTCGTCGGGTGGGCAGGGCTCGCCGTTCGCCACCGCGCCGAGCGGCTTCGCGCCCCCCGGCGGCACCGGCTCGAGCTCGGCGTCGCCCGTGATCCCGCCCAACGAGTCGCTCGGCCCGCGGACCGAGCAGGGGGGCGGGATGATGCTCTGGATCGTCCTCGGCGTGGTGCTGATCGCGGGGCTCGGCGCCGCGGTCTTCTGGGCCCTGCACTGACGGACCGACGACAAAACGAGAGGAGCCGCCGATCTCGCGATCGACGGCCCTCGTGCCCTGCGCGGCTGCGCAGCGCGGCGCAGCTCAGCGGTTCACGCGCTCGATGTACTCACCGGTGCGGGTGTCGATCTTCACCCACTCGCCCTCTTTGACGAAGAGCGGGACGTTCACGGTGTGGCCGGTCGCGAGGTACGCGGGCTTGGTCGCGCCGCTGGCGGTGTCGCCCTTGATGCCCGGGTCCGACTTCTCGATCTGCATGACGACGTGCGCCGGCAGCGACAGGGCGATCGGGATGCCGTTGAAGAACACGATCTCGACCTTCTGGCCGTCGGTGATGAAGTGGGCGTCCTCGCCGATCTTCTCCTTCTCGACGTAGATCTGGTCGCTGTGCTCGTCGACGAAGACCATCTTGTCGCCTTCGTCCCACGAGAACGTGGCCGTGCGCTCCTCGACGTCGGCCGGCTCGATCTTCTCGCCGGACTTCATCGTTCGCTCGAGCACCGCGCCGGTGACGAGGTTCTTGATCTTGAGGCGCGTGAAGGCCTGGCCCTTGCCCGGCTTCACGAACTGGAAGTCCACGACGACGTAGGGGTTGCCGTCCATCGTGAGCTTCAGGCCCTTGCGTACGTCGCTGGTGTCCATCTTCCGTCCGTCCTCGCGAAGGGGGCGCCGCCCCGGGGGAGCGCGCGTCTAGCACGCGTCCGGGGCGGGAATCAACCAGGCCCGGGGATTCGACCGCGCAATCCCGTTCTGCCGCCTGCTAGCATGGCCCGGTGGCCCCTCGCGTCGCCGCGTTCGCCGCCCTCGGCCTGCTCCTGCTCGCGGCCTCCGGCGCCTGCTCGCTCGTGGTCGACACGAGCGCCGACCAGTGCGCGAGCGATGCCGACTGCGCCGCCAAGGGGGACGCGTTCGCCGGCGCGCTCTGCGTGCAGCGGGCGTGCACGAAGCTCGCGTGCTCGTCGGGTAAGGCGTGCGTCGATCTGCTGGGTGTCCCCTCGCTCTGCCGGGCCGATGGCGTGTGCGCGAAGCTCCAGTCGGACGACTGCAAGGAGATCCTCGCGGACGCCGCCGATCTGACCGACGACGCGGTGCAGTGGTACGGCGTGCTCCTGCCACGCAGCGGCACCGGCAAGAGCCGCGGCACGACCGACATGAACGGCATCGAGCTCGCGCGGCGCGATTTCAAGACCAGCGCGAACGGGCTGCCGCCGATCGCGGTGGGCAAGCCGAGCCGCAACCTCGGCTTCGTCGTCTGCGACGACGCGGTCGATCCGGTGCGCGCCGCGACCCACCTCGCCGACGACCTGAAGGTCCCCGCCATCCTCGGGCCCGCGTTCAGCGGGGTCACGATCGAGGTCGCCACCAAGGTCACCATCCCGAAGGGGGTCCTGGTCCTCTCCCCCTCGGCGACCAGCCCGTTCATCACCAAGCTCGTCGATGGCGGCCTCGTGTGGCGCACCGCCCCCTCCGACACGGAGCAGGCGCGCGCGATGGCGCTCGTGCTCTCGTCGAAGCTCGAGCCCGCCGTGCACGCCGGGACGCTCCCGGCCGGCGCGACCATGCGCGTCGCCATCGCGCACAAGGGCGACGCGTACGGCAAGGGGCTCTTCGGCGCGCTCTACGACGTCGTGCGCTTCAACGGCGGCAAGACGGCCGCCGACAATGGCGCCGACTTCAAGGAGATCGACTTCGGCGACCCGGGCGATCCGACCAACACCGACCCCGCCGCGCGCTACGCCGCCGCCGCGAGCGCGCTCGTCGCCTACCAGCCGCACGTCATCATCCTCGCCGGCACCGCCGAGGGGGTGCTCAGCGTCTTCGGGCCGACCGAGCAGCAGTGGACGGCGAGCTTCAAGCCGCGCTGGCTGATGTCCGACGGCGAGCAGGTGGCCGAGCTGTGGCAGCAGTTCGGCAGCGACGCGACGCTGCGCGCGCGGGTGCTCGGCACGAGCCCCGGCAGCACCAGCCCGCTCTACGACAAGTTCCAGTCTCGCTACCGCGCGACCTTCACCGACGGCACGAGCCCGGACCAGTACGCCGCGTCCTCGTTCGACGCGACCTACCTGCTCGTCTACGCGACGTCGCACGTCGGCGCGGGCGCCATCACCGGCGCCTCGATCGCCGAGGGGCTCAAGCACACCGTCCCGCCCGGCACGGCGATCGACGTGGGGCCGCAGGGGATCAACGACGCGTTCACCGCGCTCACGTCGAGCGCCTCCGCGAACGTCGACTTCAACGGCGCCTCGGGCCCGCTCGATTTCGACGTCACGACCGGCGAGGCCGACGCCGACATCATCGCGTGGTGCATCGACGTCGACGCCGCGGGCAAGGCGATCGGCTTCAAGCGCTCGGGGCTCTTCTACGGCGCGACCTCGAAGGCGCTCGAGGGGACGGCGAGCTGCCCGTAGCGGGGCGCGCTAGAATTCGCCGGAGACGACCACGCCGGTCGGGCCCACGCCGACGCGCGGCCCGGTCGTCGGCGCATCGGCGCTCGACGGCGACTTGAGCAGGAAATACAGCGACACCGAGGCGGTCGCCGCCGCGCCCACGAACAGCACGTCGGTGGTGATCGACCACGCGCGCACCGAGCGTGCCTGCGCGTCGAGATCGGCGCGGCTGCTCGGCCCGCCGTCGCGCTGGTCGCGCAGGTGCGAATTCGCGCCCAGCGCGATCACGCCGGAGACCGTGCCGAGCACCGCGAGCCCGCCGCCCACGCCGAGGCCGATCCACGGCGCGCCCGAGCGCGACTCGGCGCGCGCCACGGGGGCGATCGGCCTGGGCGGCTCCACGGGCGGGGGCGCCGGCAGCTCGAGCGCCACGTCGACCGTCTCGCCCGCGGCGATCGTGACGAGCCTGGTGGTCGGCGTGCCGCCCGGCCGCGCGACCGCGACGCGCCGCTTGCCCGGGTTGACGATCACCGGCCTCGCGAGGGGGGCTGTGCCGATCGGCGCGTCGTCGATCGTGACCTCCGCGCCGGCCACGTCCACCGTGATGCGCAGCGTGCCGACCTTCGCGCGCAGCGCGGCGATCTCCTTGTCGACCTCCTTGCGGCGGTCGGCGGGCACCTCGGCGGCCCCCTCGGCGAGGAAGCGTTCGAAGCGCGCCAGCGAGGCCGCGAAGTCGTTCATCTGCTTGTGGATCAGCGCGATGTTGTAGTGGAGCCGCCACGTCGGCGCGAGCTCGTAGGCGCGCTCGAACTCCACCTGGGCGGCCTCGAAAGCCCCCTCTGTGTAGAGCTTGAGCCCCTTGTCGCGGTGCGCGCGCGCCTCCTCGAGCTTCGCCGCGTCGGGCTTGGCGCCCGGCTTCGAGGCGGAGGCGCTCGTCGCACCCTTGGCGGCCGCGGACGTGGCCGACGTGGCTGAAGCGGTCGCGCCGCCGAGCGAGCGGCGTGGCCCCGCGGCGAGCGCGAGGGCGGCGAGCGCCGCGAGGGACCAGGCGCGCGCGGCG
>CAIXWQ010001150.1 GCA_903923175.1 uncultured delta proteobacterium | reverse complement strand
GGCCCCGCCGCCGCCGCCGCAGAAGCAGGGGGCGCTGCTGCTCGCGTTGCCTGGCTCGACGACCTCCTTCCTCGTCCCCAACGCGCGCAGCGAGCTCGTCCGCGGCCGGACCCGCTGGCACCTCGGCGAGGACGGCACCGCCACGCGTGCGCGCAGGCTCGGCGCGCAGCCGATCGACGCGGCGGTCGCGGTGCCCGCCTGGCTCGGTGGAGGCCTCGCGTTGCTCGAAGCGCGGGGGCTGTCGCTCGTCGCCCCCGACGGCGCCTTGCGCCCCATCGTGCGCGGCTCGTTCACGAGCCTGTCGGTCGGCGCGGCCGAGCTGTGGACCCGCGCGCGCCCGACCTTCGACTGGGTGCGGGTCGACGTGGGCAAGGGGCGCGCGAGCTACGAGCCGCCGCCGATCGCCGCGCCGATCGCCGCCGCGTGGACCTCCAGCGGGGCCGCGCTCGGGCTCGGGCGGACGGCGAGCGCCGGCCCCGAGTTCACCAGCGACAAGAGCGCCCTCGCCATCGTCGACGTGCTCGGCCCGGTCCGCACGCAGGACGGCGGGGCCACCTGGGCGCCCCTCGACGAGGACGGCGTGCGCGCGGCGTTCCCGCGCGGCGCCCCCACGCGCATCTACCGCGAGGCGCAGGGGCTCGCGCTGGCCGACGACGAGCGGCTCGTGCCGATCGCGGCCTCGGGTCGCCTCGGCACGCCGGTGCCGCTCGCGCGCGCGAAGGAGGCGATGCCGGACGTCGCGCAGGTGCGGCTCGAGGAGCTGGCCCCCTTCGGCGTGCCGCTCGGCGGCAGCCGCGTGCTCGTCGCCGACGGCCCGCGGCTCGCGATCGCCGCGCTGCTGCCGACCGTGCGCATCCTCACGGTGCAGCGCGTCCCCGACGCCGTGCGCTGCGAGGTCCGCAAGGCGCCGGCCGGCGACGCCGCGGTGGCCCTCGCCAGCTGCCAGCGCCGCCCCGAAGGGTGGCCGGCCACGAGCGCGCGGCTGGACGTCGGCACCATCACCGATCCGACCACGCTCCACTTCGCGGTCGAGCGCTCGTTCTCCTTCAGCGCGCAGACGCGCGTCGCACCGTCGGGCGCCGTCGCGGTGGCCGGTCCGTGCGCGAGGAGCGAGGAGGTCCACGACTTCTTCACGACCGCGCGCGTCTGCGTGCGCGACGGCAAGGGGGAGTGGCGCGAGGTGCAGCTGCAGGCCGTCGGCGGCTGGCGACGCGGCCTCACGCCCACGCTCTCGGGCGGCGTCGTCGTGGCGCGCGACGACACGCAGGGGAGCCGATCGGGCGAGCTCGAGATCGTCGTGGTGCCGTTCGATGCGCGGCCGAACAGCAAGCTCGCGCGGCTGCACCTCGGGCCGGCGCCGCTGCCGCAGGCGCGCGTCGAGCTCGCGGCGATCGACGAGCTCGAGGACGGGCGCGTGTCGCTCTGGCGCGAGGGGGGCGGGCTCGCGTCGACCACGCTCGCGATCACCGCGGGTGCCGCGGGTGCTGCGGGTACCGAGGGCGGCGCGCGCGTCGTCGCCTCGCCGGCGCCGTACCTCTACGACGCGCAGTCGGTGTGGGGCGTCTTCGGCGATCGCGCGCTCGTCGCGCGGCTCGGGCGCGAGCGCACCATGGGCTCGAGCGCCGACGCGCCGCCGCACGAGCGACCGATCGTCGACCGCTTCGCCGTGAGCCGCGACGGCGGCGCGAGCTTCGTCGAGAGCGCGTGGCCGGCCACGGCGCCGGTGCTCGACGTCGACGCCGCGACGCCGCGCCTCGAGTGCGGCGCCTACGGCTGTCGCATGTTCGGCTGGGCGCGCCTCGGCTGGTCGGCCGAGGTGCTCGAGTCGGACGAGATCGTCGCCCTCGACGACGCGCCCGCCCTCGAGCCTCCGGCGCCGCCGCCGAAAAAGTCGACCGCGGTGCTCGCCCGCTGCACCTCCGCCGGCAAGCCGACGGCGTTCCCCGCGGCGCGCGTCCCCTCCGTCCCCTCGGCGACCTACGCGTACTCGGCGCCGCGCGACACGCTGCTCGGCCTCGGGGCGCCGAAGGTCGGGCCGGGGCAGCTGCTGCAGCTCGTCCCCTTCGCGCGCGGCGCGGTGCGTGGCGGGCTGATCGGCTGGGGCCCCGACAAGGGGGCGTGGGGCGATCAGGGGCGCGTGATCGCGCGCTTCGCGAGCGACTTCGATCCGCTCGACGTGGTGCACGACTCGCTCCCCGCCGCGGGGCTCTTCGCCGATCGCACCGCGTTCGTGCGCGCGGGCGGCGATCGCTCCGCCGCCATCGCGCTCGGCCCCGGGCGCGTGCTCTTCGCCACCTGCGAGCTCGGGTTCTGCTCGCACGTCTTTCGCGCCGCCTCGGGCGCGCCGCTCGAGCGCCTCGATCTGTCGGCCGCGGGCGAGATCGTGCGGCTGACCAACGCGCGCGAGCTCGGCGGCACGCTGCTGATCGTCGGGCTCTCGGTCCCGCGCGAGCGGGCCGCGGCGGCCTCGGATCCGACGCTCTTCCTCGCCGTCGTGACGAGCGCGGGGACCACGGTCACCCGCCTCGGGCGCGGCCAGCCGATGGAGGACGCGTCGCTCGCCGCCTCCGCCGATCCGGTCCGTCGGCGCCTCGGCCTGCTGACCTACTCGCCGCTGCCGACGTGGTCCGGCGGCACGACGTACGTGCTCCCGATCGATCCGAGCGGTCGGCCGGCGTCGGGCTTCGAGGCGCTCGTCGCGGCGCCGAGCGAGCTGTCGCGCCCCCACGAGGCGTGCGGCGCGCAGGGCGCCGCCTGGGATCGCGCCGAACAGAACAAGCGGCGCGGCTTCGAGCTCTGGGTCGACGGCAAGCAGCAGCTCGCGCTGCAGGCCGAGGGGGTGGTGGTGCGCGAGCGGCTCTCGGCCACCGGCGCGTGCCTCGATCGCATCATGCTCCTCGCCGCCGCGAACGCGGTGCAGATCGACGCCTCGACGGGGCGCGCGCTCTGGCTGCGTCTCGAGAGCGAGAGCAAGCCCGCGCAGCGGCGCGAGCTCGCTTGTCGGCTCGAGTGGCCCTGAGCGAGCCGCGTGTCTCGTCGTCGCGGCGTCTCGTCGTCGCGTCGCGCGATTCAGCCGTCGCCGCGGCGGGGCGCGCGCGGGAGGCTCGGCGGCAGCGGGATGCGCGCGTCTGCGGCGGGCGCGAGCGACGGGGCGCGCCCCATCCCGCCCGGCAGCGGCGGCGGCGCG
>CAIXWQ010001149.1 GCA_903923175.1 uncultured delta proteobacterium | reverse complement strand
GTGCCGGCCTGGTGCGCGCCGAGCACGAGCAGATCGGAGGCGTCGCGCGCCGCGCGATCGACGATCGCGGTCGCGACGTCGGCGCGCGCCACCGCCGTCTTCCCCGCGCCGCCGCCGAGCGTGTCGGCGAGCGCCTCGAGCTCGTGGGTCAGCGTCTCGACGCGGTCGCCGAGGTACGACTCGAAGACGTCGGCCGGCGCGCGCTCCGCGAGCCGCTCGCCGACCTCGGGGAGCAGATCGACGAGGAGCAGCGTGAGCGTGCCGGCGTCGCGGCGGGCGAGCGCGCACGCGAGGCGCGCGGCAGCCTTCGAGTCCTCGGAGAGATCCACCGGAGCGAGCACCTGCGAGCAGCGCATGCCATCCCTCGACGCAAGGAGCGCGCCCGGCGCGACCAAATACGGAGCCGGAGTATACTCGCACCGATGCTGCACGAGCTCCTGCTGAGGGGTGGGCGCGTCTTCGACGGCACCGGGAGGCCGGCCGAGGTGCGCGACGTCGCGATCGCCGGCGGGCGGGTGGTCGAGATCGCGCGCCGGATCGAGGCGTCGCCGGGCGCGCGCGTCGTCGACTGCGCGGGGAAATGGGTCACGCCCGGCTTCATCGACCTGCACACGCACTACGACGCCGAGATCGAGGTCGCGCCAGCGCTCGCGGAGTCGGTGCGCCACGGCGTCACGACGGTGCTGCTCGGGAGCTGCAGCCTCAGCATGGCGGTCGGCGCCCCCGACGACCTCGCCGACCTGTTCTGTCGCGTCGAGGCGATCCCCGACGCCATCGTGCGCCCGATGCTGCGCGCGACCAAGACGTGGAGCACGCACCGCGAGTACCTCGCGCACCTCGCGCAGCTCGCGCTCGGCCCGAACGTCTGCTCGTTCGTGGGGCACTCGGCGATGCGCGCCGCGATCATGGGGATGGAGCGCAGCGTCGACGCGGCGGTCGTCCCCACCGCGGCCGAGCTCGACGCGATGCAGGCGATGCTCGAGGACGCGCTCGACGCCGGCTACCTCGGGCTCTCGGTGCAGCGGCTCCCCTGGGACAAGGTCGGCGGCGATCGCCCGATCCGCAGCCGGCCGCTCCCCTCGACCTTCGCGCGCTGGAGCGAATTCCGCAGGCTCACGCGGGCGCTGCGCGCGCGCGATCGCATCTTCCAGGCGGTGCCGAACGTGGCCTCGCCGGCGAGCGCGCTGCTCTTCTTCCTCGAGAGCGTCGGCCTCGTGCGCAAGCGGCTCAAGACGACGCTCGTGTCGATGATGGATCTGCGCTCCGCGCGCTGGCTCCGTCACCTCGCGTCGCTGCTCTCGCGCACGTTCAACACCTTCCTCGACGCCGACTTCAAGTGGCAGGCGCTCCCCGAGCCGTTCGACCTGTGGGCCGACGGCATCGATCTCGTGGTGTTCGAGGAGTTCGGGGCAGGGGCCGCGGCGCTCCACCTGCGCGAGCACCGGCAACGCGTCGAGCTCTTCGCGAAGCCCGACTACCGCGCGGAGTTCAAGCGTCAGTGGACCGACCGCTTGCTGCCGCGCGCGTTCCACCGCGACCTCGAGGCGTCGCTGGTGCTCGCGTGCCCCGACGCCTCGCGCGTGGGCAAGTCGTTCGCGCAGATCGCGCGCGAGGAGGCGAAGGAGCCGGTCGATGCCTTCCTCGATCTGGTCGCCCAGCACGGCACCGCGCTGCGCTGGTACACCGTGATGGCGAACGATCGGCCCGGCGCGCTCGAGGCGATCGTCGATCACCCCGACGTGCTCATCGGCTTCTCCGACGCGGGCGCGCACCTGCGCCAGATGGCGCACTACAACTTCCCGCTTCGCATGCTCAAGCTCGTGCGCGACGCCGAAGCGCGCGGCGCGCCGTTCATGACCGCCGAGCGCGCCGTGCACCGCTTGACCGGCGAGCTCGCCGCCTGGCTCGGGATCGACGCCGGCGTGCTGGCGGTGGGCAAGCGCGCCGACGTCGTGGTGGTCGATCCCGGCGCGCTCGACGAGGAGCTCGAGCGCGCCGTCGAGGCGCCGATGGCGTTCTTCGAGGGGTACGTGCGGCTCGTGCGGCGCAACGACGCGGCCGTGCGACTGGTGCTCGTCGGTGGCGAAGTGGCGTTCTCCGAGGGCCGCGCCTCGCCCGCGCTCGGGCGCGCCAAGCTCGGTCGCGTGCTCGGCGCAGCTCCGCCGTAGGCATGCGCAGCCGTTGCGCTTGTGCTGGCGTCGCGTAGGCGGACAATGCCCCTCGGCTCTGGTGCCCGGTGCGTCGTGACCGGAGGCGGGAGTCGAGCGATGACCGAGTCCGCGCCCACCGCATCCGCTCCCGCCGTCGCCCCCGCGGTGCTGCGGATCTTCCTCGCGGCGCACGAGGCCGATCCCGAGCCGATCGCCATCACGAAGGCCGACGCGACGATCCTCTACGCGAACCGGGCGGGCGCCGCCGCGCTGGGGAGCACGCCAGAGGGGGTCATCGGCCGATCGGCCTGGGACCTCGAGCCCGGCCTCACGCCCGAGCGATGGGCGCACAACCTCGTGAAGCTCCGCGCCGACGGCCACCTCCTCGTCCGGCGCGCCACCCCGCCCGAGGTCGCCCCACGGCGCACGCTCGAGATGCGCGCGAGCCTGGTCGCCGTCGACGGCCAGGAGTTCATCTTCACGACCCTCCGCGACGTGACCGCGCAGGCCGACGCCGAGGCCGCGCTCGTCGCCAAGCAAGCGCGCGAGCTCGAGGACGCGCGCCTGCGCTCGCTCGAGCGCATCGTGAACGACATCGAGCTCGTCGTGCGGCCCACCGGCGAGATCGTGATGGCGAACGATCGCGCCGCGACGGCGCACGGCTACGCGCGCGAGGCGCTGTGCGCGATGAACGTGCGCGAGCTGCTGCCGCCCGAGCGCGCCCACGGCGTCGCGGCGCGGCTCTCGTCGACCACGCGGCGCGGCGCGGCGCTCTTCGAGAGCGTGAACCGCCGGCGCGACGGCTCGCACTTCCCGACCGAGGTCAGCCTCCGTCACTTTCGCGTGGGCGAGCAGGACTACCTGCACGCCATCGTGCGCGACATCTCCGCGCGCAAGGTGCTCGAGCTCGAGCTGGAGCGCGCGCAGCGCGAGCAGCAGACCATCCTCGCCAACGCCACCGTCGGGATCACGCTCGTTCGTGAGCGCAAGATGGTCTGGGCGAACGAGCGGATGGCCGAGCTCACCGGCTACTCGGTCGCCGAGATGCGCGGGATGTCGACCGCCTTGCTCTACGCCGACCAGGCGGCCTACGAGGCGATCGGCGAAGAGGCGTATGCGGTGCTCGACCAGGGGGGGAGTTTCGCCACCGAGCGGCAGCTGCGTCGCAGGGACGGCTCCGCGTACTGGGCGCACATCCAGGGGAGGCTCGTCGACTTCGAAGACGCGTCCGCCGGGAGCACCTGGGTATTCGAAGACGTCACCGAGCGGATGGAGATGGAGGTCCGCCTGCGCGCGAGCGAGGAGCGCTACGCGACGCTCTTCCAGGTGCTCCCGGTCGGCGTCTCGATCACCGACGCCGCGGGGAGGCTCGTCGACAACAACCCGGCGTCCGAGCGTCTGCTGGGGCTCGCACGCGCCGGCCACCTCGAGCGCACCATCGACGCGGCCGCCTGGAACATCCTGCGCCCCGACCTCTCGCCGATGCCGCCGGAGGAGTTCGCGGCCGTGCGCGCGCTGCGTGAGCAGCGCGTGGTCGAAGGGCTCGAGATGGGCGTCGTGCGCCCAGACGGCGCGACCTCCTGGCTCGAGGTGACCGCCGCGCCGATCCCCGTCGAGGGGCTCGGCGTCGCGATCGTGTACTCCGACGTCACCGAGCGCCGCACCGCCGCCGCGGAGCGCGAGCGCCTGAACGCGGAGCTCGAGGCGCGCGTGCGCGAGGAGGTCGCGAGCAACCGCCGCAAGGATCAGCTCCTGATCACGCAGAGCCGCCAGGCGGCGATGGGCGAGATGATCGGCAACATCGCCCACCAGTGGCGCCAGCCGCTCAACGCGCTCGGCCTCGTGCTCTCGAACCTGCGCGACGCCGCCGAGGAGGGCCCGCTCGCGCTCGAGACGCTGCGCAACGCCGTCGACGACGGCCAGCGGCTCGTGCGGCGGATGTCGACGACCATCAACGACTTCCGCGACTTCTTCCTCCCCGAGAAGGCGCCGAGCGCGTTCTCGGCGCTGCGACAGGTGACGGAGACGGTGGCGCTGATGCGCGCCAGCTTCCAGCAACGCAACATCACCATCGAGGTGAGCGAGGCCGAGGACCCGCTCGTCTTCGGCTTCCCGAACGAGTACTCGCAGGTCGTCCTCAACTTGCTGACCAACGCGAAGGACGCGATCGTCGCGAGCGAGGCGCCCGCGGGCCGCGTGGACCTGCGGCTCTCCGTCGAGCACGACTTCGGGGTCCTCTCGGTGCGCGACGACGGCGGCGGCATCCGTGAGGAGGTGCTCGATCGCGTGTTCGACCCCTATTTCTCGACCAAGAAGACCGGCACCGGGATCGGGCTCTACATGTCGAAGACGATCGTCGAGCGGAGCATGAAGGGGCGCATCGAGGCGCGGAACGTGGTCGGCGGCGCCGAGCTGCGCGTGCTCGTGCCGCTGGCGAGGGTGGACCGATGACCAGCCTCGAGGCGAACGAGCTGGATCGCGCGTTCCTCAAGGGGCTGCGCGTGCTCTACGTCGAGGACGACGACGACGTCCGCATGCTGCTCGCGATCTTCCTGCGGCGTCGCGTCGCGTCCGTCGTCCTCGCGGAGGACGGCGTCGCCGGCCTCGAGGCGTTCGAGCGAGAGCGGCCGGACCTGGTCGTCACCGACATCCAGATGCCGCGCATGGACGGGCTCGCGATGAGCGAGCAGCTGAGGCGCCTCGAGCCCGCGATCCCCATCGTGATCACGACCGCCTTCGAGCAGCCGAGCTACCTGCTCCGCGCGATCGATCTCGGCGTCGACAAGTACGTCACCAAGCCGGTCGACTCCGATCGGATGCAGACGGCCCTGCTCGCCGTGGCGCGGCAGCTCCGCGCCGAGGCGGCGCTCGAGGCGCAGCACCGCGCGGAGCTCGCCGAGCTGCGGAGCCTCCACCTCGAGACGATCGGGCTGCTGGCCGGCGGCATGGCGCACGACTTCAACAACCTGCTGCAGA
This sequence comes from uncultured delta proteobacterium, assembly GCA_903923175.1. GTDB lineage: Bacteria > Myxococcota_A > Polyangia > Polyangiales > JADJMO01 > CAIXWQ01. Next base: position 16,436 of record CAIXWQ010001149.1, on the reverse strand, counting down.
TCGTCACGCTGAACCTCGAGCTCGCGGCGGAGATGGTGCCGCCCTCGGGCGAGCTCGCGGAGCTGCTCGCGGCGGCGCGCTCGGGCTCGACGACCGCGAGCGAGCTCAGCCGACGCCTGCTCGACCTCGCGCGCGGCGGCATCGTCGAGCGCGGGCCGGTGCGGCTCCAGCTGCTGGTGCGCACCGTGCTGGCGCGCCTGCTCGCGGGCACGCGGGTGCGCGTCGAGCTCGATTTCGAGCCCGAGCTCCCCCTGCTCGACCTCGATCCGCGGCTCTTCTCGCGCGCCATCGAGCACGTCGCGCGCAACGCCGGCGAGGCGATGGCCGCGGGCGGCGTCCTCACGGTCAGCGCGCGCAGGCGCGCCGTCGCCGAGGTCGACGACCTGGCGGAGCCCTCGGCCGAGTGCGTCGAGCTCGCGTTCCGCGACACCGGGCCCGGCATCCCCGCCGAGTTGCTGCCGCGCGTGTTCGAGCCCTACGTCTCGAGCAAGCCGCGCGGCAGCGAGAAGGGGATGGGCATGGGGCTCGCGCTCAGCCGCGCGATCGTCCACAAGCACGGAGGGTGCGTGAGCGCCCGCTCGGTCGACGGCGGTGGCGCCACGATCACCTTCGTGCTCCCCGTCGTCCTCGGCGCGCCGCTCGGGACTCCCGACTCGCGGGCGTGACCCGCGCTCGCCCGGCCGCGCACCGCCGCCCCTCGAACGGGGCAGGGGCGAGGTCGGCGACGCTGGGCTACGCTCCGCCGACCTTGTCGATCCCGCCCGCCTCGATCGCGCCGAGCCGCTCCCACGCGCCGGTCGCGCCGCTCTCCTCGCGCCTGCCGCGCCTGCGGGGAGCGCCTGGGCGCGCGGGGCCGCCGCCGAAGCCGGAGCGGAGCGCGCTAGGGCACCTGATGATCCTGGTGTGGCTGCAGACGCGGATCGTCCTGTCCTACGTGTGGGTGCTGATCCGCGCCCGCGTCTACGACCTCCCGTATTCGCCCGAGGAGCTCTCGGAGATCCACCGTGCGAACGCGCGTCGCTTCCGCGACACCGCCTGCCGCCTCAAGGGCGCGAACGTGAAGGTCGGCCAGATCGCCAGCATGCAGGCGCACCTGCTGCCGCGCGAGTGCATCGAGGAGCTGCGAACGTTGCGCGACGCGGTGACGGCGACCGACGCCACGCGCGTCTTCGCGCTGATCGAGCACGAGCTCGGCCACCCCGTCGGCGAGCTGTTCGAGTCGATCGAGGAGGAGCCGATCGCGGCCGCCTCGATGGGGCAGGTCCACCGCGCGCGCCTCAAGAGCGGCCACGACGTGGTGGTGAAGGTGCTGCACCCGGGGCTCGAGCGCACCGTGGAGATCGACCTCGCCATCATCCGCTCGACCATCCGCTTCTTCAGCCTGTTTCTCAGCGGCAAGTTCGACCTGCTGCTCGTCATCGACGAGGCCCAGGAGACGTTGCGCAAGGAGCTCGACCTCGTGCACGAGGGAGAGGCGACCGAGGCGCTGGCGCTCGAGCTGCGGCCGCTCGGCGTGGTGGTGCCGGCCGTGCACTGGGAGTTCACCTCGCGGCGCGTGCTGACGCTCGAGTTCATCGAGGGGGTGAACATCGACGACCGCGCCCAGATGGACGCCTGGAACGTCGACCGGCAGAAGCTGATGGAGCGCTACCTCGAGAGCTTCGTGCAGCAGGCGCTGCGCGGCGGCTATTTCCACGCCGATCCGCACCCGGGCAACGTGTTCTGCACCCCCGACGGCCGGCTCGCCCTGCTCGACTTCGGCATGGTGAAGCGCCTCCCCGAGCACGTACGCGTGGGGCTCCTCAAGGAGATCCTCGGCGGCTTCTTCGCGAAGCCGAGGCTCTGGGCCGACGGGATGATCCTCAAGGGGGCGGTCGGCGAGGCCGATCGCGCCAAGCTCGAGGCCTTCGCCGAGGAGGCCTTCCAGGACCCGAAGGCGCGCGCCATGATCTTCGACCACGAGGTCGAGTCCCACGGCGAGCTGCGGAGCATGGTCGGGCGCTTCGCCGACTTCTTCCAGGGGCTCGAGACGCTGAAGACCCCCCGCGACAACGTCATGTTCGGCCGGGCCCTGGGGATCATCATCGACGTCATGAAGGAGGTCGTCCCGGAGAAGACCCCCAGCGAGCTGGCGGCGCCGATCATGTTGCCGGTCCTCATGGAAATGGTGCAGAAGCACCCCGAGTACCTAGAGGTGGCGGCGGACGTCGCCTGAGCTATCCCTCGGACGCCCTCGGCGGGAGGTGTCCGGTCCGGCGACCGCCCCTCCCGGGTCGGGAAGGCGGCGGGAGCGCCCGCAGAAATCCGCGAAATCTCGCCGGGCCGGTACCTGCCCGGGTCGACCCTCCAACCACTGAACAGGTTCTTTTGTCGATCATTGCGTCTGAGCGCGTGCGTTTCGAGGGCGAATGCGTCATGAAGGTGGCCGTGCCGGCCAACGCGAGTAGGGGTAGTCATCGATGAAGCAGCCCAAGGGCAAAGGCTCCGCGCGTTCGCGGATCGATCAAGGCAAGGCCAACGGGCGCATGACCTACGGTGAGGTCAACGAGACACTCCCCGCCGCCGTGATCTCGGGCGACCAGGTCGACGACGTCATGACGATGCTCGACGACGCCGACATCGAGATCGTCGACGAGTCGACGCAGATGAAGATCGCGCCGACCCGGCTCGCCGAGGCGGAGAGCGAGGAGAAGAAGGCGTTCGTCCACGTGGAGAGCGAGCGCCCGTCCAAGGACGACGGCGCCTACGCCGGGTCGATCGATCCGGTCCGCCTCTACCTGCGCAAGATGGGCACGGTCGGCCTGCTCACCCGCGAGGGTGAGGTCGAGGTCGCCAAGCGCATCGAGAGCGGCGACAACCGCGTGCTCGAGGCCATCCTCGGCTCGCCGGTCGCGGTCTCCGAGATCATCGATCTCGGCGAGAAGCTCCGTAAGGGCAAGGTCCGCGTCCGCGAGCTCATCCGCGACGTCGAGGACGACGAGAACACGCCGTTCGACGAGGAAGAGGCCGACCGCCGCATCGTCAAGGCGATCGACAACGTCAAGCGCCTCGACAAGAAGCTCTCCGAGATCAAGGCCGCCATCGCCGCGGGCACGCGCAAGAAGCGCGAGTCGGCCGAGGAGATGACCCAGATCAAGGACACGATGGTCGAGACGCTCAAGGAGATGCGTCTCAACAAGAAGACCATCGACAAGGTCGTCGCCAAGCTCAAGACGCTGATCCAGAAGGTCGAGCGCGCGGGCGCGCACGCCAACGAGCTCTCGCGCAGCACCGGCGTGCCGCTCGACGAGATCAAGGCGATGGTCCGCGACTCGAAGGACGACAAGGTCGCCCAGCGCCGGCACGCCAAGAAGCTCGGCATGTCGATCGAGAAGTTCCTCGCGATCGACGGCGTCCTGCGCACCGCCGCCAAGAACCTCTCGTCGGTCGAGGAGGAGCTGCGCGTCGACGTGCGCGAGCTGCGCACGACCTACGAGGAGATCCGCGCCGGCGAGCGCCAGGCCGAGAAGGCCAAGGCCGATCTCATCCAGGCGAACCTCCGGCTCGTCGTCTCGATCGGCAAGAAGTACCCGAACCGCGGCCTGCAGTTCCTCGACCTCATCCAGGAGGGGAACATCGGCCTCATGAAGGCGGTCGACAAGTTCGAGTACCGCCGCGGCTACAAGTTCAGCACCTACGCGACGTGGTGGATTCGCCAGGCGATCACCCGCGCCATCGCCGATCAGTCGCGCACCATCCGCATCCCGGTGCACATGATCGAGACGATGAACAAGCTCGTCCGCACCTCGCGGCAGCTGCTCCAGGAGTTCGGCCGCGAGCCGACCCCGGAGGAGATCGCCGTGAAGATGGAGCTCCCGCTCGAGAAGGTGCGCAACGTGCTGCGCATCGCGAAGGAGCCGATCTCGCTCGAGTCGCCGATCGGCCAGGAGGCCGACTCGCACCTCGGCGATTTCATCGAGGACAAGAGCGCCGTGTCTCCGAGCGACGCCGCGATGAACGCGAGCCTCGCCGAGCAGACGCGCAACCTGCTCAAGTCGCTGACGCCGCGCGAGGAGAAGGTCCTGCGCATGCGCTTCGGCCTCGGCGAGAAGAGCGATCACACGCTCGAAGAGGTCGGCGCCGACTTCGAAGTCACGCGCGAGCGCATCCGCCAGATCGAGGCGAAGGCGCTCGGCAAGCTCCGCCACCCGAGCCGCAGCAAGCTGCTCAAGGCGTTCGTCGAGGCGTAGCGGGCGGCACCGGCCTCGCGCTCGACGCGGCGCCGACACGAGCATCGATGCAGGACGCGGGGTCGCCGGTGGCACCCCGCGTCGCTGCGTTTGGGGGTGGGCGCGGCCGCCCTGGGCGCGTCACTCGCCTGCGTCACTCGCCTGCGTCGAGCAGCGCCCGCACGCGGGCGAGGAGCGTCGATCCGGTGAAGGGCTTCGCGAGGAACTGCGTCCCCGAGTCGAGGACGCCGCGCTCCGCGATGACGTCGTGCGTGTAGCCCGAGACGTAGAGCACCTGCAGCGAGGGGTGCTGGCGGCGTAGCGCCTCGGCGAGGGCGCGCCCGTCGAGCCCGGGCATCACCACGTCGGTGATCAGCAGGCGGACGCGGCGCAGCTCGTCGAGCGGCAGATCGAGCGCACGCTGCGGATGCGCGGCGACGTGCACCTCGTAGCCCCCTGCGCGCAGCAGCCGCACGGTGAGGTTGCGCACCTGGGGATCGTCCTCGACGAGGAGGAGCGCCTCGTGGCCGCGCCCCTGCGCCTGCGTGAGCGTCGACGCCACCGCCGGCGTCGCGAGCGTGCGCGGGAGGAAGATCTCGAACGTCGTGCCGCGTCCGACGGTGCTCTCGACGCGCAGGTGACCGCCGCTCTGCTTCACGATCCCGTACACCGTCGCGAGCCCGAGCCCCGTCCCCTGGCCGACCGGCTTCGTGGTGAAGAACGGCTCGAAGAGGTGCCGTCGCGCCTCCTCCGAGAGGCCGGTCCCGGCGTCGCGCACCGTCAGGCGCACGTACTCCCCTGGTCGCTCGTCCGAGCCGGTCGCGGCGCTGCGCTCGTCGAGCGTGACGGGGTCGGTCGCGAGCTCGAGCGCGCCGCCGCGCGGCATCGCGTCGCGCGCGTTGACCGCCAGGTTGAGGACGATCTGCTCGAGCTGCCCCGGATCCGCCAGCACGCGCCAGGGCCCGCTCGCGAGCGTCACCGTGAGCACGACGTCCTCGCCGAGCAGGCGCCCGAGCATCCGCTCGCACCCGCGCACGACCGCGTCGAGCTCGAGCGGCACCGGCGCGATGACCTGCTTGCGCGCGAACGCGAGCAGCTGCCGCGTGAGATCGCGCGCGCGCTCGCCCGCCGCCCGGATCTGCTCGACGTCCTCGACGTCCGGGAGCCGCCCGCGCTCCACGCCGTCCTTCACGGCGTCGCTGCAGCTCAGGATGACGGTGAGCAGGTTGTTGAAGTCGTGCGCCACCCCGCCCGCGAGGCGCCCGATGCTCTCGAGCTTCTGCGCCTGCCGCAGCCCCTCCTCGGCGCGCTTGCGGGCGGTCACGTCCTTCACGACCGAGACGTGCCGCGTGGGCGGCTCGCCGGCGGCCCAGAGCGGCGACACCGAGAGCTCGACCCAGACCGTCGCACCGTCCTTGCGCAGGTAGCGCTTCTCGCGCGCGTAGGCCGCGTGATCTTCCAGCATGCGTCGGTAGCTCGCCTCGTCCTCTCGCATGTCGTCGGGGTGGGTGAGCTCGCGCCAGCTCTTGGTCAGCAGCTCCTCGCGCGGATAGCCGAGGATCTCGCACAGCGCGTCGTTGACCCGCATCCAGTGGCCGCTCTGCGAGTCGACCTCCGCCATGCCGACCGCGGCCTGCTCGAAGAGCGCGCGAAAGCGCCGCTCGCCCTCGCGCAGCGCCTCCTCCGCGAGCTTCTGCGCGGTGATGTCCGTGATCACGGCCAGCTGGGTGGTGAACGGCGCGCCCGGCGAGGCGAGCGGGCTCACGGTGAGGCTCGCCCAGAACTTGGAGCCGTCCTTGCGGACGTAGCGCTTGTCGCGCACGTAGGGCGCGCCGATCGCCTCCATCCGCCGCACCGCCGGGACGTCTTGGTCGAGCTCCGTCGGCTCGGTGACCTGCTGCCAGCGGAGCGAGAGCAGCTCCGACTCCGAGTAGCCGAGCATCTCGCAGAGCTTGCGGTTGACGACGAGGTAGCGTCCCGTGCCGGTCTCGACGTGCGCGATCCCGATCGCGGCCTCGTCCAGCATCGCGCGATACCGGTCGTCGAGCTCGTGGGCTGCGCCCCCTGGCTGGGCTTCCATCGACGGTCCCCTTCGCGCGGTTTCAGAGCGCTCCGTGCGCGTCGCCGGCGCGCCGATCGCCCCGAGATCGAGGCCATGGAGCCGACGTCGCTGTGTGCCAATGATGGCGAAGACGACACGATACAACCTCCGGTCAACACGGCACGAGCGTGCGCCCTGGTTACACGGCGCGAGCGCTCAACCGGCTTGTCGCGGCGCAGCGGCCGGCGCATCCACGACGCTCCATGGTCGCCATTCGCTGCGAGGGCTCCCGATGACGACACGGCACGAGCCAAGCGCGGGCGTCGATCCGCTGGGCCTCGCCGAGGCCCTCGATTCGCTGCACGAAGGGCTGCAGATCCTGTCGCCGGAGTGGCGCTACCTGTACGTCAACGAGGCCGTCGCGCGGCAGGGGCGCAGGAGTCGGGAGGAGCTGGTCGGCCGCACCATGCTCGAGTGTTACCCCGGGATCGAGGGGACGCCGATGTTCTCGGCGCTCCGGCGGTGCATGAGCCTGCGCCGCGCCGAGACGCTCGAGAACGAGTTCGTGTTCGAGGACGGCCAGCGGACCTGGTTCGAGCTGCGCGTGCGGCCGTGTCTGGCCGGGCTCGTGGTCGCGTCGCTCGACATGACCGAGCGAAAAGGGGTCGAGCGTCGGCTCGAAGGGGCGTATCGCCAGGCGCTGCGCGATCTGATCACGCCCGTGATCCGGCTGCACCATCGCGTGCTCCTCGTGCCGCTGATCGGCGCGCTCGAGGGGGAGCGCGCCTCGCAGCTCACCGAGACCGTCCTCGGCCGCGTGGTCGCGGAGGGGGCGAAGGTCGTGCTGTTCGACGTCGCCGGCGTGCCGGAGATGGACACGGCGGTCGCGCACCACCTGCTGCAGACCACCGAGATGATCAGGCTCCTCGGCGCCTCGGTCATCCTGACGGGGATCGCCCCGGCGACCGCGCAGACCATGGTCCACCTCGGCGTCGAGCTCTCGAACATGCGCACCACCAACCAGCTCGCCGAGGGGATCGAGCTCGCCCTGGCGATGCTCGGCAAGCGCGTGGTCGATCGCTGAGAAGCGCTGAGCCGCGCGCAGGCGGCTTCAGACCTGACCGGGCCAGCCTCCGCGATGAGGCGCCCACGCGGCGCGCAGCCGCTCGACGCGGGCAGGGTCGAGCGGGCCGAGCGCGGCGAGGGCGACGTCGTGCTCGAGGTTGTCGAGCCGCGCCGTCCCCACGATCGCGGTCGAGACGCCGGGGACCGCGAGCGCGAAGCGAAGGGCCAGCTCCTCGAGCGGCAGGCCGAGGTCCTCGAGCGCGAGCGCCTGCCAGCGGCTCCAGTACGCCTCGGCGTACGCGCCGACCGGCCGCTCCGCGAACCGCCAGAACGCGTTCGCCAGCGGGCGCTTGCCGATCACGCCGACGCCGCGCGCCTCGATCCGCGCGAGCCGCTCGTAGAGCCCCTGATCCACCAGGTTCACGGAGGTCTCCAGCACCGAGAAGAGCTCGAGCTCCAGCGCCCGATCGAGATCGGCGTTCTCGCCCGAGTAGCCCACGAAGCGCGCGAGCCCGCGCGTCTTCACGGTCTCCAGCGCGCCGAGGACGTCGTCGCAATCGAAGACCTCGCGCGGGCACGAGTGGAGCAGCGCCACCTCGACGTGGTCGGTCCGCAGGCGCACGAGCGCCTGCTCGAGCCCCTTCACGATGGCCGCGGCCGTCCAGTCGTCGGCGCCGTCGACGAGGTAGCCGACCTTGGTCACGAGGTGGAAGTCGCCGCGCCTCCAGGCGAGGTGCCGGCCGATGCGCTCCTCGGAGAGCCCGTAGCCGCGCGCGGTGTCGACCAGGTTCACCCCGCGGTCGAGCGCGCGGTTGAGCAGCGTCCCGGCCTCGGCCTCGGTGAGCGACGCGTCGCCGACGTGCCCCGCGCCGAAGCCGAGCGCCGAGACCTCGAGGCCAGTCCTGCCGAGCGCGCGTCGTTCGAGGTGGGGCATGGTGCCGCGGTCCTATTCCGGACGCGGCTCGTCGAACAGCGCCGCGACCTCGTCGGCCCGCGTCGCGATCACGGCGCGCTGGTTCACGTACCCCTTGTCGGTGATCTCGCCCGCGTCGATCGACAGCGGCCGCCGGGTGAAGCGGGCGCGCGCGACGCGCGTGCTGCCGTGATCGTTGCGCTCGTTGTGCGCCGCGAGCTTCTCCGCGAGCGCGCGAGCGGCGTCGAGCTCGGCGAGCGCGGCGGCGGCGGGCGAGGGGACGACCAGGATGGCGACCGCGTCGCGATCGTGCCCCGCGAGCACGACGTCGGCGGCGAGCGGCGCGAGCGCGGAGACGAGCGCGAGGCGAAGCTCGCCGACGTGCACCCAGGTGCCGCTCGAGAGCTTGAAATTCTCGGCGATGCGCCCGTCGAACAGCACGCCGCGCGCCGGATCGGCCTCGTCCTCCAGCTTGCCGGCGTCGCCCATGGCGAGGAACCCGTCGGCGTCGAGGCTCGCGGGGACGACGTCGCCGCCGGGCCGCCACGCGCCAGGGCTCACGTTGGGGCCGCGCACGCGCAGCTCGCGCTTCTGCTCGGTGGGGACGAACGCGAGCTCCACCCCGGGCGCCGGCAGCCCGATGATGCCCGGGTGATCGATCGGGAAGTGCACGGTCGTGATCATCGGCGAGGTCTCGGTCGAGCCCCACGCGCTCACGAAGCAGACCGGCTCGCCGCGCGTGCGCTCGGCGACCGCTTCGAGCCGGGTCCACAGGTGCTGCGGCAGCGCCGCCGCGGCGTAGAACAGCAGGTCGAGCTTCGAGAAGAAGTGCCTCGCGAAGGCCTCGTCACGCTCGAGAAACGGCAGCAGCGCGTCGAAGCCGCGCGGCACGTTGAAGTAGACCGTCGGCGCGATCTCCCCGAGCGCTCGCCTCGTCTCCTCGATGGCGCCCGGCACGGGCCGGCCGGGATCGACGTACAGGCTGCCGCCGTTGGCGAGCATCATGAAGAAGTTGTGGTTGCCGCCGAAGGTGTGGGACCACGGGAGCCAATCCACGGTGACCGGCGGGCGCTTCGCCAGGAAGGGCCAGCACTGCAGGATCATCTGCTGGTTGCAGGTGAGCATGCGCTGCGTGTTCACCACCCCTTTGGGGATCCCCGTCGAGCCGGAGGTGAACAGGATCTTCGCCACCGTCTCGGGCCCGGTCGCGGCGAAGGCTTCGTCGACCTCGAGGCCGGCGTGCGTCTCCTCGAGGCTCGCGAGCGTGCGATCGCCCGCGCGCGGCCGGCTGCGCACGATCGTCGGCGCGCGCTCCTGCGCCGCGAGCTCGCCGAGCGCGGCGGCCCAGGTCTCGCCGTCGGCGGCGAAGATCGCCCCCGGGCGCACGATCGACGCGAGCTCGCGCAGCCGCACGCGATCGCTGGTGGCGGCCGCGTACGCGGGGGAGATCGGCGCCGCGGGGATGCCCACGTGCATCGCCGCGAGCTGCAGCAACGCGTGATCGACGTCGTTCCCCGACAGCAGGAGTAGCGGCCGCGTCGGGCCGAGCCCCAGGCCGAGCAGCGCGGCGCCCAGCGCGCGCACGGCCGCCAGCGCCTGCCGGTAGGTGACGGTGCGGAAGCCCGACGCGACGCCGACCCGATCCGCCAGGAAGACGCGGTCGGGGGCCTCGCGGGCCCAGCGCACGAGCCAGTCGCCGACCCGCGGCGCGTGCGGCAGGAGCGCGACCGGCGAGCGCAGGATCCACCCGCCGTCCGCGCGCTCCTCGCGCTCGACCCGCGCCGGTAGGAACTCGGGCCATCGGCGGGGGAGCGCGCGCGGGTGCATCCGAACGAGCCTATCGCGCCTCGCCCCCACGGGTGACGCGCGGCTCGGTGCGTCATTCGCCCGCTCGGCGCGGGCCCGACTCGATAGCACACGCCATTTTGCGCGGGAGCGCGGCCGAGACTGGATATCGTCATCGGAGGCGGAAGCGGCGGGGACGGATCCCTCGGGCGCGACGCCGTGTGCGCCAGCGTCACGCCCCCCAAGCGCCGAATCGGCCGAGGTACCGCCCATGTCCACTGCGCTCTCGTATGCCCACGGCGTCGCCGAAACCCCGCTCCTCGGCGAGACGATCGGCGATGCCTTCCTGCGCACGGTGCAGCGCATCCCCGACGCGGAGGCGCTCGTCGTCCGCGCGCAGGGCTTCCGCGCGACGTGGCTGCAGCTCTGGGACAAGACCACCGAGGCGGCCAAGGGGCTGCTCGCGCTCGGGGTCTCGAAGGGCGATCGCGTGGGGCTCTGGTCGCCCAACCGCTGGGAGTGGGTGGTGATCCAGCTCGCCTGCGCGCGCGTCGGCGCCATCCTCGTGAACGTCAATCCGGCCTACAAGACCGCCGAGCTCGAATACGCCCTTCGTCAGTCCGGCGTCGGCGTGCTGTGCCTCGCCAAGGCCTTCCGCCAGAGCGACTACGTGGCGATGCTCGAGGAGGTGCGCGGCAAGCTCCCCGACCTGCGCGACGTGATCGTGATCGACGACGCCTTCGACAAGCTCCTCGGCGCCGGCTCGTTCGTGTCCGACGAGCGCCTCACCGAGCGCGAGGCGCTGCTCGAGTTCGACGATCCCATCAATCTCCAATACACCTCCGGCACCACGGGATTCCCCAAAGGGGCCACGCTCACGCACCACAACATCCTGAACAATGGCTACTTCGTCGGCAGGGGGTGCGCGCTCACCGAGCGCGATCGCGTGTGCATCCCGGTGCCGTTCTACCACTGCTTCGGCATGGTGATGGGCAACCTCGCGTGCGTCGCGCACGGCGCCACCATGGTCATCCCGGGCGAGGCGTTCGACCCCGTCGCCGTGCTCGAGACGGTCGCCGCCGAGCGCTGCACCGCGCTCTACGGCGTGCCGACGATGTTCATCGCGGAGCTCGATCACCCGCGCTTCGCCGAGTTCGATCTGAGCACGCTGCGCACCGGGATCATGGCGGGCTCGCCGTGCCCGGTCGAGGTGATGAAGCGCGTGCAGAGCCAGATGGGCATGCGCGAGGTGACCATCTGCTACGGCATGACGGAGACGTCGCCCGTCTCCACGCAGAGCGCGCTCGACGATCCGCTCGAGAAGCGCGTCGGCACGGTCGGGCGCGTGCACCCGCACGTCGAGATCAAGATCGTCGATCCCGGCACCAGCGCCGTGGTGCCGCGCGGCCAGGCCGGCGAGCTCTGCACGCGCGGCTACTCGGTGATGCTCGGCTACTGGCACAACCCCGAGGCCACAGCGATCGCCATCGACGCGGCCGGCTGGATGCACACCGGCGACCTCGCGACGATGGACGAGGGCGGCTACGTCAACATCGTCGGGCGCATCAAGGACATGATCATCCGCGGCGGCGAGAACATCTACCCGCGCGAGATCGAGGAGTTCCTCCACACGCACCCCGACGTGCTCGAGGCCCAGGTCATCGGCGTGCCGAGCGAGCGCTACGGCGAGGAGGTCATGGCGTGGGTGCGGCCGCGCGCCGGCGCGAGCCTCGACGCCGCGGCGATCGAGGCCTTCTGCAAGGGGAAGATCGCGACCTTCAAGATCCCGAGGTTCTGGAAGGTCGCGGGGGAATTCCCGATGACGGTCACCGGCAAGGTGCAGAAGTTCCGCATGCGCGAGCTCGCGATCGCCGAGCTCGGGCTGCACCACGCGGCCGACGCCAAGATGGCGTGACGGCCGCAGGCGCGGTCAGGCGTCGCGCTCAGGCCTTCGGGGCCTTCTCGTCCGCTTCGTCCTCCCCCTCGCCCTCGTCCTCGTCCTCGTCGTCGTCGCCGCCGGCCGCGATGTCTCGGTGCTGCGACTCGTAGGCGCGACGGCCGTCGCCGTTGGCGTCGGCGAGGGCCTGCGAAGCGGGGACGTACTCCTCCGGCACGTCGCCCGGCGCGTCGCCCTTCGCCACGAAGCCGAGGCGCTGCGCGATCCAGACGTCGAACGGCGCGATGCCGGCGACGTGGGCGCCCTTGGAGTTGTCGAGCGTGATGACGGGGTACTCGCCGGCGTCGTCGGGGGTGCCGACGTAGAGGAACGCGCGGGTGTCGTCTTCGCCCTCGGTCGGCGCGATGAGCACGCAGTCGTCGCCGTACATCTCGCACGCCTCGCCGAACGCGGAGACCGTGTCGTCGCCGAACTCCTGCGCGACGAGCTCGTCGAGCGACATCGGCTCGAACTCGGGCTCCTCGTCGTCGAACTCCCAGCCGAGCAGCGTCGCGTCGTGCGCGAGGAAGGCCTTGAGGCCGGCGGGGAGCTTCTCGTCGTCGGGGAGGCGGAGCTTCTTGAGCACGCCGGCGGGGACGGGCTCGGGGCTCGCGATCGAGCCCGCCTTGACCGAGGCCTCGATCGCCTTCTTCACCAGCGCGGCGCCGCGCGCGGGACCACTCGATTTCTTCGTTGCCATCGGCGCGTCCTACCACCGATGACGCCGCGGGCCTCGCCCTTCGCGCGCGCTCGCGATCGGCTCGGCCGCGCCTACTGGATCACGTCATGGCACGTGCAGCCGGACATCCCGCCGCTGCACAGCGTGCCGCTCGCGTCGCAACACGCCACCGCGTTGCAGCAGTCACCGCTCGTGCTGCACGTCTGCCCGTAGAGCGAGCAGGCGGGCGGCGCGGTGTCGACCGTCGTGCCGGAGTCGGTGGTGGCGCTGGAGTCGCTGGTCGTGCCGGAGTCGGTGGTGGTGCTGGAGTCGCCGGTCGTGACCGCGTCGGTCTTCGCGTCGGCGCCTGAGTCCGTGCCTGAGTCCGTGCCCGCGTCTGCGACAGAGGCCGATCGTCTGCCCCGGCATGAAGACGCAGGAGCCGTTGCCGTCGCCCGGCACGCCCGAGCCGGGAGCGCCGCAGCAGTCGTAGTCGGAGCGGCAGAGATCGCCGTTGACGTGACAGCCGTTGGCCGGCTGGCAGATCTTCACCCCGGTGGACCGCGTCGGGCGTCCTCGGATCACAAGACGATTCGATAGCCGAGGGCGAGCGAGGCGCTGCCGAGGTTGCGGTCGCCGGTCGCCGTGTGATCGATCTTTCCGAACTGGAAGAGCAGCTCGGCGAGCGCCGCGCCGGGCCCGAGCTTCAGCTCGATGCCGAGCGGGATGCCGAAGCCGAGCTTGGTCGACTTCTCCGTCGTCTCCGCGATCGACGGGCTGAGATCGTTCGACCGCACCGTGCTCTTCAGCAGGTAGATGCGCGGCCCGATCCCCACGAACGGCACGACGATGCCGAGCGACTGCAGCCGATAGAGGAACATCGGCATCACGTCGAGCTCTTGCTCGGTGATGTGCCACGAGTAGCTCGCGCTCGTCGTGGTTCTTCGGGGCCTGGTGCCTGGTCGCGGTGCCGCGCCCGACGCTGACCGGGACGGTCCCCGATTTCCTGTGCGACGCCGAGCACGACGAGAGCGTCACCCTCGGCGGCAAGGACATCCTGCAGGTCGGCACGGCGCTGCCGTCCGTGACCATGGGCGGCAAGGTGTTCCCGGTCACCAAGGACGACGGCTGCTCGCCCCTGGTGGGCAACGACGCGAACCGCAACGTGCAGCGCTGCACCTCGGCGACCTTCACCATCCCCAAGGGTACGTTCGATCCTGGCGCGTACGACGTCGCGCTCACCAACCCCGACCCCGCCGGGTGCGTCTCGAGCGACAAGATCTCGATCACCGTCGTCCCCCCTCCGACGGTCAAGACCATCGCCGCCGATCTCGTCTGCGACGCCCAGGGCGACCAGACGATGACGGTCACCGGCACCGGCTTCCTCGAGTTCGGCACCACCCAGCCGACCGTCACCGTCGGCACGCAGACCTTCAAGCCGACCAAGGTCGACGGCTGCCTCCCGGTCAGCGGGACGTTCACCGAGGGCGCCGTGTCGGCCTGCACCTCGATCACGTTCGTGATCCCGAAGGCGAGCCTCACCGAGGGGGACTACGACGTCGTCGTGACAAACCCGCCGCCGGCCGACTGCAAGTCGCTCGAGGCGGTGAAGCTGCACGTCGCGCCGCCGCCGACCATCGCGAACGTCAAGCCGGTGGAGATCTGCGACGCGCAGAACCTCCAGGTCGTCACCGTCAACGGCAGCGGCTTCCTCGAGATCGGCACCACGCTCCCGTCGGTGACCATCGGCACCTCGAGCCTCGTGCCGACCTCGGCCACCGGCTGCACGCCGGTCGCGGGCACCTTCGTCGAGGGCGCGGTGCAGACCTGCACCGGCCTCGTCGTCACGGTCCCCATGGGGACGTTCACCGCCGGAAGCTACCCGCTCACGGTGAAGAACCCCGACCCGGCCGGCTGCTCGTCGACCGACATGGCTGCAGATCGTAAGAGCCCGCCGCGGTGCCGCTCGGGACGACGATCTGCACGCGGTTCGGGTGCCCCGGCACCGGCGTCGCGGGGAGCGCCGTGACGGGCGCGCGTCGGTGCGATCCCGCGTCGCCGAGCAAGGCGTACTTCTACTCGCTGCTCGGCGTAGGCACGTCCGGCCCCGCGCTTACCACGTACGAGTACCTCACGCTCACGCTCCAGCCCAACGGCCACCAGACCGCGGGCGCCTGGGCCACCGGCGCCTCGCAGGTCGCGCAGGGGCGCTGGCAGCTCGGCGCGTGGGTCGCCGATTCCACCGTCTCGAGCGCCATCGCGGCCGGGAGCACGTACGTGTTTCTCGGCGGAGGGCTCGATGCGTCGGGCGCCGCGGCCAACGCGGTCGACGCCGGTAAGATCGGCGCGGGCGGCGATCTCGGCACCATCAGCGCGACGCCGAAGGACTTCACCTCCAACTCGGCGGGCTACGGGGTCTGCGCCGCCAACGGACAGCTCTTCACCTTCGGCGGCGCGGGCGGCGCGCCGTCGGGCGGCGCGAGGTCGGCCTCGCTGATCGCCCCGCCGCCGACGCTGGCCGCGAGCTCCTGGAACAGCGAAGGGCTCTCGCTGGTGAGCTCGCGCTACCTGATGGGGAGCAGCGTGCAGAGCGCGTTCATCTTCCTGGTGGGCGGGCAGACCAGCACCAGCGCGGCGAGCACGTCGACCGAGCTCGTCATCTGGTGATGCGCGTGACGCGCGTGATGCGCGTGATGCGTGTGACGCGCGTGACGCGCTGAGACCTTCGGCGTGAGCGACGCCGCTCCGGAGCCATCCGGGGCGGCGTTCGTGCGTTCGAAGCGCGTACGGGCGCGGGCTCCACGCGCGCACGCGGCGAGCAACTCCGCGTCGACGCGGCATCGGAGGCCCACGCGCCGTCGTCCGTTGGTCGTTCGCTGCTCACCGCGCGCTCGGGGAGCGGCTCCGCGCGCGCGCTTCGTCGCGCCTCGAGGGAACTCATGACGAGGATTCGTGTCGTCGCGCCCTGGGCGCTGGGCCTGGCTCTGTTCGTCGGCGGGTGCGGCGGCTCGGACACGATCGCCACCCAGACGCCTTCGCTCGGCGCCGACACGGGCGACGAGACGAGCAGCGGCGGCGACGACGCCGTCACCAGCGGGGACGATGGCGCGAGCGACGGCGACCCGAGCGAAGGCGCCCCGGGCGACGACGCCGCGAATGACGGCGTCTCGAGCGACGGCTCGGGCGACGACACGTCGAGCGACGCGAGCGACGCCGGCGCTGGCGACGCTGGCGGCGCGGACGGCGCGGACGGCGCGCTGGATGGCGCGGGCGAAGTGGGCGACGCGGGAGGCGTCGGCGACGCGCTCGGAGACGCCGCCGGAGACGCCGCCGGAGACGCAGCCGCGAGCTGCTCCGCGTCGAGCTGCCCGACCGGCTGCTGTCGCGGCAACGTCTGCACCGTCCCCACCGCGACCGGCTGCGGCGCGGCGGGCTCGAGCTGCACCGTCTGCGATCCGAACGTCTCCGACACCTGCACCGCCGGCGCGTGCACGTGTGGCGCCGGGGCTGCGTGCGGCGCCGGCCAGCGCTGCCTCGGCGGCTCGTGCGTGTGCGATGGGATCTCGTGCCCGAGCGGCTGCTGCGACGGCGCGACCTGTCGCGCGAGCTCGATCACGGCGTGCGGCTCCTCCGGCAAGACGTGCCTCGCGTGCGATCCGGCGCGCAGCGACGCGTGCCTCGGCGGCGCCTGCGCGTGCGGCTCCAGGCTCGCGTGCGCGCTCGGCCAGGCGTGCGCCTTCGGCGCGTGCGTCTGCAACGCGACGTCGTGCCCCGACGGCTGCTGCAACGGCGACACCTGCGTGCCCCGCAGCGCCTCCGCCTGCGGCGCC
>CAIXWQ010001148.1 GCA_903923175.1 uncultured delta proteobacterium | reverse complement strand
CGCGTACGCGGCGGCTTCCCCGAGCGGCGTGGGCGGCGCGGGCGGCGTGAGCGCAGTCGGCGCCGGCGCGCCGAGCGCGGGAGCGAGGGTGTCATGAGCTCATTCGGGGACGAGACGCGGCGTGGCGGAGGGGCGCTGCTCGCGGCGCCGGTCGCGCTGCCGCACGTGCCGCCCGAGGCGTCGCGCTACGCGCTGGTCGACAAGAAGCGCGGCTCGGCGAACCCGCCGCCGCACGTCGAGCGGCCGAGGCCGGTGGGGGCGTTCGATCCGGCGCTGGACGTCGCCTGGCAGCGGCTCTGGCTCGCCACGCGCCGCAAGCCGTGGACCACGCTCGCGGTCGTCCCCGCGTCGGCGGAGTTCTCCGCCCTGCCGACCGCGCGCGCGCTCGCCTCGGTCGGCTGGTTCCACCTCGATCGCCCGGTCGACGTGATCGACGCCACCGAGACCGATCTCTCGGCGCTGCAGGAGGTCCTCGACGATCTCGCGCGTCGTCGCGGCGCGCGTCGCGTGACCATCGTCGCGGTCGGCCCCGCCGGCTCGAACCCGGTGAGCGCCAGCATCGCGCGGGCCGTCGACGCGGCCCTCCTCGCGCTGCACCTCGGCGAGCGCGTGGTCGACGCCGAGAAGACCCTCGAGGACGTCGGCGTCGAGCGGTTCCTCGGCAGCGTGCTCGTCCACCCGCCCCGAGCGAGCGCGGACGCCGGCGTGGACGCGGCCCCGGACACGGAGACGGACCCGAGCCCCAGCCCGGTCGGGGGTGCGACATGACCGCCAGCGAGCAGCCCTTCGTCGCCACGATCGTCATCGCGAGCTACCAGCGCGCGCGCCTCGTCTCGCAGATGCTCGACGACCTCGCGGCCCAGTCGGTCGCGCCCGCGTCGTTCGAGGTCGTGCTGATCGACGACGGCTCGACGGAGCCCGTGTCGGCGCACGTCGACCCCGCCCGCTACCCGTTCACGCTCGCGCTCGTGCGCCAGGCGAACGCAGGGCCGGCGGCGGCGCGCGATCGCGGCGCCAAGCGCGCGCGCGGCGAGATCCTCGTCTTCCTCGACGACGACATGCGCCTGCCGAAGACGTTCCTCGCGGCGCACCTCGCCGTGCACGCGTCGACGCCGCGCGCGGTGGTGGTCGGGCTGATCCGGCCGGCGCAGGCGCTCGCGAGCCTGCCGATCTTCGAGCGGTTCCACGCCGCCTCGCTCGATGTCCACGTCGCGCGCCTGCACGCCGAGGGGCGCGGGCCGGTCGGCATGGAGGTCTGCAGCGGCAACGTCTCGATGCGCCGCGACGACTACCTGCGCGTCGGCGGCTTCGACGTCACGCTCGGCCGCTCCGAGGACGCCGAGCTCGGCGTGCGCCTCGAGCAGTCGGGGTGCCAGCTGCGCTTCGCCGAGGACGCGTACAGCATCCACGACTCCGACCACACCGACGAGCAGGTGTGGCTGCGGCGCGCGTTCCTGTACGGCGTCTACGAGACGCGCATCGCCCGCAAGCACCCGGACGTGCCGCGCGCCGATCCCTGGCACTGGTTCGACGTGCTCTCGAGCGCGGCCAAGCCGCCGTTCTTGTGCGCCGTCGCCACGCCTCGCCTGGCGCGCGTCGTGGTCGCGGGGGCGATGCGCGCGGCGAAGCTGCTCGACGCGCACGGGCACGAGCGACAGGCGCTCACGCTCACCACGATGGTGTACGGCATGCAGTACTTCCGCGGCGTGCGCGCCGAGGAGGGCTCGCTCGCGAGCGCGCTCGGCGGCTGGCTCGGCTACCGCACGCGCCCGTCGGCGGAGCTCGGCGCCGGCCGGAACCTGGAGGGCCCGATGAAGCTCGTCGCCGCGACGCGCCACGCGATCCGCTCGATCCGCGCCGACCACCAGATGCTGCACGAGTACGACCGGAAGTACGCGGTCGGCGAGCCGCGCGGCGGCTCCTTGCCGCGGGATCTGGTCTACCGCGTGGGCCTTCAGCTGATGGTCGGCGTGCGCCTGATGCGCTTCTGCAAGGAGGCCGGCGCGCCCACGGCGGCCAAGCTGGTGTCGCGCGCCCTGCGCCACGCCTATGGCTCGGACATCCACTGGGACGCCGAGTTCGCCGACGGCGTCTGCGTCATGCACGGCTTCGCGATCGCGATCTGCGCCGGGGCGAAGATCGGCCCCGGCTGCATCCTCGCGCAGTGCGTGACGATCGGCGACGGCCGCGATCCGGACACCAAGGCGACCGGCTCGCCGACGCTGGAGGAGCACGTGCACCTCGCGCCGGGGTCGATCGTGGTCGGCCCGATCGTCGTCGGCAGAGGCTCGAAGATCGCGGCCGGCGCGGTGCTGCGACAGAGCGTGCCGAAGGGGACGCTCGTCGAGGCGCCGCCGCCGCGCCTCCGGCCTCGCGAGGCCGCGAGGACCGCGCCGGTCGAGCACCCGTACGTGCCGCAGCCCGACGATGGACGCGCGATCGCGCGCGGATAGCGAGGAGCCATGCCAGCGCCAAGGTTCGGTCAGCGGGGCGAGCGGCGGATCCTGCGGAGCGCGCGGGCCGCGCTCGCGTTGCTCGGCGCGATCGGCGCGATCGGCGCGCTCGGAAGCGTCGACGCGTGCACGCGCTGGCAAGAGCCGCAGCAGCGCCGCATCGGCAGCCGGCACGCGGAGGCGATCGTCGCCGCCGAGACCATCTACGACGGCAAGCTCGGCGAGGGGTGGCAGAACTACGGCTGGGCGGCGCGCGATCTCGGGCAAGGCCCGGCGCACTTCGAGGCGAAGTCGTACGGCGGCTGGATCGTCGCGCGCCCCGGGCTGACCGGTCGCTACGGAGGGCTCTCCTTCCGCATGCAGGCGCCGCGCGACTGGGGCGACTTCCTCGAGGTGCGCGTCGAGTCGCCGCAGCGCGACGTCTTCCCGCGCGTGGTGGTCGGCCTCGAGCACCGCGTCGAGCTGCCGGGCGACTGGACCGAGGTGCTCATCCCGATGCGCACCCTCGACCCCGAGCGGCTGCCGTTCGACCGCGTCGTCTTCCGCGCCTGGAAGAACGTCGGCGCGGGGCTGGTGAGCCTCGACAAGATCGTGCTGACCAAGGGGGACGAGGCCGACGTCGCGACCGAGGTCGGCCCCGCCATCGAGGTGCTGCTCACGGTCGACTGCGGCGCCAAGGCGACGCCGATCAGCCCGCTCATCTACGGCATCGCCTACGACCCGCGCCTCGACGCCAAGGATCGCCACCAGTGGCTCGTCGGCGCGACGGCGCGTCGCTGGGGCGGCAACCCGGCCTCGCGCTACAACTGGCAGCTCGGCAACGCCTGGAACACGGCGAACGACTGGTTCTTCGAGAACGTGAACTTCACGGGGAACCCGACCTTCAGCTGGACGACCTTCCTCGACGATCAGCGCGCGCACCACGTGGCGACCGCGCTCACCGTCCCGATGCTCGGCTGGGTCGCGAAGGACGCGACCTCGTACGCGTTCCCCGTCGCGACCGGCTACGCCGCGAAGGCCGGCCAGCAGCAGGCGCAGGATCCGTTCAAGCCCGACGCCGGCAACGGCAAGGGGCTCGACGGCAAGCCGATCGCGCCGCCGCCGCCGACGCAGACCAGCGTCGCCTCGACCCCCGAGTCGATCGGCAAATGGGTGCGCGCCATCCGTGCGCGCGACGCGAAGCTCGGCGCGCGGAGCGTCGACGTCTACGTCCTCGACAACGAGCCGATGCTCTGGAACAGCACGCACCGCGACGTGCACCCCGAGCCGGTCGGCTACGACGAGCTGCTCGCCAAGACGCTCGCCTACGGCGAGGCGGTGCGGGCCGAGGACGCCGACGGCATGATCGCCGGCCCCGCGCTCTGGGGCTGGCCTGCGTATGGCTACTCCGCGATCGACGCGCAGCTCGGCTTCTCGTCGGCGCCCGATCGCAAGGCGCACGGCGACGTGCCGCTGCTCGCCTGGTGGCTGCGCGAGGTGCGCGCGCACGAGCAGAAGACCGGGCATCGGCTCGTCGATCTGGTCGACGTGCACTTCTACCCGCAGGTCGAGCGCGTGGGCGGCGCCGACGGAGGCACCGACGCGAAGGCCGCCGGCGCGCGGCTCCGCTCGACGCGCGCGCTCTGGGATCCGTCGTACCTCGACGAGTCGTGGATCGCCGACCGCATCGAGCTCATCCCGCGCCTCAAGCGTTGGATCGCCGAGAACGCGCCGGGGATCGGCATCCAGATCGGCGAGTGGAACTTCGGCGCCGAGACGCACGCGAGCGGCGGCCTCGCGGTGGCCGAGGCGCTCGGGCGCTTCGGGCAGCAGGGGATCACCTCGGCGTTCTACTGGACGTATCCGCCCGAGGGCTCCGCCGCGTTCTGGGCGTTCCGCGCGTTCCGCGACTTCGACGGCGCGGGCGGCCGCTTCCTCGACTGGTCGCTCCCCGCCAAGGGCGACGAGGGGACGTCGGTCTTCGTCTCGCGCGACGCGGCGGGCACGCACCTGGTCGCGATCGTGCTGAACCTGAGGAGCGCGCAGCCGATCGTGCCGAAGCTGACGCTCGGCAACGCTCCCAAGATCAAGAGCGTCCGGCTGCTCCGTTACGCGGGCGGGAGCGCCGGGTTCGTGCTCGCCAAGGCCAGCGCCAAGGACTCCGTGATCACGAGCGACGCCTTGCCCGGGTACTCGATCGCCGTCTTCGACGTGCAGCTGGAGGTGAAGCCATGAGCGCCCCGTCGAGCCCCGCGCGGATCACCATCGGCCACGTGCCGATCGACGCGCTCGATTTCCAGGCTGCGCTGCGCGCCATCCTGCAGCTCGTCGAGCGCGGCGAGGGCGGCACGGTGATGACGCCGAACGTCGATCACGTCGTGCTGGCCGAGGACGATCTCCGGCTGCGCGCGGCCTACGCCGACGCGAGCGTGTCGCTGGTCGACGGCAAGGTCCTCTTCGAAGCGGCGCGCCTGCTCGGCCACCGGCTCCCGGAGAAGGTCTCGGGCTCCGACCTCTTCGAGCCGCTGGTCGGCTACGCCGCGGCCTTCGACAAGCGCGTCTTCTTGCTCGGCGGGGCGCCCGGGATCGCCGCGCGCACGGCCGCGCGGCTCGTCCAGGAGTTCCCGCCGCTCGTGGTCGCGGGGATCGACGCGCCCGCGCTCGATCTCGATCGCGATCCGGAGACCCACGACGCCATCGTCGCCGAGCTGCGCGCGGCGCGCCCCGACCTCGTGTTCCTCGCGTTCGGGTGCCCGAAGCAGGAGATCCTCATGCACCGGATCGCGCGCGCGGTGCGCCCGGCCGTGCTCGTCGGGGTGGGCGCGTCCTTCGACTTCGTCGCCGGCGCGGTGCAGCGGGCGCCGGAGTGGGTGTCGGAGCACGGCCTCGAGTGGCTCTATCGGCTCATGCACGAGCCGCTGCGCCTCGCGCCGCGCTACCTGGTGCGCGATCCGCGCTTCGCCGCGATCCTGCTCCGCGAGATCGTCGCGCGGAGGCGCCCGAAGGCAGCCTGATCCCCTCGGCGCGGTCGGCGGTTCCGCCGGGCCGCGACGCGTGCGCAGCCTCGCGCTGCAGGAGCTCGCCACGATGGAAACCGCGAAACTCTCCATCGAAGTGCACGAGACGTTCGAGTCGCTCACGCCCCTGCGAGATCGGCTGGAGGCGGTGAACCTGGCCTCGCGCCGCCCCTCTCCCTTCAACACGCTCGCGTTCCTCGAGGCCTTCGAGCGCAACGACGAGTTCCGCGCGCCCGGGCAGCGGCCGCTGTTCCTGCTCGCGTACGCGGCGCGCGACGCGCGCGACGCGCACGCGGGGCCGGACGCGCAGACGCGCGGAGAGCTCGTCGGCTACCTCCCGCTGCGGAGGTACCGTCGTCCGCTGCTCGGCTTCTCGTCGAGCTGCATCGGGGCGCTGGCCTCGCGCGACAACGACCGCCCCGGCGTGGTGGCCCGCCCCGGCCTCGAAGAGCCGTGCGCCGAGGCGTTCCTCGGGCACCTGATCGAGCGGCGACGCGAGTGGAGCATCCTCGAGTTCATCGCGCAGGACGAGGCCTCGGCGCTCGGGCGCGTCGCGCAGCGGCTCGACGACGGGTGTCGCCCGATGTCGTTCCCGAGCTGGGACAACGCGACCATCCCGCTGCCGTATCGCGATCTGAAGGGCTACTACCGCAAGGCCATCCACTCGCACTGGCGCTGCAACGTCAACCGCAACGTCCGCAAGCTGTTCGCCGCGGGGCAGGTCGAGGTGCTGACCTCGCACGATCCGTCGGCGCGCGTGCCGCTCTTCGAGCTGTACCTGGACCTCGAGCGGCGCAGCTGGAAGTCGCACACCGACTCCACCATCGGGCGGCACCCGCTTCGAACGGCCTTCTTCCGCGCGCTGTGCGAGGGGGCGCCGCCGTACGAGGTGGGGTTCACCTTCGCGCTGCTCGATGGCGTCCCCGTCGCGGGCTTGATGACGATGGCGCACGCGGGGGTGCTGTACCTGAAGGAGTCGGTCTTCGACTCGGCGTACGACCAGCTGGCCCCCGGCAACCTCGCGATCTTGATGAGCGTCCGCGACGCCATCCAGCGCGGGCTGCCGACGGT
>CAIXWQ010001147.1 GCA_903923175.1 uncultured delta proteobacterium | reverse complement strand
TCGGTGCGCCGCGCCGCCTCGCGCACGGCTTCGAGGCCGGCCCACGCGTGGGTGCGCGGCAGGAGCCGACGCAGCAGGTCTCCGCCGCCGTCGGGATCGGTGAGGTCGGTCTGCCACCAGCCGAGCCGCGGCGGATCGCAGCGCCCTTCGCCGGCCCAGGCGATCGCGAGCTGGAGCGTGAGGATGGCGTCGAGAGCGGTTTCTGCGAGCGAGACTGCCATCGGGGCGATGAGGATAGGTCCGCCGGCGGAAGCGTGTCGCGCTTGAATTTCAGCGCCGAAGTCGCGCGGGGCGAACGCGCGCGGGGAATGCCGGGGCGCACGTGCGAGCGGACATTGTCGCGACGGTGGCGAGGGCGATGGGGCTTGCCAGGAGGGCGCGAGGGCGCAGTGGCCGCGCGTCTCAGCAGCCGAAACGAGGCGCCGTGGCGCGTTTGAGGCCCGGGGCGAGGTCGCATGGCCTTCGCGAACGGCGCATGAAACGATGGGGCCATGACGGCAGCGGCCCCTTTCCGCACTTCGTTCGAGGACTACCTCGTCGGCGAGTCGACCGGTGACGTGAAGCACGAGTGGTGCGACGGCGTCGTGTACGCGATGTCCCGCGGCACGCCGGAGCACGCCCGCCTCACCATGCGCATCGCGCGCAGCCTCGGGGCCGTCCTAGAGAAGGGCTGCGAGCTCTACTCGTCCGACCTGATGATCTTCGTCGAGGCGGCGAAGCTCTCGACCTACGCCGACGCGAGCGTCGTCTGCGGCGCCGTCGAAACCAAGACGGTGCGTAGGAACGGCAAGTCGCTCGGCGAGGCGGTCACGAACCCGAGCGTCCTCATCGAGGTGCTCTCCGAGGGGACCGAGCGCTACGACCGAGACGGGAAGTTCCAGGCCTACAAGCTCATCTCGTCGCTTGAGGAGTACGTCCTCGTCGCCCAGGACGAGCGCCGCATCGAGGTCTACCGACGCGAGGGGCACGACGGGCGCGAGTGGCGCTGCGAGACCGGAGGGCCGGGCGGCGCGGTGACGATCCGCGGGAAGAAGATCGAGGTCGATGGGGTGTACGAGTGAGGGGGGCGCAGGCTCCTGCACGGCCATCACGCTCCGCGCGTCGCTCTCCGGCGCCCCGACACGCGCTCTGAACCTTCGATTCCGCAACGTCCGTCCCGATCACGGCTGCTACGGCCGCCGCGCGATGTCGCCGCCCGGCTCACCGGAGTGGCTGCGGTAGTCCCAGTCCCAGCGCTGGAAGTACTGGAGGTCGTCGAGAGCGAACTCGGCGTGCGAAACGAGAGCATGATCGACGACATCGATCCCATCGCAGCCGTCGAGGGCGTCCGCGATCGCCTTCGCCACGCGCGCCAGCTGAGGATAGGCGTTTCAAGCGAAGCCAGCCTTCCAGCTCCGATTACATAATCCCACATACCCGCAGTTCGAGGAGGACGGAATCGGCGGACCGCCAGCGCCTCTCCACGTCTCTCTGGATCATGTGCGTCGCCAGCATCAAGGCCGGATCCAGGACGACCAAGGAGTGTCCCGGCAGCGGACCAGCGACACTTCCCCGAAGGACGCCGAGGCGGCGCTCCGTGGCGGCGAGGTGGCTTCCGTCGATGATCCGCACTCGGTAGTTCGGCACCAGCGGCGGCAGCTGTCCGCCGCTCGCCACAACGACGGGCGTGAGGCGCCCCGCCGTGTGCCGCACCAGCGCGCCCATGATCTCAGGCTCAACGTTGTTGAGCTTGTTGTAGATAGATGTGATCGCCACCGGCAACGTGCC
>CAIXWQ010001146.1 GCA_903923175.1 uncultured delta proteobacterium | reverse complement strand
CGCGAGATCGAGGCCGGCGGCTGGCCCGGCATCCCCGCCACTTCGCCGAAGCCGGTCGCGAGGAAGGCCGCGAAGCCGTCGAAGAAGTAGCGGCGCGATCCGCCGCGACACGAAGCCCCCGAAGTAGTTGGGGCCGCGACGCCTGGCAGCGTCCGACCCCATGGCCCGAACCTAGGAAACAGGTCCGAACATGACGATCCGTAGCACGAAGCCCGCCCCGAAGAAGTCCCCCGCCCGCAAGCCCACGCGACCGCAGGCCACGCCGCACCGACCCGCGCGACGGTCCCGCGCCGAGCGGCCCGCCGAAGCGCCGCCCTCGACGGGCCCCGCGCCCTACTCGCTGCAGCGGAGCGAGGCCGCGCGCCTCGAGGCGCTGCGCAGGCTCGCGCGGGTGTGGGCGCTCTCCGTGAGCCGCCCGGGGCCGAGCGAGCACCTGGGACTCGTGGAGGCCGTGCCCCTCCGCGGCGTCGGCGAGGTCACGCTCTACGGCGGGCCCGCGGTGCGCTGCTCGTGGGAGGAGTGGGACGACGCGAAGAGCGACGCCGTTCGCGCAGGCTTCACGAACTCGCCCACGCCGTCCGCGCCGCACGAGCTCGAGGAGGCCGCGGCGCGCCGGTTCGCGGCCAACCCGGCCGGCGAGACGCTCGGCGCGCAGTGCGTGGCGAGCCTGATCGGGCCGATGGTTCACATCGGGAGCGGCTTCGCGATGGCGATCGAGCGGAGCACCGGCCTGCTGCACGCCGTCGAGGACGTGGGCGGCGGGCTCGTGCGGGTGCGCTCCGTCGGCCGATGGATCGCCGGCGCAGGCTTCCTGCCCGACCAGACGGCCGATCTCGCTGGCAACGTCGCGCCCGCCTACGCGGACGAGGCCGCCGAGCTGCTCGCCGCGAAGGCGGTGGCGTGATGGTCAGCCCCGTTTGCGCCGCTCTCCGCCTCGACGACTCCAACCCGCACTCGCTGCTCGACAGCGCGATCGAGCGCGCACGAGAGGAGCTCGCGATCCTCGGCATGGCGCTCGAGCGCCGCATGAACGGAGGCGACGTCATCGGCGATGACAGCTGCTACGCGAGCGTCGTCGACGGCATCGCGCTGCGGCTGCAGCTCGCGCAGGAGCTCGCCGACGCGAAGATCGCCGACGACGCGGCCGCGAAGGGCGCGGCCTGACATGCGCACGCCCCTCGACGCTCACACGCGCCGCGCTGGACGCGTCGGGGGGCACTCGGCCGACGCTCGGTCCGTCCCGCTCGCGAACGCGCGCCAGCGGGCCGGTGGTTCAGATCAGCGGCCCGATCACGCCGTCGGGGTCGGCCGAATCCGCCGGGGCGGAGCCGCCGCGACCGTCTACGAGCTCCCCCGCGCCGGCGCCGAGTGGGTGCAACGCGTCGTCGCTCCACATCGCGTAGCTGTGCGTCCCGGGCGTGCCGTCGCCCTGCGCGCCGTGCTCCTCGAGGAGCTCCGCCTCGGTGGGGTGCGTGTCCGGCGTCTGGCACGTGAGGCAGCGCCAGGCCTTCGACGCGTTGGGGAAGAGCGCCACGTCGCGAACCTTGAACTGCTCGCGGCGCGTGCCCTTCGCGGTGGTGGTGGTGGTGACGTGGTCGGAGTTGAGTTTCGCGCGAATCATCCGCGCAGCGTAACCATCGCGCGAACGCGCCTGAGCCCTCGAGGAGCCAGCCATGCCCGTTGAACGAACCGGCTACGTCGAGGAGAACCGGCGCGCGGACGGGACGAAGTACTACCGCGCGCGCGTCCGGCTCGCGGACGACTCACGCGAGCGCGTGGACGTCCCGTCGAAGTTCAACGTCGCGGCCGGCGGCATGTCGGCGAAGGAGCGCCGCGCGCTGTACGCCGCGGCTGCGCAGGAGCGCGAGGACGAGACGGGCGAGCTCTACAAAAAGAAGCTCGCTCGGATCGCCGCGAAGGCCGCCGAGCTCGCGAGCGACGGCGGCGAGACCTGCAGCGCCTTCCGCGTGAGGCTGGACGATCACCGCGAGGAGCTCGGCAAGGGCAGCCGCAAGGACGACGAGTCGACGTGGCGCGCGTGGATCGCCGAGCACCTGGGCCCGCTCCCGATCGCGAAGGTCACGCGCGAGGACGTCGAGAAGTTCCGCGACGTGCTCGACGGCGAGATCCGGAAGCATCGGCAGTCGGGTGGCGCGGAGGGAATCTCGCCGAAGCGCGCGATCAACGTGTGGTCGTGCGTGACCACGACGTTCCGCGCGGCGGGCGGCGGCACGAAGCGGCGCGACCTCCGCGTCCGCGAGGACAACCCTTGCGCCGGCGTGCTCCCGCCCGAGGACGGCGAGCCGCGCCGCAAGCCGTTCGTCTACCCGCGCGAGCTCGCCGCCGTCCTCGGCTGCCTCGCCGTGGCCCTCGAGTGGCGCGAGGCGTTCGCGATCGGCTCGTACCTGTACCTGCGCCCCGGCGAGCTCCACGCGCTGACCTGGGGTGACGTCGACCTCGAGGGCCAGGTCGCGCACGTGTCGAAGGCGTGGGACGAGCGCGCGAAGACCATCAAGGCCCCGAAGACGCGCAACGGGATCCGCGAGGTGCCGATCCCTGAGTCGCTCGTGCCGCTGCTGCGCCGCATGCGCCGCCTCGACGACGGCACCGACCGCCCCGGCGCGGAGCTCGTCTGCCCGATCGTGGCCGGCACGCCCGAGAGCAAGCGCGCGCCGCGGTTCGTCGCCGCGCTACGTGCGGCCGGCGTCGAGCGCTCGCGGCTCTTCGAAAACACGGCGACGACGATGGCCGCGAACTTCCGCACGCTGCGCGACTCGGGCATCACGTGGCTCGCCCTCGCCGGGGTCGACGCGGTGCGGATGCAGCGCCGAGCGGGGCACGACGACATCAAGACCACGCTCGACTACGTGAAGCAGGCCGAGGACATCGGCGGGCGCATCGGCGAGCCGTTCGGGCCGCTCCCGCGCGTGCTCCTCGAGGGGGCCATGGGGCAGGGCGACGTTCCGGCCAAAAGCAGGGGTCGCCGACCCCGCTATCAGCCCAAGTATCAGCCCAAGTTCTCCGGCGCGTTGCGTCAAAAAGTGAAAAACCCCGGCCTAGGCCAGGGTTTCTCAGTGGAGGCGGCGGGAGTCGAACCCGCGTC
Organism: uncultured delta proteobacterium; assembly: GCA_903923175.1. GTDB lineage: Bacteria > Myxococcota_A > Polyangia > Polyangiales > JADJMO01 > CAIXWQ01. Next base: position 361 of record CAIXWQ010001146.1, on the reverse strand, counting down.
CGAAAGCGGTCTTTCTAAGCGTCTACGTGCGTAGTCGATGGTTTGATTTCGCAAAGTGGGCGGCCATCGACAGCCTCCCAGCCCCGCTACTCCGCGCTAAGTCTCGCCTTGGCTCCACACGGTGAGGGCCTCGGCCAGCCGAATCATTACGCACCTTGGAGAGCTTCGGCGGGCTCTACCGGGTGCGTGCGCTTTTGGTTCTTAGGCCGCGAGCGCGTACGCGACATCATTGTTGTCGTTCGCGTTTTTTGTCCCCACGGGTTTTTACGGAGGGCGTGGAGTTCCTCCTGCACGCTGCTTTCGAATTCATGCCCCCGTCGAAACCGGGACGCCCCCTCGCCGACGGAACCCCGTCGCTCGG
>CAIXWQ010001145.1 GCA_903923175.1 uncultured delta proteobacterium | reverse complement strand
GTCAATGATGAGCGGAGCGATGAGATCGACGTACTTACCACCCGGGTCCGCCACGAACTTCGATTGAATCGGCGTGGACGATGAGCCCGCGCACTGATTGCTCAGATACTGTCGCGACCACGAATTCCCGATGTAGTCGTGAGGCGCGCCTCCGTCGTCGAGCTCCAGTTGAACGTTCGACACCAGAGCGCTCCCCGGCGTCCCCGTATTCGCTCCGCGCAGCACGAACGCGACTTCGTAGAGCCCTCCGGCCACCCTCGGGATCGACAAGGTACGCCGGCCACTCCAGGCGCCGGACGCGTTGTCGAGCGTGTACGTATGCGAGATCAAGATCGACGCGTCCGGACCGTAGATGATCGCGTCCAGCGTTGGCGGAGCGGCTGCGTTTCCACCGCTCCCGCTGAAATCCTTCGGCTTCCCGTCGACGTCGCGAGCCTGGTCCCACCAGGACAGCACGTAGGGGGCAGCCTGCAACTGCACGCTCTGTCCGACGCCGTGCGACGGCACGGGGAGCGTCGGAATGCCGCTCACACTCACGGAGCCGTCCGGCGCCGGATCGACAGCGCCGTCGCCGCCTGGAGCGCCGGCATCGGCTCCGGCGTCGACCCCCAGAAGCTGGTTCGGAACCTCGTGCAGCCACGTCCAATCACTGAACTGGCCGCCTACGGGGAGTGTCGGCGGTGAGTCGATGGCATGCCCGCGCTCCACGAGAAGCACCATCGGCTCCTTGAGGTCGTAGCCGTGGCTCGTCCACGCGCGCAGAGAACCACTCGGACCGTTGGTCGCGTCGAGGTTTGCCGACTGCAGAAGCTGATTCGGGTTGTCCTTGAGGCAGGCGCCCAAGTCGTCTTGGAGCGAGAGGATGGCCAGATCGTCTCCGTCGTGCGACGGATACTGGATGTTGTAGTACTCGACGAAGTTCTGCAGCTTGGTGACGTAGTCGCCTACGAAGGAGTCGGCGAACTGGTCGATCGCGTTCTGGTCATTCGCCGCGAGGACCTCATCAACGCCCCCGTCGGCGACTCCCGCGTCCACCGTGACGTAGGTGCTCAGCTTCGCGTAGTCGATGCCTTGAAGCTTGCAGATGTCGTCAGCCCACTGCTGCGGCGCCGGCAAGGCGCCGACGGGCGTGGTGATGGTGCTGAGCCGCTGACCAATGCGCTGCTCGATCGCGAGCCGGGCGACGTAGGCAAGGTACTTCGCGTCCTTGAGCGCTCGCTCGTACCTACGCTTGGTGACGTCGTACTGTCGGCGCAGCACGGTGTTCACCGGAATCGGCACGACATTGCCGCTCACCGGGTCCACGAAGTAGTCGCCCCCACCGCCCTTCGCCGCTTGGTACTGCGCCTTGGCGGCGAGCCCCGCGAGGTCGTGCCCCGCGGCGATCTCCTCGGACGCGGACTTCCGCAACGCAAGCAGCGTGTTGTTGAGCTGATTCGCCGGACCGATGAGCCCCTGGTGAAGCTGCGCGAGCGCCTCGACGACCTTGTCGCCATTGGCAGCGTTCTCGTAGGTACCAATCGACTCGAGCGAGCTGAGCTGGTCGGCGTCGAATCCAATATCAGCGACACTGGCCGTGGCGCCAGCGATGTTGTTCCCATAGTCAGGCGAGCGCCCGGAGCCTGCGGTAAACAAGCTGATAATGTTGCCGACCGCGCGAATGGCCGAGTCAACCATATTCTGCACAACGGACATGTGCTGCATGTGAAGGCGCTCGGCGTCGATTCCGGCCGACATCGCGAGCTGCTCCAAGTTCGCGTACCCGCCCTTGATGACATCGCGCATCTGCGAGAGGATCGCGCCAGCGTTGTTCAAGCTGTCCTGGAACGTCAGAATCGACTGCTCGATTTGCGCTCGCTTGTCGCCGACCT
>CAIXWQ010001144.1 GCA_903923175.1 uncultured delta proteobacterium | reverse complement strand
TCTGAGGCCGGCGCCGAGCGCGCACGCGTCGGCCGCGCCGGTGCAGCGGCTGCGACACCACCCGCCCGAGCACGCGCCGCCCGCGCCGCACGCGGTCTTGCACGCGCCGCAGTGGCGCGGGTCGGTCTTGGCGTCGACGCAGCCGTCGGGCGCGCAGGCCGTGAGCCCGGGCCGACAGGCGCACGTCGAGGCGCCGTTGCAGTACTCGCCGGTCGCGCACGCGTGCCCGCAGGCGCCGCAGTGGCGGGCGTCGGCGCGCGTGTCGACGCAGGCGTCACCACAGCGCGCGGTGCCGCTCGGGCACGGCGAGGCGTCGGCACGGTCGGTGTCGTCCGCGGCGTCTGTCGCGTCTGTCGCGTCTGTCGCGTCTGTCGCGTCTGTCGCGTCTGTCGCGTCTGTCGCGTCTGTCGCGTCTGTCGCGTCTGTCGCGTCGGTCGCGTCGGTCTCGTCGGGGAGCGGCTCGCGGCTCGAGTAGCCCGCGATCGCCTCGCAGCCTGCGAGCAGGAGCGCCGAAACGACGAGCGTCGGGCGCAGGGCGGGGCGGGGGCGAGGCGCTGCCATGGGGGGCCTCAGAAGCGCCGCACGACGACGACGCCGGCGCCGTCGAGCCCCGCGTACGGGAGGACCGTCGTACTGCGCGTGTCGGCTGCCGCGCTCGCGGCGCTCGCAGCACTCGCGGGCGCGAGCAGGTACCAGGCGACGCCGCCGCCCAACACCGCGAGCCCCACGCCGGTGACGACTGTGGAGCGTCGCGCGAGCGAGCGCCCCTCGTCGTAGCCGGTCGGATCGCAGTACTGGTCTCCGCACACCTCCTTGCGCTTCGAGATCGCCGCGACGCCATAGCCGAGCCCCACGCTGGTCGTGAGCGCGCCGACGCCGATCGTGACGAGCGCGAGCGTGCGTGGCGTGACCCACGAGGCGCCCTGCGCGCGCGGGCCGAGCGGCGCATCGGACGTCGCGGGCGGCGCGAGCTGCGGCAGCGCGACGGCGATCGTGCGCGTGTCGCCGTCGGACAGCGCGAGCCGCTCTTCGAAGACGACGCGACCCGGCGCCTGCGCGCGGACGACGTGCGCGCCCGGGTCGACGTCGAGCGCCGCGCCCCACGCCTCGCTCGGCAGCACGGCGTCGTCGAGCGTCGCCACCGCGCCCGGCGGCGGGGGCGTCGGCAGCTGCACGATCAGGTGCGGCACGCGCGGCGTGAGCACCGCGAGCTCGGCGCGCGCGTAGTCGGCCCACAGCTGGCGTGCCGGGCGCGGATCGAGCGGGGCGCGCCGGGCGAGCTCGCGGAAGTGTCGCGCGGCGCTGGCGACGCGGCCGAGGGCCTTCTCGACGTAGGCGAGGTTGCGGAGCGCGCCGAGGCCGGCCGGGTAGAGCTCGAACGCGCGACGGAACGCGTCGCACGCCTCGACGCAGAGCGCGGCGTCACCGACCGGGCTCGCCTCGCACCGCCCGCGCTCCATCTTGGCGACGCCGTGATCGAAGAGCTCGGTCGCGAGCTCGCGCGCCCGCGCGTCGTCGCTCTCTTCGGCGCGGGCCGCCGGGAGCGCGCCGGCGAAGGGCGCGAGGGGCGTGAGCGCCGCGAGGGCCGCCGCGCTCGAGGCGCACGCGAGCCAGCGCCGCGCGCGGGCCGAGCGACGGCGGCGACGGAGCGCGGCCGTCACAGCTCGTCCTTCTTCGCCCAGAGGAGCCGCGACTGCTCGCGGACCGAGGTCGCGCGCGGCGTCGGCGGGACCGCCCTCGTGGGCATGGCGCTCACGCTCGGCGAGGCGACTGCGATCACGGACGGCGCGGGCCCGCCCGACGCGCCCGGCGCGCTCGGTGTGATCCGCGCGACCGAAGGCGCGCCGCTCCCGAGCGCGCTCGACGGGCTTGCCGGCGTCGTCTGCACGGGGCTCGCCGCCGACGCCATCGTCGAGGTGTGCGCGGGTTCGACGCCCGCGCCGGCCGCG
>CAIXWQ010001143.1 GCA_903923175.1 uncultured delta proteobacterium | reverse complement strand
CGCCCGCCCCCGCCCGCCCGGCCACGACGGTCGCACCGACGCCTCGCGCAACCGCGCCGGCGCCGGCGCCCGCGTCCGCGCCGAGGGCCGCGCCGAGCCCGAGTGACGATTTCCGCCAGGTCTATGCGCGCTTCGTGGACGCGCGACGACAGAACGGCGAGTCGACCGCGGGGTTGACCTACGAGGGGCTGGCGAAGAACCTCCGTGAGACCACGGCCAAGCTGCGCGACAAGAGCGGCGGGCGCGCGATCGACTTCGACGTCGTCGTGAAGGACGGCAGGACGATCCTCAAGCCGGTCGTGAAGTGAGCTCCGCGCGCGCGCGCGGCGCGCCCTGACCCGCGCGTCCGGCATCTCAACCGCCTACGCTGCGACGCGGAAGCACCATGCTCGACCAACTCCCCGACCGCGTGTCCGTCTACGAGGTGTCGCTGCGCGACGGCCTGCAGAACGAGCCGGTCGTCGTCCCGACGACCAAGAAGCTGCGGCTCCTCGACGCGCTCGTCGCGGCCGGGCTCGGCCGCATCGAGATGACCTCGTTCGTCTCGCCCAAGTGGGTGCCGCAATTGGCCGACGCCGACGAGCTCGCGCGCCTGGTCGAGCCGCGCCCGGGCGTGACCTTCAGCGCCCTCTGCCCGAACCCGAAGGGGCTCGAGCGCGCCATCCACGCCAAGGTCGCCGAGATCGGGCTGTTCGTCTCCGCCAGCGAGACGCACAACAAGAAGAACGTGAACAAGACGATCGAGGCCACGCTCGCCACGTTCGCCGAGATCGCGCCGGCCGCGCGCGCCGCAGGGATCCGGGTGCGTGGTTACGTGTCGACGCTCTGGGGCTGCCCCTACGAAGGCAAGATCGACCCTCGCCGCGGGCTCGCCATCGCGCACCGCCTGATCGAGCTCGGCTGCTATCAGGTGTCGCTGGGCGACACGATCGGCGTCGGCACGCCGCTGCAGACCCGCGACATCGTGCGCGTGTTCCTGCGAGAGCTGCGCCCCGAGCAGGTCGCGCTGCACCTGCACGACACGCGCGGCACCGCGCTCGCGAACATGCTGGTCGGGCTCGACTGCGGGATCCGCGACTTCGACGCGTCGGTCGGCGGGCTCGGCGGCTGTCCGTACGCGCCCGGCGCCGCCGGCAACCTCGCCACCGAGGACCTCGTCTTCACGCTGCACGGCATGGGGGTCGCGACGGGGATCGACCTCGAGCGGCTCTGGGAGGCGGGCAAGGTGGCCGAGTCGGTCGTCGGGCGCCCGCTGCCAGGCAAGGTCCACCAGGCGGGCGTCCGCTCGCTGCGCTCGTGATGGTCAAGCCGAGTCGCACGCCGCCCGCGGCACCCGCGGCGCCCGCAGGCAGAGGCGTCGATCACGAGCTGCGCGTGGGCTCGACCGCGCACTACGACGATCCGGCCTACTACGCCTCGGCCTATCGGACGCGCGCGGAGGACGTGGCGTTCTACGTCGCGCTGGCGAGCGCGCACGGCGGCCCGGTGCTCGAGTACGGCTGCGGCGCGGGGCGGATCACCATCCCGATGGCGCGCACCGGCGTGTCGGTCGTCGGCGTCGACCACTCCGAGGCGATGCTCGACGAGCTCGCCACCGCGCTCGCGAAGGAGCCTCGCGAGGTGCGCGCGCGCGTGTCGGCCAAGCGCGGCGACATGCGCGAGCTGCGCATCGCGCGACGCTTTGCGCTCGTGCTCTCGACGTTCAACACGTTCCTGCACCTCTACACGCGCGAGGACGTCGAGCGATACCTCGAGCGCGTGCACGCGCACCTCGCGCCACGTGGGCGCTTCGTCTTCGACGCGAGCCTGCCGAGCCCCATCGATCTCGCGCGCGATCCGGGGCGCCCCCTGCGCACGCCGCCGCTCCGGCACCCTTCGTTCGGCAAGTGCCGCTACGCCGAGCGCTTCGACTACGACGCCGCGAGGCAGATCCTCTTCGTGTCGATGGAGTTCGAGCCGCTCTCGGCGGACCAGGCGCCGTTCGCGACGCCGCTCGCGCACCGGCAGTTCTTCCCGCAGGAGCTTGAGGCGCTGCTCCACTACAACGGCTTCGAGGTCGAGCGGGTCGAGGGCGGCTGGGAGGGAGAGCCGCTCGATCGCTACTCCGACGTCGGCATCTGGACCTGCCGCGCGCGCTCGCTTCGAAAATCTCGCCCGCGAGCTCGGTGATGGCCTTCCGCTTCGTCCCGCTCGGCGTCGGCGACGCGTTCAGCGCGCGCTACTACTCGACGTGCCTCGCGCTCGTGCTCGCGCGCGACGGCGTCGAGGCGCACGAGGACGTCTGGCTCGTCGACTGCCCGCACCCGATCCAGAAGATGCTCGCCGAAGCGGGGCGCGCTTCGGCCGAGCCGCTCGAGCCGGCGCGCGTGCGCGGCGTGCTGCTCACGCACCTGCACGCCGATCACTGCTCGGGGCTGGAGGGGCTCGCGTACTGGATGCGCTTCTACGAGCAGCGCAAGCTCGAGCTCGTCACGCACCCCGAGGTGCTCGCGCGGCTCTGGGAAGGGCACCTGGCGGCCGGCATGGAGCAGCTGATGCCGTCGGTCGGCGCCCCCTTCCAGCGCATGTCGCTCGAGGACTACTTCGACGTGATCCCGCTCCGTGACGAAGGGCCCGTCCAGGTCGGCGGCATGTCGATCGAGTGCCGCCGCACCATCCACCACATCCCCACGTACGCGATGCGCGTGCGCGTCGGCGAGCGCACGCTCGGCCACAGCGCGGACACGGCCTTCGACCCCGCGCTGATCGAGTGGCTCGGCGCGGCCGATCTCGTCGTTCACGAGACCAACCACGGCACGCACACGCCGTACGGCAAGCTCGCTGCGCTCCCGCCGGCCACGCGCGCGAAGATGCGCCTCGTGCACTACCCGGACGAATTCGACGTCGGATCGAGCGTCATCGAGGCGCTACGCGAAGGGCGCGTCTACGCGGTCTGAAGCCGCGACGGTGTACCCCCGCGAACGCAAGAGAGCCGGCGACTCGTGCTGAGTAGCCGGCTCCTTGATGGAGGCTCGCCCGCGAGGGGCGAACCGTGCGACGGCTCAGAACGCGCGGCCGCTCGGCTCGACGACGCGCATCACCGAGGAGGGGCGCTGGGGCGGCGCGACCTGCACGCGCCCTTCGCTCTGGAACTCCTTCGGCTGATCGATGGTGCCGACGGCGGCGACCAGGCGATCGAGCCCGAGCTCGCCCGCGGCTTCCTTCGTGAAGAGCACCGCGATGCGCGCGATCTTGATCCCGAGCTCCTTGCCCAGGTCGGTCTCGCGCTCGACGAAGGCGTCGAAGCTCGGGTAGTTGCGCGCCTCGTAGAGCTTGCGCACCTGCACGTCGCGGAGCAGCTGCCCGATCTCGTAGAAGTTCTTCGAGAGGTTCTTGCGGAGCAGCTTGAGCTGCCCGCTCGCCTTGAGGAGCTCGTTGAGCTTCTCCTTGATCTCGTCCGCGTTGGTAGGCGTACGGATCGTGGCGCGAGCGCTGCCGGGCGGCGCCGGCTCGGCGGCCCGGGCACGCGCCTCCGCCGCGTGCTTGGCGGCGTGACGTGCGGCCCAGGGCGCAGCGCCCTTGATGCCGAGCTTGCGCTTCGGCTGCGCCGCGCCTGCCGCCGGCTTCGCGTCCGCCTTCTCGCCTTTGCTCGAAGCGGCCGCCGTTGCCGGCTTTTTGCTCTCGACCTTCGCCGAGCTCGACTTGGTAGCCGACCCCTTCGTCGGTTCGGTCTTGCTTTTCTTGTCCGACGTCGCCATGCGCGCAGCGCCCCTTCGCGGCGGCTCCAGAGGCGAGCTTGCCCGCCCCTTCGAGTCCCAAGACTGAACGGCGAACCGCCTCGCCAAGCTACACTCCGGACGAGATCCGTCGCGCCGCTGGCGGGACGATGGACGCCCCCTCACGATTGCCCCGGCTCTAGAACCCGGATCGGGCTTGCTGTCAAGAGCCGCCTAAATCCTCGACTTCACGCCCTTTCCCTCGGGCGGGTGTCGGGAGCGGGGCGCGGCGAGGCTCGACGAGCGCTCAGCGAGGCCCGGGTACGGTCGTGTACGCGCGGAGAAAATCGCAGAGCTGCCGCACGCGCGGGTGCGGATCCGCGTCGAGCGACGTGACGCCGATCGAGCTCGCCACGCCGCTCCGATAGATGGCGCGGTGGGCGCGCGCGAGGGCCTCGATCGCGTCGCGATCGAAGGAGCGACGCTCGAGGCCGACGACGTTCAGCGCGCGCACGCGCGCGCGGTCGCCCTGCGCGATGTGGAATGGCGGCACCGCGTGCTCGACGCGCGCCCCCGCGGCGACGAAGGCCGCCTCGCCGATTCGCACGAACGGCGCGAGCGCGACGTCGCCGCCGAGCACGACGCCGTCCTCCAGCACGACGTGCCCCGCGAGCTGGCACGCGTTCGCGATCGTGCAGCCGTCGCCGACGACCGCGTCGTGCGCGACATGCACGCCGACCATCAGCAGGCAGCGCGCGCCGACCGAGGTACGGCCGCGATCCTTGCGGGTGCCGCGATGGAGCGTCGCGTGCTCGCGCACCACGGTCTCTTCGCCGACCTCGAGCTCGGTCGGCTCGCCCTCGTACGTGCGGTCTTGCGGTGCGGCGCCGAGCACGGCGAACGGGTGCACGACCACGCCGCGTGCGAGGCGCGTCGGCCCCTCCACGACGACGTTCGAACGGAGCTCGACCCCATCGGCGAGCACGACCCCGGGCCCGACGAGGCACCACGGGCCGACGACCGCCGACGACGCGACCTCGGCGCGCGCGTCGACGATGGCCGTCGGGTGGATCTTCACCGCGGCTTCTCCACGACGCTCGCCAGCAGCTGCCCCTCGGCGCAGAGGGTGCCGTTCACGGTCGCCTCGCCGCGGAGCTTCCACACGTTCGAGTGGTGACCGAGCACCTTCACCTCGAGATCGAGCCGATCGCCCGGGCGCACGGGGTGGCGGAACTTCGTCTTGTCGATGCCGAGGAAGTACATCAGCGATCCCGACGCATCGAACGGATCGGTGGCGTACGCGAGCACGCCGCCGATCTGCGCGAGCGACTCGACGATGAGCACGCCGGGCATGATCGGATCGCCGGGGAAGTGCCCCTGGAAGAACGGCTCGTTGATCGAGACGTTCTTGTAACCGCGGATCGACTCGCCAGGGACGATCTCGGTCACGCGATCGACCATGAGGAACGGATAGCGGTGCGGAAGGATCGAGAGGATCTTCCGGATGTCGAGCTGCACGGGACCCTACCTTAGCGCAGTTGGGGTGGGGCGAGCCCGCCACTGGCGGGCGCTGGCGAGCACCGGCCGGGCGCGCGTCACGCCCGGTACAGCTTGGCGTGCCCGCGCAGCCAGCGCGACCGCGCGACCGCCGGGTAGCCCGCGAAGATCGCGCCGCTCGGCACGTCGCCGATGACGCCGGCTTTCGCCGCGATGCGGGCGCCGCGGCCGACTCGGCAGTGATCGGCGATGCCGGCTTGGCCGCCGATCCAGACGTCGTCCTCGATCGCGACCGAGCCGGCCAGCCCGACCTGCGCCGCGAGGCGGCAGCGGGCGCCGAGGACGACGCCGTGACCGAGGTGGACGTGTGCGTCGAGCTTGGTGTCGCGCCCGAGCTCCGTGGGCGCGAGGACCCCCGCGTCGATCGTGCAGAGCGCGCCGATCTCGACGCCGTCGCCGAGCGTCACGCCGGCGCGGTGCGGGATGCGCAACGGCGCGCCCTGCTCGTCGTCGACGAAGCCGAAGCCCACGCGCCCGACGACCGAGCCGGCGCCGAGGCGCACCCGGGCGCCGAGGCGCACGCCGGGGAAGACGACGACGCCGGGCTCGAGGCGCAGATCGGCCGGCAACGCGACGCCGCGGGCGATCTGCGCTCCATCGACGAGCTCGAACTCGACGGGCGCCTCGGGGAGCGACGCGAGGAGCCGCGCGAGCACGAGGTCGGCGCGCGGATGGACCCAGCGGCGCCCCTCGGGGACGCGGCCAGCCACGCGCGTCGCGGTCAGAAGGACGGCCGCCGGCGCCCGCAGCGAGGCCGCGCCGCGGTCGTGCAGCACCGGCGACAGATCGCAGGCGTCCGCGCGCTCCGCGGCGCCGAGGGCTCGCACGAGCAGGTCGCGCGAGAGCCCGCCGTCGAGCGCGCCCCCGTGCGCGTCGACGAGCGCGCCGAGCGTCGCCTGCGCGATCGCGACGGGCACGCTACTTCGCGGAGCTCGAAGGGCTGGCCGGGGTCGCAGGCGACTTGGCGAGCGGCGTCACGCCCATGCCGCACGCGCCCGCGCCCCAGTTGAAGTCGCAGATGACGCGGTCGGTGAGGTCGAGCCCGTTCGACGTCGAACCCCAGTAGGCCTTCTTGTCGACGACGAGGTCCCACCCCTCCGCCTCGGAGAAGCGAGCGAGGATCGCCTTCACCTTGCGCTCGATCGGGATGAACAGCGCGTCGTCGCGCTCGGCGAGCTCGGCGTTCGTGCGCTTGAGGAGCTCCTGGTAGGCCTGGAGGTCCTTCTGGTACTGGAGCGCGGCGTTCTGCAGCTCCTTGCTCACGGTCGCGGCCTGCGCCATCGCCTTGAGCTCGTCCTGCTGGCGCGCGAGCCGCTCCTCGATCGCGGAGATCCCGCGCTGCTTTTCGGCCTTCACGCGGGCGAGCGCGGCGCTCGCGCGCAGGCCTTCCTCGTTCTCGCGAACGGCGCGATCGAAGTCGACGTAGGCCATCTTCGCCCTGGCCTTGGCGGGCTTCGCCGAGCTGGCGGGCGCGGCGGTGCCCTGCGCGAGGCCGTTGACACTGACGAGGGCGAGCGGGGCGATCACGCACGCGGCGACGAGCGCGCGGCGCAGGTATCCGGTGCGGCGGGTCATTGCATCTTGGGCGCGACGCTCGGGGCGGGCGCGGCGGGCTTCTTGGGCGCGGCGGAGCTCGACCCGGCGGCGCCGGGCTTCTTCGCGACCGGGTGCGCCTGGTTGTACTCCTGGATGACCTTGTCGGTGAGATCGAGGTCCTTGCGGCCGTACGGCACGCTGCGCTTCGACAGGATCATGTCGTAGCCGTCGCGGTTGGCGACCTTGCGCAGCAGCTCCTTGAGCCGCTTCTCGATCGGGTCGAACAGCTCGCGCTCTTTGTCGCGCAGCTCGACGTTGAACTTCTGGAGCATCTGCTGGTACTCGACCAGCGCCTTCTCGTACTGCGCGGCCTTGCGCTCGAGGGCGTCCTTCGAGAACGCCTTCGCCTGGCGCTCGAGCTCGTCCTGGAGGCGCTTGAGCTCGGACTCGCGGGCGCTGATCGTCTTCTGACGGAGCGCCTGCTCTTCCTTGAGCTTCTCGCGCGCGGCGAGCCCCTCGTCGACCTTGTCGATCACGTCGTCGATGTCGACGTAGACGATCGACACGTCGGCGGCCGCGGTGGGAGCGGCGCTCGTCACGATCGCGCCCGAGGTCGCGAGACCGAGGACGGCCGCGGCCAGCGCGTGCGCGCGGAGGAGGCGGGGGAGACGCATGACCGCCCCCAATACCGCGTCCGAGGCGACGTCGCCAGCGCCGAGCGGCGCCCGGCCGCGCGCCGCCGCCGCGGAGAGAAGCGTCGAGAACCCCCGGCTTGCCGCGCGCGCTGCGGCGAAGGTACAAGCGCCCGCTCGCCTACCCGGCCCGAGCTCCGCCCCGAATTCGCCCCGATTCGCCCAGCGCACCACCGCGCGCGCGTCCGCATCGGATCCTGCGAGCCACTTCCTTTTCTCGAGACCCCGATGAGCGCCCGCGCGATCTCCGCCGTCAAAGGCATGAACGACCTCCTCCCCGAGGAGGTCGAGCGCTGGCGCGTCCTCGAGGAGACCATCCGAGAGACGACGCGGCTGCACGGCTACCGGGAGATCCGGACGCCGCTCGTCGAGCCGACGCCGCTGTTCGTGCGCTCGGTCGGCGAGGGGACCGACATCGTCGACAAGGAGATGTACTCCTTCGTGTTCCACGACGAGCCGCTCACGCTGCGCCCCGAGGGGACGGCGTCGGTCGTGCGCGCCTACGTCGAGCATGCGCTGCACACGAAGGAGCCGGTGAGCCGCTTCCTCTACGTCGGGCCGATGTTCCGCGGCGAGCGGCCGGCGCGCGGTCGCTATCGGCAGTTCCACCAGGCCGGGTGCGAGGTCTTCGGCGATCCGGGGCCGGTGGTCGACGCCGAGATGATCGACATGCTCGTCGGGCTCATGGCGAAGCTCGAGGTCGGCGAGGTCGAGGTGCTCCTCAACTCGCTCGGCGGCGCGGGCACGAAGGCGCGCTACCGCGAGCGGCTGCTCGCCCACCTCGAGCCGATGAAGGAGTCGCTGTCGCAGGACTCGCAGCGCAGGCTCGAGACGAACCCGCTGCGCATCCTCGATTCGAAGCACCCGCAGGATCAGGAGGCGATCGCGGGCGCGCCGTCGATCCTCGAGTCGATCGACGACGAGGATCGCGCGCACTTCGATCGGCTTCGCGCGCTGCTCGACGCGCTCGGCACGCCGTACCGGGTGGAGCCTCGGCTCGTGCGCGGCCTCGACTACTACTCGCGGACGCTCTTCGAGATCCGCGGCAAGAGCCCCGAGCTCGGCGCGCAGAACGCGCTCGGCGGCGGCGGCCGTTACGACGCGCTCGTCGAGGATCTCGGCGGGCCGAAGGTGAGCGGCATCGGCTTCGGCCTCGGGTTGGAGCGCCTGCTGTTGGCGTCGAAGGCGAAGCCGGGCCTGCGGGTGCGCTCGGTGCTGATCGCGCCCATGGGCGCCCGCGCGCAGACCGAGGCGCTCGTGATCGCGCGCGAGCTGCGGGCGCTCGGGATCGTGGCGCACGTCGAGGGGCGAGGCGGCTCGCTGAAGTCGATGCTGCGGCGCACCGCCTCGGTCGACGCCGGGGTCGCGCTCGTGCTCGGCGACGGCGAGCTCGACCGCGGCGTCGTACAGCTCAAGGAGCTCGACGCGCACGTGCAACGAGACGTCGCGCGCGCCGAGCTCGCGGCCGAAGTGACGCGATTCTTCGGCCGGGGGACGACGCCGTGATCAAACGTGTGATCCTCCCGCTCGCGGCGGTGTCCGTGGGGCTGCTCGCGCCGCTGGTCGTGCGCGCCGCCGAAGACGAGTTCAAGCCGGCCGCCGCCGCGAGCGACGCGCCGTCCGCCTCCGCGGCGCCCGCGACGCCCGCGGCCGACGACGGCACCCCGCCCCCCGCGGGGAGCGAGCCGAGCGCGGCGCCGTCGACGAGCGCGAGCCCCTCGGCCAGCGCATCGAACTCGGCGAAGCCCCCGGTGAAGCCCGAGGACGATCCGCGCTGGGTCCCCGAGCCCGTGCGCGCCGAGATCGGCGCGAGCGCCGAGTCGACGCGCCCCGCGTTCGGCGAGCGCCACCGCTCGGGCGTCTTCCCGATAGCGTACAGCGAGCGGCTCGCCAACCAGCGCACGACCGCCGTCTGGCCGTTCTACTACGACCGCAAGACCTACGGAGAGAAGGAGGCGGTCCTCGATAGCGAGTCGCTGTACGGCCTCTACTACCGACGCCGCAGCCAGCTCCGCGACGTCGACTACGTCTTCCCGTTCTGGGGGCGCTTCCGCGACGAGGAGACCACGACGTGGGTGATCCCGCCGGTGCTGACGCAGGACGGCCCGGGCAGCTGGGCGCGCTGGGTCGCGCCGTTCGTCTTCGCGGGCAAGTCGGCCGACGGCAGCGGCTACGCCCACGTGCCGGCGCTGCTGACGTTCACGACGCACAGCGAGAAGCGCTCGTTCTCGCTCATCGGCGGCCTCGGCTTCTACGACCGCACCGAGAAGAACATCGACTGGGGCGTCTTCCCGTTCGTCTTCGGCGGCAGCGACGCCGACAAGCTCACCAAGTACACGCTGATCCCGCCGCTGCTCTACTACCACGCGAGCGACGGCGAGGCGGGCTCGCAGACGACGCTCGTGGGCCCGGTGTTCTCGCGGACGACGGCGAACAGCGCGGTGTTCGACATCTTCCCGCTGCTGTTCCACAGCCACGGCGAGGACCGCTCGGCGACGACGTTCCTCCCGCTGTTCCACACGTCCCACAACCACGACAAGAACCTGCTGATCACGCCGCTCTTCGCGACCGCGTCGGACGCGGAGGGCTCGACGTTGGTCACGCCGTTCTACTCGCGCTACCGCGGCCGCACGAAGCTCGATCTCGCCGGGCCGATCCTGCCGCTCTGGTTCCACTACCAGGATCCGGACGCGTTCTACGAGTCGTCGCTCTACGGCCTCGTGTACACCTCCAGCGATCCGCACAGCTGGAGCGTGGTCACGCCGCTCTTCGCGCACTGGCAGGAGTACGGCCTCTCGCGCAAGACCTGGATCCTGCCGAGCATCGTGCACGAGAGCTACGTCGGCGGCTGGAGCTTCGACATCTACCCGCTGGTGTTCATCGGGAAGTCGACCGACTCGTACCACTCGGTCGTCGCGCCGTTCTGGTGGGACTTCGAATCCGGCAAGAAGCGCACGACGGTCGCGTTCCCCGTCTTCTGGCGCTTCCGCGACGAGGACGGCGTGAGCCAGCTCGCGCTGAACACGTACTACCAGGAGCGGTACTCGAAGAAGGGGACCGCCTGGGACTTCTACTTCGCGCCGATCTTCCACGTGGGCGAGAGCCCGATCAGCAACGAGTGGGACGTCCTGTTCGGGCTCGTCGGCTACAAGAACACCTCGGGCTACAAGCAGCTCAAGCTGTTCTGGACGTCGATCGATCTGAACAAGAACCCCAACGTCACGCCGATGTCGCTCGCGCCCGCGAGCGCGCCCCCGCCGGCCGCGGCGCCCGCGAAGTAGCGCGCCTCTCCTCCCGCGCCCGTGCCCTGGTCGCAGGTGCGGCGCGCGGTCGCTCGGCTACGCGCGACGGCGGCGACGGAGCGCGAACAGCGCCACGATCGCGAACGGCATCGTGGCCGCCGACGCTGCGCCCACCGGCGCGGTCGCGCACCCACCCGACGAGGTCGTGCCGCCGGTGACCACGGACTTGGGCGTGCCGGCGTCGTCGACCGGCAGGCCGGTGTCGTCGGCGGGCGTGCCGGCGTCGGGCGTGACGAGCGGGCCGGTCCCCTCGAGCGTCGGCGTCTCGCCCACGTCGGTGAGCGCCTGCTTGATCAGCGACGCGAACTTGTCGACGCGCGTGTAGATGTTGGTGGCCTGGTTGCCGTTGATGTCGATGCAACCGCGGTAATCGGTGTAGTTCGTGCCGTTGCCGCCGCGCGAGACGGTGCCGACGATCGCGCCGGTGGTCGCGTCGAGGATCGGGCCGCCCGAGTCGCCGTCGCAGATCGACTCGCCGAGGAGGAGCTCGGTCGAGGTCATGCCCTGCGACGAGTCGGGCCCGATCTCGAGAATCGTGAGCCCGTCGCGCCGGAAGCGATACGGATAGCCGCTGGCGTTGGACTTCGCCTTGTCGTTCGTGAGCCCGTAGCCGACGGCGCGCACGGCCTGCCCCATCGTCGGCGGGTCGGAGAGGCGGATCGGAATCACGCGCGCGCCGATGGGTTGATCGAGCTCGATGAGCGCGAGGTCGTGGCCGTAGATGGTGCTCGTCGCGTCGTGGACGATCTTGATCGCGGAGGCCTTGGTCGTGGCGGAGGCCGGCACGGTGTCGGCGCCGAGGCTGAATTGATAGCCGGACAGCGCGTAGTCGGTGGTGCAGCCGTACTGATCGGTGGGGGTGCCGTCGCACGCCGAGACGCAGTGGCGCGCGGTGAGCACGACGCGCGGGCCGATCAGCGAGCCGCTGCAGCCGAAGCCGTTGCCGGTGTTGTCGTCCCACGAGATCGACACCACCGCCTCGTCGACGTCGCCGAGCGGATCGGGGCGATCGGTGTCGTAGACGCCGTTGACGACGCGCGAGGCGCTGTGGCCGACGGCGCGATCGGCCGCCGGCGCGTTGCCGCAGCCCGCGAGCGCTCCGGACGCTCCGAACGCAGCGAGCGCTCCGAGGGCGAGCAGCGCTGCGCGCAGCGACGACGAAGCGGACGGCGAACGGCGGCGAGCGCGCGAAAGCATGCGGACAGTGAAGCGCGCCGCGCATGGTTCGTCGACTCCACGCGCGTCCGACAGCGTCCCGCGGAGAAGCGTCCAGCGAGGGGCGACGGCTTGATGCGCGCTTGATGAGCGTGACGGTCGAGCTCGCGACGTCACTCGTCGTCGACGTCCGGGCCGGTGACCGTGGGCGCACGCCGCTCGCGCGGCTTCTCGTCGCGCGGCGGCACGTCGACGGAGATCCCCTTCGCGCCGAGCCAGGCGCGCGCCTGCTCCTGCGCCGCGGGCCCGCGCGTGTGCAGATCGAACGGCGCCGGCGCGGCGACGATGGCCTCGAGCGCGCGCACCACGTAGCCGCGGACGAAGGGCACCTCGACCGCGAGCGCGCGGACCAGATCGGGGATCGCCTCGCGCACGCGACGCTCGCCGAGCACGAACGCGGCCGTCGCGATCTCGTGGGGTCGACCGCCGCGCAGCGCCACGAGCAGCGCGGGCGCCTCGAAGTCGACGCCGCGCGCCCGCATCGCGGCGCGATCGAAGCGCTTGCCCCACCAGCGCTCCATCGTGTCGACGAGCGATGCGACCGTCGCGCGCTCGTGACAGAGCGCGCACTCGAGCGGGCGGTCGCCCTCGACGCGCGCGGCGTCGTTGGGCGCGCCGATCCGGTGGTAGCGGGTGAGCCGACCGTCGAGGCCGAGGTTCTTCTTCGGCATGTGGCACGCGAGGCAGGCGCCGCCGGCGCCCTCCGGATCGTGGTGCGCGTGCGCGCGGATCGCGGGCTTGCTCGCGTACTTGCTGTGGCAGCTCGCGCAGACCTCGTTGCCCGCGCGCTCCGGATCGCGCCGCGCGCCAGGGCGCGGGTGCGGATCGTGGCACTGGGTGCACGAGAGCTTCGTCGCGCACGCGCCCATCATGAAGTCGCGCCCCTCGCCGGAGCTGACGTTGCTGCCGCCGGCGCCGGTCGACTG
>CAIXWQ010001142.1 GCA_903923175.1 uncultured delta proteobacterium | reverse complement strand
TCGCGTCGTTCGCGGTCCGGCTCGCTGGCGACGCGAGCGCGCTCGCCGCGCGCCTGCGCGAGGGCGATCCCGTGGTGCTCGGGCGCATCGAGTCGAACGCGCTGCTGCTCGACGCGCGCGCGGTCGACGACGACGAGCTCGAGCTGCTGGCAGCGCGGGTGCGCGCGGTCAGGTAGCCCGCACGAGCCGCGCCCGCACGCCCGAGAGCCAGAGCGCGGCGGCGATCGCGATCGCGACCGGCAGGATCCACATGCCGAGCCGGAGCGAGTGGGCGACGTCGGCGATCTTGCCGATGAGCGGCGGGCTGCCGAGATCGCCGAGCAGGTGCTGCATGAAGATGCTGACCGCCATCGCCATGGCGCGCACCGACGGCGGCACCGAGCCGAGGATCACGACGTTGATCGGCGAGGTCGAGGCGAACAGCGCGACCTCGCAGACGAAGATCGCGACGAAGAACGTCACGGCCGAGGGGGTGTAGAGCGTGAGCGCCGCGGCCGGCACGCCCACCGCGGTGGCGAGCCCGCAGAAGCGCAGGTAGCGGCGGATGCGCGTCTCGTCGTCGCAGTCGTGCGGGAGCGCGCGATCGGCCAGCCACGCGCCCGCGACGGTGCCGGTGAGCCCGGCGAGGACCGTCACCACGCCGAACCAGAAGTCGGCGACGCTGAGCTTCAGCGCGTGCACCTCGTAGAGGAACTTCGGGGCCCACGCCGAGAAGCCGCCGAGCGCGAAGGTGTACGCGCAGAGCCCGGCCACGCACGCGACGTAGAGCGCGGATCTGCGCAGCGCGCCCAGCGCCGCGAGGCCGCGCAGCTGCGAGGCTCCGGGGGCGTGCTGCTTGGGCGCGGGCTCGACGATCAGCGGCACCAGCAGCGCCAGCAAGACGCCGGGGCCGCCCGCGACGAAGAACGCCGCGCGCCAGCCGAAGCGCTCCTCCAAGAAGCCGCCGAGCAGGAAGCCGAGCGCGCTGCCGACCGGGATGGCGAGGTAGAAGATCGCGAGCCAGCGGTTCTTCTTCGCGGCCGGCGCGAGGTCGTCGATGATCGTCGGCGCGAGCGTCGCGTAGCTCGCCTCGCCGATGCCGACCGCGACGCGCGCGAGCACCATCGACGTCGCGCCGTGCGCGAGCCCGGAGCCCACGGTCGCGACGCTCCAGAGCAGCACGCCGAGCGACATGAGCCAGCGGCGGATCGAGGTGGTGCCGCCGCTCCCGCCGAAGCGCTTGTCGCCGAGCCAGCCGAACACGGGGCTGGTCACGAAGTAGCCGAGCATGAACGCGCTGATGGTGAAGCCCGTCTGCGCGTTCGAGAGCCCCAGCTCCTCCTGGAACTTCGGCGACACCGCCGCCACGAGGTAGCGATCGACGTAGTTGACGAAGTTGATCGCGGTGAGGATGCCGAGGATCGTGGCAGGCCGCGCGATCCGAGCGCTCACGTGGCGGCCCCGCGCAAGGCCAGCGCGCCGCAGTGCTCGAGGTACGCCGACTCGTGGCGACCGACGAGCGGCACCAGCGCGCTCCAGAGCCACGCGGGCGGCGCGCCGACGTCGGCCTTGGCGCCGCACGCCGCGCGCCACGCCTTCGCCTCCTTCGCGTCGAGCTGGCGCGCGTGGGCGCGGCCGAGGATGCCGCCGAGGTGGTGCGCTACGGCGCAGGCTTCGTCCTGCGCGAGGCCGTCGACGTTGACCTTGTCCTCTTGGGGCAAGAGCTCCCGCACCACGACGGGCATGTCGTCGAGCGTCGCCGCGAGCAGCCGCGGGCCGATCGGCGGCGAGAGCGCGCGGGCGCCGTGCACCACGCGCGCGGCGTCGTCGGCGGGGACGCTCAGCCCCTTCACGTGCGGCGCGCGCGGCGTGTGCGTCGGCAGCGCCTCCTTCACGTCGAGCAGGCGCAGGTCGTCGTCGTGG
>CAIXWQ010001141.1 GCA_903923175.1 uncultured delta proteobacterium | reverse complement strand
CGCGGCCGGGACCGAGGCGTGCGCGCAGCACGCTGTTCTCCGCGCGCAAGAAGTCGATGCGACGCCCTTGCTCACGCTGGATCCAGCCGGCGACCAGCAGCACGAGGAACTGCAGAGGGGCGAACGCGGCCGGCGGGGCTGCCATCGGCGCCGAAGCTACGACTACTTGCCGCCGCCGCGAAGTCGTCGCGGATGCCGGTCGGCAATCGCTAGGTGACGCGGTGACACAGCCGCGCGCCACCTCGTCACCAATGCACGCCCGCGAGCCACTCGGACCCGCCGCAGCGTGGCGCCACGCCTATGCGTAGGCTCAAGATTTGCGCGATTTTCGGCGCGTCTAGGTTTCGGGACACGACGGGGTCGCATCTTCGCGCCGCGCGAGGCTCGTCGCGCGCTCGAGATCGCCGAGCGAAAGCGCCGCGAGGAACGCGAGGCGTGGAGACTTGCCGGCGTCGCCGCCGAGCTCGAGGGCTTTGGCGGGGGCGCCCGCCAGGACCAGCTGGCCGATGGCGTCGCCGGTGGGATCGCCGCTGGTCGCGTCGTCGCGCGAGGCCCACGCGGCGAAGAGCGCGGCGGCCGCCTCGTCGCGGGCGCGGGGGTCGAGCGTCACGCGCGTGGCGCGTCGGAGCGCGCGCGCGGCGCGCAGCAGGTCGAGCGAGCGAGCCTTGCGCAGCGCGTTCGCCCGCGTCCACGGCACGAGCTTCGGCAACACGAGCCACGCTCTCGCGCGCCAGCCGCACCCTTCGCTCTCGCCGGGCGCGACCTCGTCGTCGCGGTTCGAGCACGCGGTGTCCGAGGCGTCGGCGCGCGCGATCATCCACGGCGGCGCGAACCACAGGAATGCCGCGGCAACGCCCGCCACGACGACGCCGAGCGCGACGCGACGCCGGCTCCGGGCGCGCCGTTCTCGCTGCGCGAGCTGCTCCTCGGGGGTCAGCCCCGACGCCTCGAGCTCCGCGACCTTGCGCTCCCAGTCCTGCATCGACGCAGCGTAGTCGCAGCGCGCGACGGGCCCCAGCGCGTCGTGCCACGCGTGACGCCGCGCATGCCGCGGGCGTTCATCGCGACGGTGCCCTCACCCTGCCTCGCGCGCCGCTCACTCCCCGCAATCACCATTCTCACGTCGCCTGCAGCGGCCATCGTTCTTGCAGCCCTTGGACCCCTCGCAATCTTCGTCCGACTTCGCGACACACACGCCGACGCTGGCCGCGGCGACCGACGAGACGCTGCACAGGCCATTGTTCTTGCAGAGCTTGGTCGACGCGCACCTCTCCTTGGCGTCGTCGAGCGCCATGCACTTCCAGGGGCCGGGCCCCTCGGCCAAGCAGACGAGCTTGTCCGCGCAGTCCTTGTTGAGGTCGCACTCGCCGCCAACCCCCTTTTTGCAGCCGATGCCCGTGACGGCGAACGCGGCGAGGAGGACGAGCGACGAGAGGGCGCGAGCAGGGGTCATGGAAGTCCTCGATCTGGGCGCGCGGACGGCGCAGACGCGCTCGTCGCGGACAATGCGGAGAGTAGGTGACCGAGCGGGAACGGGCCTAGCGAAATCGGTAGGATCGGGTTCGAGCGTTTGGGCGATCGGACGCGAACAATGCCATTGCAATTCGCGTCACCTCTGAAGGTTTTGCGCACGTCGCCACCCGCCTCTTCAGCGCCTCGCGTGCGCCGCCGCCCGAGCGACGACCCGGCCTCTCGATCGGGCAGCGCAGAGTCCTCGGCTCCGCGTCCGCGACTGGCCTGCTCGAATCACAAAGCGCCGAGGGCCTCGTTCGCGAGGTCCGCGATCGCGCGCGAGCTCTTGGCGGGGGTCACCTTGCCGTCGCGCCCCCTCGTCGTGGTGTCGACGGCGTAGACCGAGCGGTCGCTCGCGAAGCGCGTGAGCGTCGCCTTCGCCGCGGGGCTCCGGAGCACGACCAGCGCCTGGAGCGAGACGAGATGTTTCACCATCGGAGTCGACTCCGGCTTGCCGTTCTGTCTGCGAATCGCCTCCGCACGGAGGTGAGGATTCCGATTTGCACCCAGGACGGGAACTCGATCGTGCACAGGCGGCGCCGGCTCACGTAGCCTCGCACCGCTTCGGTCACGGAGCTCCGCACGCCCCAACGATCAGGGCAAGAAGGCGAAGCCGCAGCTCGACGACGGTAACTGAGGGGTCCGCCCGTCGACCGCCGCGCGCGCCTACAGCTCCACGCTCGCCTGGCGGAAGCACTCGACGTCTCCGACATTGCCGTGCGCGGACTTCGACGTCGCGGCCACGCACCAACCCCACTTGGTGCACGCCTCGCTCGACCGGCAATCGGCGTCGGCCTGCACCAGGCAGCGACCGCCGACGAGCGAGCACTTGCCGAGCGACTTGCACGCCGCGGTGAGCTTGCAGTCCTCCGGCTTGAGCAGCCGGCAGTTGTCGTCGTTCACGTGCGAGCACCAGCCTTGCTGGCCGCACGGCTCACTTCTTCGGCAGTCGTCGTCGCTCAACGCGGAACAGTGCCCGCCCTTGACGCTGCAGAATCCGACGCTCGCGCAGGTCGTCGACTGCCGGCACCCCTCCTCGCTCACGCCGCAGCGGCCGTCCTTGACGCTGCAGTAGCCGCTGGTCGAGCAGCCGGTCGAGCGACGGCAGTCCTCGGCGCTCGCTGCTACGCAGCGCCCGTGGTCGAGCGTGCAGAGCCCGGCGTCGAT
>CAIXWQ010001140.1 GCA_903923175.1 uncultured delta proteobacterium | reverse complement strand
GCCGCCGCGCCGCCGCACTGGAAGTACGAGGGCGAGGAGGGGCCGTCGCACTGGGGCGACCTGTCGGCGGAGTTCGCGACCTGCAAGACCGGCACGAGCCAGACCCCGATCGACCTCGTGACCAAGAAGGCCGAGCAGACGAAGAAGCCGGCGCCGCTCCTCTTCGGCTACTCGAAGATCCCGCTCAAGCTGAAGAACAACGGTCACACGGTGCAGATCGACGCCCCCGACGGCGACACGCTCACGGCGGCGGGCGACACCTGGAGCCTCGTGCAGTTCCACTTCCATGCGCCGAGCGAGCACACGCTCGACGGCAAGTCGTTCGACGGCGAGGTGCACTTCGTCCACAAGAACGCGAAGGGGCAGCTCGCGGTCGTCGCCGTGATGCTGAAGAAGGGGAAGGAGAACGCCGCGCTCGCGCCGATCTGGGACGCGCTGCCCACCGAGGTCACCAAGGACGCGAAGACGATCGAGGGGAAGTCCGTCGACGTCGCGCCGCTCCTGTCGACCAAGGCGGGCTACTACGGCTACACGGGCTCGCTCACGACGCCGCCCTGCAGCGAAGGGGTCAGCTGGTTCGTGCTCGCGACGCCGGTCGAGGTGTCCGAGGGGCAGATCAAGAAGTTCCACGAGGCGACGCACGGCGACACCAACCGCCCCGTGCAGCCGCTCGGCGGGCGCACCGTGACGTTCGCGAAGTAGGGGAGGCAGCGTCCGCCGCGCGCACGACCAGGCTGCGCGCGAGCGGACGATGCTGCGTGAGTCATCTCGTCTCGGAGGTCGCGGCGCGCTTCGAGCTCGAAGCGATTCGCCTGCGGTTCGGCCGCGGTGGCGCGGGTCGGTGCGCGGATCAGCGCGCGCCGCAGATCGAACAATTCGATTGCTCATCCATGCGAGCCAAAGTAGTGAAGCCGAGCATCTCGGGGCCATGCACGGAGACCGCGCGCGCGACTGACCATCTCGGCTCCGTCGCAGGCGATCGAGAGTCTGCCTACCACGCCAATTGCCAAGTCGCCTGCGCGCGCCGTCGGGCCGCGCGAGGGTCGAAGGGGAGTGTCGCATGCGAAGCACTCGTGTCGCGGTCGTGTTGGCCGCGCTTGCCTCCGTGTCGTGCGCCAACCAGGAGGCCTCTCGCGAGTCCACCGGGACGGCCCAGGCAGCGCTCAGCGCGTCGTCGGTCGTCGTCGATCCGACGGCGCTCGCTTCGGGCACCTGGGTCGTCGTGCGCATCGACGCTCCGGGCTTCGATCAGGTCGTCTGGGGCACGCCGACGACGCTCTCGTTCCCGGACGGGACGTACACCGTCGGCGACTACGAGCAGCGGGTCTCGTACGGGACGTTCACCGTGCTGGGCGGCGAGCTCACGGAGACGACGGGCAGCATCGTCATCTCGGCGACCGGCATCGGCTTCGATCTCGCCCAGCTGGGGACGGTCTCGCTCGACTCCCACGCGCTGCAGTCGCCCTGGCGCGGCGGGCTCGACCTCCGAGTCGGTGGCGAGACCGGCGACCTCTTCACCAGCGTCGCGCACCTCCCCGACGGCACGTACCCCCTGCTGCTCGGCAACAGCTACTCGCTCGGCACGTTCACGCTCGCGGATCGCGCCCTGACCGCGACGACCGGCGCGCTGACGATCTCCGGCACCGCGCTCGGCTTCGACCCGACGAAGCTCGCCAGCGTCGCGGTCCACGCGAGCATGCTCTCCGCTCCGGGCAGCCCGCTTGCCCTCTACATCTCGGGCGATTCCGGGGGCATCGGCTACGCCACCGGCGACAGCACGTTCCAGCTCCCCGACGGCGTCTACAACCTCGAGAACTGGTACGTCGGCGATCGGTACGGCAGCTTCACGGTGGCGGGCGGCGTCGTCACGGCGACGACCGGCGCGGTCGTGCAGACGGCCGATGGCGTGACCTTCGACGCGACCAAGCTCGCCTCGGTCTACGTCGACGTGAGCGGGCTCACGGCGCCCGCGAACCTCCAGCGGTTCGTGATCGCCTCCGCGACGGAGCAGTTCGACACCTCCAAGACCTTCCTGTTCCCCGACGGGACGTTCGCGTTGACCGACGTCTCGCAGGAGCATGTCTACGGGACGTTCACGGTGAGCGGCACCGCGATCGTCGCCACGACCGGCGCGCTCGTCGTCACGGCGGCCGGCGTCGCGGTCGACGCGACCAAGCTGGCCGAGGTCGTGGTGCCGCTGGCCGCCCTCTCGTCGCCGGGCGCGGGGCTGCAGGTCGCGCACCTCGACGGGGCCACCGAGAACTTCGGCGGCGTCGATCCGACGCTCCACCTGCCCGACGGCATCTATCGGGCGTCGGACGTCTTCGGCGCCGACGCGTACGGTGGCTTCTCGATCACGAACGGCGTGATCACGAGCGCGTCGGGCGCCCTCGTTCTCGACGACAAGGGCAAGCTCGCGTTCGACCGCTGCAAGCTCGTGGGCGTCCGCGTCGAGCTCGTGCCCGGCGCGAACCTCCCCATCGATCCTGCGGTGAACTACTTCAGCGGCACGCAGACCTTCTGGCTGCCGAGCGGCGCGTACTCGTTCCGCGGCGTCGACGGCGCCGGCTTCGTGCTCGACGCGTCGTCCCTCGCGTCGACGAGCCTCCCTGCGGGCAGCCCGGTCGTGTCCGTCACGCAGGTCGCCTGTCAGGTCCCGCCGACGGTGACCTGCGTCGGCACCGCCGCGCACCCCGTGACGTTGCCGGGCAGCTGCAGCGTCGGCGTCGATTCGGCCAACGCGCTCGCTGGCACCTGCGCGGGTGGCGGCGGCGGGCTCGCCTCGTGCACCTACGACGCCGCGGCCCACGAGGCGCTCGGCCCCGGCGATCACACGGTCGTCGTCCGCGCGACCGCCGGCGACGGCTCGACCGCGAGCTGCAGCTCCTACGTCCACGTCGCGCCCTGCCCCACGCCGCCGGTCGTCACGTGCGTCGGCAGCGCGGCCAGGCCGGTCTCGATCCCCGTCGCGGCGGGCGCCTGCACGGCGAGCATCGACGGCGCGCACGGCCTGGCCGGCACGTGCGGCGACGGCGGCGACGGCGTCGCGAGCTGCGTCGTCGACGGGCTCTCGAGCGAGCGGCTCTCGCTCGGCGCGCACACGGTGGCGCTCGAAGGCGCCTCGTACGACGGCGCGACCGCGCTCTGCTCCTCGTACGTTTCGGTCGTCGACACGCAGCCGCCCTCGGTGGCGTGCCCCGCGGCGCAGACGGTCGAGTGCACGGGCGCGTCGACGCCGGTGTCGCTCGCCGGCAGCTGCGGCGACAACTGCGGTGGCTGCGCGGCGAGCTGCGCGCCCTCGAAGTTCGGAATGGGGACCTCCACGGCGAGCTGCTCCGCGTCCGACGGCTCCGGCAACGGCGCGAGCTGCACGACGAGCGTGACCATCGTCGACACGAAGGCGCCGACGCTGTCGGTCGTCGTGTCGCCGAGCGTCCTCGGGCCCAAGTCGCACAAGCTCGTGCCGATCTCGATCACGACGCGCGCCACCGACGCGTGCGACCGCGCCCCCGCGGTGACGTGCGCGGTCGCCGAGAAGACGGCCGTCTCGAGCTTCGCGCCCGACGTGGTGTGGAAGAACGGGCAGCTCTACCTGCGCGCGGTGCACGGTCCGAGAGGCGGGGAGCGAGAGTACCTCGTGACCTGCGTGGCGCGCGACGCCTCGGGCAACGCCACCTCGAGCTCGGCGACCGTCGTGGTGCAGAAGCACTCGCAGGGCGAGGGGCCCGACGACGACGACTGACCGCGCGCCCTCGTCGGCGCAGGGACGCGGCGCGCTCCGCGTCCCTCGCCGAGGGTCACCGACCGGCGCGCGGGCGCCGGCGTAGTCGTCCGTGAAGAACAGCTCGAAGTCCGAAGTGCCGACGGTGCACGGCACCTGAGCTCCGCTCGTCGGAATTGCCGCGGTGCACCGCCCGCTCATGAACACCACGCGGGCGTACGCGCTCGAACCGCCGTAGCTGGCCGTGTTCGACGTGACCTTGCACTCGTAGGTCGCGTTCGCGAGCGACGTCTTCACGCCGCCGCTGACGTCGCTGAACATCAGGCTGTACTTGCCTGCGGCGCCCACGACGCACGACGCCGACGTGCGGAGGAGGTGCCCGATCCGAGCCGGACGAAGTACGAACCAGGAACCTGGCGAACCTGCGTCGATCCAGAGGTCGAGACTTCCGCACCGCCCCGCTCGCGCAGCTTCTCGATGCCAGGCGGCGAGGCGATGCCGCTCGATCTCGGCGGGGACGCGGGGACGCGGGGACGCGGGGACGCGAAGTCGCTCCTCGAAGGCGCGCGTCGGTTCGCGCATCGACGCCGACGGCTCTCGGGGGAGCGCGAGTGGGCGTGCCGGACGTCTCGGGCGCGCGCCGCGCTGGCCCCGACACCGAACCGTGCGGCCGTGCCCGACGGTCCGGACGACTCGTGCGCTCATGCACGGTCCCGGACGCCGAGGTCTGCAGCCGCCGACGCGTGGAGTGCGAGGCAGACTCCGAGCGCGCCTCGCCGCGTGCGAGGATGCGCGCGGCGCCCAACCGAGAGGATCGATGTCCGCCCTGACCAGCGACCGCCCCCCGGCCGAGAACGTCCCGCCGAGCGAAGCTCCGCTCTCGGCACGTCGGGAGCGCACCCCCGCGAGGCTGCTCCCCTTGGCGATTGGCGCGCTCGGCGTCGTCTATGGCGACATCGGCACCAATCCACTCTTCGCGCTCAAGGAGTGCTTCCACGGACCGCATCCGGTCGCGCCCACGCACGACAACGTGCTCGGGGTGCTCTCGCTCGTCTTCTGGGCGCTGATCGGCGTCGTCACGGTGAAGTACCTCGCGCTCGTGATGCGCGCCCACAACGACGGCGAGGGGGGCACGCTCGCCCTCCTCGCGCTGCTGCCGCGCGCGCGCAGGCCACGAGCCTCCGGGAATCCGGGGCTGCTCGCGATGGTGATCCTCTTCGGCTCCGCGCTGCTCTTCGGCGACGGCATCGTGACCCCGGCGATCTCCGTGCTCAGCGCGGTCGAAGGGGTCGGGCTGGCGATCCCGGCCGCGAAGCCCTTCGCGGTCTACGCGACCGCCGCCATCCTCGTCGTGCTCTTCCTGATGCAGCGGCGCGGAACCCACCGGATCGGCGCCGTGTTCGGCCCCGTGATGGTGGTCTGGTTCGCCGTGATCGGCGCGCTCGGGCTGCCGTGGATCGTCCGGCACGCGACCGTGCTCCACGCGCTGAATCCAGCGTACGCGGCGCGGCTGCTCGTGCACGGCGGGTGGGCCGCCTTCCTCGTGCTCGGCGCCATCGTGCTCGTCGTCGCCGGCGGCGAGGCCCTCTACGCCGACATGGGCCACTTCGGCCGCAAGCCGATCTCGCTGGCCTGGTACTGCGTCGTGCTGCCGTGCCTGCTGCTGAACTACTTCGGCCAGGGCGCGTTCGTGCTCGAGAATCCGAGCTACGCCGACTCGACGTTCTACGCGCTGGTGCCGCGGTGGGGGTTGTTCCCCATGATCCTGCTCGCGACCGCGGCGACCGTGATCGCGTCGCAGGCCCTCATCTCCGGGGCGTTCTCGCTCACGCGCCAGGCCGTCCAGCTCGGGTACTGGCCGCGCGTGACGATCGTCCACACCTCGGCCGAGCACGAAGGGCAGATCTACGTCCCGGAGATCAACGCCCTGCTGATGGTCGCGTGCATCACGCTCGTCCTCGCCTTCAAGGTGTCCGACGCGCTCGCCGCCGCGTACGGCCTGGCCGTCACCGGGACGATGCTGGTGACGTCGATCGCGTTCTTCGAGGTCGCGCGGACGCGCTGGCGCTGGCCCCTCTGGACGTGCGTCGCGGTGCTCGCGCTCTTCCTCAGCTTCGACGTCCCGTTCCTCGTCGCCAACCTGCCGAAGATCGGCGAGGGGGGCTGGGTGCCGCTCGTCGTGGGCGCGCTCATGTTCGCGCTCATGACCACCTGGACGACCGGGCGGGCGAGGCTCTTCAAGGCCATCCAGGCGCGGACGCTCCGGCTCGAGGATTTCATCGGCTGCGACGAGGTCGGACGCTGCCACCGAATCCCGGGCACGGCCGTCTTCCTGACAGCCAATCCGAGTGGCATCCCGCCGGTGCTGCGCCATCACGTCCGGCACAACCGCGTCTTGCACGAAGACGTCATCCTCCTCTCGATCGCCACGAGCGACGCGCCGCTCGTCGCGCCCGACGCGCGCGTCTCGATCGAAGAGCTGCGGGGCGGATTCTGGCGCGTGGTCGCGTCGTACGGCTTCATGGAGACCCCCAACGTCCCCGCGGTGCTGACGGCCTGCGTGCGCGCGGGGAACTGGATCGACGTCGAGAACGTGACCTACTACCTCGGCCGCGAGACGATCCTCGGCGACGCGAGCACCAAGGGGATGGCGCGGTGGCGGCGGCGCTTGTTCGCCTACCTCGCCCGCAACGCGCAGTCGGCGACCGCCTTCTTCGGGATTCCCGCCGACAAGGTCGTCGAGGTTGGGATTCAGCTCGACCTGTAGCTGGGTCGTCCGGCTCGCACCGGCGCCCGCCCGCTCGCGCGCTCGCTCGCGCAGGCTCGTCCGTCGCCGCTCGGCCGCACCACCACACGCGCGCGTTCGGGCTCGATCCCCTCGCGAACCTCGCGGCCCAAGGACTACCATCTCCGCCGCCATGGCCTCTCTCGACCCCGCCCTCGCGCCCGCCCTCGATCTCTGCCGCTTCCTCGACGCGAGCCCGTCGCCCTTCCACGCCGTCGAGGAGACGGCGCGCCGCCTCGAGGCCGCGGGGTTCACCGCGCTGCGCGAGGTCGACGAGTGGGCGCTGAGCCCCGGCGGCAAGCACTTCGTCACGCGCGCGGACGCGTCGATCGTGGCCTTCCGCGTGGGCGCCCGCCCGCCGGTCGACGCGGGGTTCCGCCTCGTCGGCGCGCACACCGACAGCCCCAACCTCCGCCTCAAGCCGCAACCGCAGGCAGGCAAGGAGGGGTACCTGCAGCTCGGCGTGGAGATCTACGGCGGCGTGCTGCTCTACACCTGGCTCGATCGCGATCTCTCGATCGCCGGGCGGCTCGTGCTCGAAGAGAGCGACGGCACGCTGGTGCGCAAGGCGGCGCGCGTCCCCGGCGCGGTCTGCAGGGTCGCGAGCCTCGCCATCCACCTGGACCGCGAGGTCAACGACAAGGGGCTCGTGCTCAACAAGCAGCAGCACATGGTCCCGATCCTCGGCCTCGGCGACGGCGCGATCGGCGTCGAGCGCCTCTTCGCCGCGCTCGCGGCCTCGTGCGGCGCCGACCCGGCGAAGATCCGCGGCTTCGATCTCGGCCTGCACGACGCGGCGAACGCGACGCTCGGGGGCCAGGACGACGCGTTCGTCTTCTCGGGGCGCCTCGACAACCTCGCGTCGTGCCACGCCGCGCTCAGCGCGCTGCTCGGCGCCCCCGAGCACGCGGACGCGACGCGCGTGGTCGCGCTCTTCGATCACGAGGAGATCGGCAGCGAGTCGGCGCAGGGGGCGGCCGGGCCGTTCCTGGGCGACGTGCTCGCGAGGATCGTCTCGGCGACGTCGCCGCCCTCGGCGAGCAGCCCGAGCGGCCTCGCGCGCGCGCTGGCCGGGAGCTTCTCGATCTCGGCCGACATGGCCCACGCGGTGCACCCGAACTACGCCGAAAAGCACGAGGGGAAGCACATGCCGAAGCTCGGGCGCGGGCCGGTGGTGAAGTCGAACGTGCAGCAGCGCTACGCGACGGACGGGCTCAGCGCGGCGCGCTTCAAGGGGTTCGCGCGCGAGGCCGACGTCGCGGTGCAGGACTTCGTCACGCGCACCGACCTCGCGTGCGGCTCGACGATCGGGCCGATCACCGCGGCGCGGCTCGGGCTCGCGACGGTGGACGTCGGCAACCCGATGCTGTCGATGCACTCGGCGCGGGAGATGTGCGGCAGCGCGGACGTCGCGGCGATGATCGCGGTGATGGGGCGGGCGTTCGCGTAGGCGCGCGCGGGCTGCGCGGGACGCACGCGCCGCTCACTTCGACAGATCGATCTCCGCGGGGATCGGCCCCTCGGCCTCGAACGTGACCTTCTGCACCGCGAGGTGCCCGTCGGGGTCGCGCGCGGTGACCATCACCATCTGACCGACGCGCCCGCGGAGCTCGACCTTGCCGTCGACGACGGTCGCGGGCTGGTGGGCGACCTTGACCGAGGCGCCCGGCTTGATCTTGAGCGGGACCTTGAAGGTCAAGAACGCGGCGATCTCGCTCGCCGAGGCCGAGGGCGCCGCGGAGGCGCGCTCGCTCGCCGACGCGCTCGCCGAGGCCGACGCGGAGGCCGAAATCGCCGCCGAGGCGCTCGCCGGGGCGCTGGGCGAGGCGCCGGCGGAGGAGGGCTTGGAGCACGCGGGGACGCCCGAGAGCGCGACCAGGCAGACCAGCACGGCGGCGACGCGGGGGGGCATGGGACACGCTTCGCACAGGTCGCGAGTTCGCGAAAGCAGGCGAGGCGCTGCTAGATTCCCTGGTGCGTGCCCCCCGCCGAGCGACCCGATCACGCGCACCCGCCGGCGGCCGCGCTGGAGATCGCGGCGCGCACGCTCGTCGGCGCGGCGCTCATCGGC
>CAIXWQ010001139.1 GCA_903923175.1 uncultured delta proteobacterium | reverse complement strand
CGGCCGAGCCCACGCCCGCCGCAGACACCGTGGCCGCGCCGGTCCCCGACGACATGGTCACCGCGCCGGTCTCCGAGCCCTCGCAGCGGCACGGCAGCCAGGTCTCGTCGAGCGAGTGGCTTCCGATCACGATCGGCGGCGGCGCCGGCCTGATCATCGGCGTCATCGTCGGTCAGGCGGTCGATCCGAGCCAGCCGGTCATGTGGGGCCCGATCGCCGGCGGGGCCTTCGGCGCGCTCACGGGCGGGGCCACCGGCGGATGGCTCATCCGTGCCACCCGCGGCGAGGACACGCGGCTCGCGGGCGCGCTCACCGGCCTCGGCTTCGGCGCGAGCCTCGGCACGTCCATCTACGCGCACACCGACTCGACGATCGGAAAGGTCGCGGCGCTGGTGCTCTTCCCCGCCGCGGGCGCGCTCGCCGGCCATCGGCTCGCGATCGTGCTCGGCAGCGGCAGCGGCAGCGGGGAGCGCCGCCGCGGCGTCGCGCTGGCGCCGGCCGCCGTGCCGCTCTTCGAGCAAGGGCGCGGCGCCTCCGGCTTCTTCCTCGGCGTCAACGGCGTCATCCTGTAGCGGCTACGCGCGCGCCTCGCTGCGGCGTCGACGATCGAAGCCGCAGCGACCCGCCCGCGGTCAGCCGCCGAGCTCGCCCACCGCGCGCTCGATCATGCTCTCCACGTGCCGCAGCACGTGCGTGAGATCGAAGCAGCGCCGCACCTCGAGATCGCTCAGCTTCGCCGAGATGTCGGGGTCGGCCACCAGCGCGTCGAGGAAGTTCTCGCCGTGGAGCGCCGCCTTCATCGCGTTGCGCTGCACCCAGACGTACGCCTCCTGCCGCGCCACGCCCTTGGCGACCAGCTCGAGCAGCACGCCCTCGCTGAAGAAGAGCCCGCCGGTCCGCTCGAGGTTCTTGCGCAGGTTCTGGTCGTACACGACCAGCCCCTCGACCAGCCCCGCCGAGCGCTCGAGCATGAAGGCCAGCGTGGCGGTCGCGTCGGGCGCGATCATGCGCTCCACCGATGAGTGCGAGATGTCGCGCTCGTGCCACAGCGCCACGTCCTCGAGCGCGGGGATCGCCGCCGCGCGGACCATGCGCGCGAGCCCGCAGAGGTTCTCGCTGAGGATCGGGTTGCGCTTGTGCGGCATCGCCGACGAGCCTTTCTGACCCGTGGTGAACGCCTCCTCGGCCTCGGCCACCTCGGTGCGCTGCCAGTGGCGCACGTTGGTCGCGAGCCGCTCGATGCCGGCCGCCACCACCGCGAGCGCCGTGAAGTACGCGGCGTGCCGATCGCGCGCGACGACCTGCGTCGCCACCGTCTCGGCGCGCAGCCCGAGCTTGCCCAGCGCGTCGGCCTCGATCTCGGGCGAGAGGTGCGCATACGTGCCGACCGCGCCGGCGATCTTGCCGACCGCGATCTCCGCGCGCGCGACCTCGAGCCGCGCCTTGCCCCGCGCGAGCTCGGCGTGGTGGCCGGCGAGCGCGAGCCCGAAGGTGATCGGCTCGGCGTGGATGCCGTGCGAGCGCCCGATCATCGGCGTGTGCATGTGCTCGCGCGCGCGGGTCGCGAGCGCCTTCAGCAGCCGCTCGAGGCGCGGCATCATCGCGTCGATGGCGTCGCGCAGCAGGATCGCGAGCGCGCTGTCGAGCACGTCGCTCGACGTCATCCCGCGGTGCAGCCAGCGCGCCGGCGCGCCGACCTGCTCCTCGACGTGCGTGAGGAACGCGATCACGTCGTGCTTCACCACGCGCTCGATCTCGTCGATCCGATCCGGATCGATCGTGATCCCCTTGCCGCGGATCTCCAGCGCCGTGCCGGCGGGAACGAGCCCCGCGCGCTCCATCGCCTCGCACGCCGACAGCTCCACCTCCAGCCAGACCTCGTAGCGGCGGCGGGGGCTCCAGAGCGCGGCGAAGTCCTTCGGCGTGTAGCGCGGGATCATGCGCCGCGGTTAGCGCCGGCTCGGACAAGAGTCCAGGCCGGCGCCGCGGCTGCGCGGGCGGTCAGGGCGCGCAGACCTTCGTGCCGCCGAACGACTGGCAGGTCGTGCCGGTCGGGCAGCCGCTGCTCGTCGTGCAGCTCTTCGAGCAATAGCCGGTCACGCCCGTGGGGATCGCCGAGAAGTACGTCGCGCTGAGCAGCGGGTCGCAGGTGTAGCCGCTGGGGCAGCCGTGCGCGGCGTCGCCCGTGATGCAGATGTTCGAGCAGTAGCCCTTCGTCGAGGTCGTCGTCGGGTTCGCGGCGAGGCAGACGCACGTCGGGCTCGAGGCGCCGCTCGTCGACAGCGTGCACGCCGCGCCGTTCGCGCCGAACGTCTTGAAGTCGGCCGGCTTGACGCAATTGAGCGTCTCTTTCTGGCACTTCGTGTACGTCGAGGAGACCGCGGTGCACTGCGAGTCGGCCGTGCACGCGCCCCCTTCGCAGGAGCCGATCGCCCCGGTGGCGCTCGAATTCAGGATCTGCACGATGCACGTGTCGCCCGCGAGGCAGCCGCTCGCGGCGCCGCCGCCGAGCGGCACGGCGCACTGGGGCACGCAGTAGCCGGTGCCGTCGTTGAGCGTGGTGTCCGGCGAGCAGACCCCCGAGTTGCTGTCGCACGGGCTGTAGTCCGCGTAGCCGCTGGAGCTCCCGCTGCTCGTCGGGTTCGTGCACGGCGCGCCCGCGCACACGGGCGCTTCGAACGCGACGCACTTGTTGCCGCCGCCGCAGCTCGCGCTGGCCGTGCAGGCGTTCCCCGTCGTGCCGCCTCCGCCCATGTCGACCGGGGGCACGTACGTGTCGGCCGGCGGGACGTAGGTGTCGGCGACGCCCGTGTCGTCGGGCGGCGTGACGCTCGTGTCGTCGGGCGGTGTGACGCCCGTATCGTCGGGCGGCGGGAGCGTGGTCGTGCCCGAGTCGGTCGGCGGGTTGGTGACGCTGGTGTCCGGCTGGGTCGAGCCGCTGTCCTTGACGCTCCCGGTGTCGACGCCGGAGTCCTTCTTGGTGCCGATCAGGCCGCCGGTCCCGTCGTCTCCCGACGCGGCGCAGGCCTGCGCGCCAAGCCCGACCGAGCAAACGAGGACTGCCGTGAAGAAGCGACTGCGCATGATGAGGCTCCAGACGAAGACGGGCGGGGGACCCCGCGCCGCGGAACGTACACGTCACCCTGCACGCGGCCGTGCGGGTGGTTGGATATGCGCCAACTTCGGCCGCGCCGCCGCGCTTGGCTCCGCGGATTCCGACCGAAGCGTTCCTGCGAGCGGACCACTGCAATCCAAATGCTGGACATCTGCTCCGTGATCTGGGCTTTCTTCGCAGGCGGGGTGGACAACGCAGGTTTCTGCGCTTAGTCTTCGCCCCCCCTTTCCCCCTACTCGCGGGGGATTCCCTCGGAGCCCGCCATGCGCGACATCCACCCGAACTACCCGCCCTGCACGATCGTTTGCGCGTGCGGAGCCAGCTACGCGACCCGCAGCACGCGCGGCGACTTCACGGTCGACGTCTGCGGCGCCTGCCACCCCTTCTACACCGGCAAGCAGAAGCTCATGGACACGGCCGGCCGTGTCGATCGCTTCCGCAAGAAGTTCGGCGAGGGGAAGACCACGGCGCAGCGCAAGGAGATGCCGGGCGGGACCCCGGCCGCCGCCGCCGCCGCCGTCTCGGCGCTGAAGACCAAGAAGTCCAAGAAGGACGAGACCCCGGCTTCCTGAGCCGCGGTTCGTACGTGCGAGAGGCCGTCGGGGCGACCCGGCGGCCTTTCCGCTTTAATCCTCGCCCCGACGCGTCTCGCAGCGTCTCGCCAGGGAGAGCGGAGCCGTCTCGTCGCGGGGGTCTGGGGGCAGAGCCCTTGGCGGAGCCCCCAGCGTGACCGTTGGTCGGGCTGCGCGCCCGCGTGCCCCGACGGAATCGTAGGCCCAAGCCAGGGCGCGCAGCCCTACGGCCGGCTCGACCGCAGCTGCTCCATCCCCTCCGGCGGCGTGATCAGCGCCTCGCTCGGCAGCGTGGTCGGCGTCGGACGCGGCGGCGCGACGTGCTCCTCCGCCGGCGCGAGGTCGAGCGCGGCGCGCAGGCGCGGCACGAAGAGCCGGTCGATCGCCACGCGTAGCGCGCGCGGCGGCGGCAGATCGACGAGCCCGCGCGCGAGCCGTAGATCGCGGGCCAGCGCGCGCTGCACGGCGTCGAGCCCGAGCGGGCCGGGGCGCCGGTGCGCGTCGAGGCCGCCGAGGATCGAAGCGGTCGCGAGCTCGGCGGCCGGCGCGAGCGAGACCAGCACGATCTCGCGTTCGCCCTGGCGGAGCGCCGTCGCCTGGTAGCTCTGCGTCGCGAGCGCGCTCCCCTCCTGGAACGTGTACCCGCGCCAGCGCAGCGGTCGCGTGAGATCGAAGTCGAGCTCGCCGGCGCGCAGCCGCCGCCCGTCGAGCACCAGATCGCACATGCCCGCGTCCGAGAGCCACACGCGATCGAGCGCGTCGCCGGCGCGGGCCGCGAGCGCCTCGACCAGCGCGAGCAGCCGATCGCCGCGATCGAAGGTCGGCATGCGCTCGGCGATCGGCAGCTCGGAGCGCGCCGTGGTCACGGTGCGCGCCAGCAGGGCCTCGTGGCGCGTCCCCGAGGGGGCCTGCGCGGCGAGGTATTCGACGCCGTCTCGGTGCGTGAGCGCGAGCACGAGCCGATCACGCTCGGGCGTGGAGAAGAGCGTGGCCCCGAACGGTCGGTCGAGCCGCAGCAGCGAGCGGAACCCCTCACCGTCGACGAGCCACAGCTCCGTCCCCTCGATGCAAACGCGCGGCGCGGTGGCGAGCTCGGCCTCGAGGCGGCGCCGGCGCGTGCGATCGCGCAGCGCAGCCACGACGAGGCCGGAGAGGCCGAGCGCGACCGCGAACGCGAGCACGACGAGCGAGCGCGGGTGCCCGCTCGCCTGCTGGACGACGAGCCCTGCGCCGCCGCCGATGAACAGCGCGCCGATCGAGAGGAGCGCGAGCGCGCGCGCGTCGATCCGCGGCGCCGCGCGCTCCACGAGCGGGAAGCTCGCGGCCGCGCGCTCGGCGTCCCCCGCGGCTGCGCCGCGGTCGTTCGACCTCGTCTGCATCGAGCAACCTCTTCTCGGGCGTCCCCGCACGATGGCCGGGAACCGAAAATCTAGCGCCGCGTCGAGGCTCCGACCACCGCACCCCCGAAATGGCGACGCATCGCGTCGGGGGAGCCGTCGTCGTGGCCTCGTCGCTTGGACGCGGCGGACGCCTCGTTCATTGCGGCGACCGCCGTGGACGCACGCCGAGGCGCGGATCGCTGGATTTCGGGGCGCTTTACGAGCAGAGCGTGGAGGTCACATCCCCTCGCCCATGCGGCAAGGCGCGATCTGCCGGTCGAGGCGCGGATCGACCTTCGGGTCGATCGTCACGTCGCAGGTGACCGGGCTTCGCAGCGCGTCGATGGCCGAGAGGATGAGCGGGCCGTTCCAGATCTCGTCGCAGGTGTCGCCGGCGTGCGGGACGCCGTCGAAGCGCGCGCGGATGCGCCCCTCGGGGTCGATCAGCCACGTCTCGGGGAAGAGGGTCGTGCCGTACTTCGCCTTCACGACGCTGCTCTCGGGATCGTAGCCGACGATGAAGGGCGGGGGCTTGCCCTTGCCGAAGATCGCGTCGAAGAGCGGCTGCGTCTCCTTGGGGCCGTCGTCGATGGTGACCGTGACGAGCGCGACGTCTTTGCGGTCCTTGATCAGCTCGGCGAACTTGCCGAGGTTCGGCAGCTCTTCGCGGCAGGGGCCGCAGGTGCGCGTCCAGAAGTGGAGGATGACGACCTTGCCGCGGAAGCTCGAGAGCTTCACGCGGCCGCCCTTGCCGTCGTCGAGGTCGAAGTCGGGCGCGCTGCGATCGGCGCCCATGTAGCGCGGCCGCATCTGCACGATCGGATCGCAGGCGTGGCGGATCTCCGCGTTCTTCGCCATGTCCACGAAGCCGTAGACCGCGAGCCCTGCCACGATCGCAAAGGCGATCTGCGCGATCGACGTCGACTGCCCTTTTTCCGCCATGGCTCGCAGGTTCTTAGGACGGGCGGGCCGCGCGGTCCACACCCAGCGCGGCGGCGGCGGTCGTGACGTCGCCGCCTCAGCCGCCCGGCACCGGCTCGAGCAGGCCCCGCTCAAGCGCGTCGCGGGCGTGCGGGAGGAGCTTCGTGCGGGCGGTGGTCGCGTCGACGCCGAGGGTGCGCTGGTAGAACAACAGCGCTTCGGCGATCGAACCGGTCTGGTGGACCAGCTGGGCGAGCGTCGCGGCCTCGTCGTTGAGGGCCCAGCGGCGGGAGCATGGCGCGCGGCGAGAAGCGCGCGTGGGTCATGGTCGTCGCGGCGGGGTCGGAGGCCTCGCGCTCGCTGACGATCGTCGTCTTCGGCGGGATGCGCAGCTTGGCCGAGAGCAGCTCGGTGTCGCTCGTCGCGAGCAGATCGCGCGTCGCGAGGATGCGGCCGATGCGCGCGCTCGACGGCTGCACCGTCGAGAGGGCGCCGATCTCGAGCGCGGTGGTGTACGTCGGGGCGGGCGCTCCGGACGGGGTCGTCGCGCCAGTGGCGAACGGCGTGCCGGGCGCGAGCCGCCGTCGGAGGACCGTCAGGCTCGGTCGGGTCGCGCGCGCGCCGACGCGCTGGAGGTTCTCGCGCGCCTGCTCGCAGAGCGCCGCCCAGCGCGCGTCGAGGCTCGGCGCCGCCGTCGCCGCCGCGCGGATGCAGCGCTCGTCGAGCGCGGTCGCCGGCGCGAGCAGCACCAGCAGATCGATCGCCGCGGCGCTCGCGCCTGCGTCGGCGTCGAGCCGCGCGCGCAGCCGCGCCTGGATGGGCGGCTCGGACTCGAGCTCGAGCCACTCGGCGTACACGACCGCGCGGCCGCCCGGCTGGAGCTGGCGTGCGGCCGCGGCGAGCCGCTGCGCCGCGCGATCGTCGCCGCGCCCGCCCGGAGCGGGGAACGCGTCGAAGGGGGCCATCGAGGTCACCAGCTCGAACCCCTGATCGCCGAGCCTGGCGAACGCCTCGCCGTCGAGCAGCTCCAGGTTGCGCACGCCGTTGAGCCGCGCGTTGAAGCGCGCGAGGGCGAGCGCGCGCGGGTTGTCGTCGACGGCGATCACGCGCTCGGCGTTGGCCGCGAGGACGAGCGCGGTGCCGCCCGCGCCGCAGCCGAGATCGAGCACGCTGCCGATGCGGGCCGGCGGGTAGGCCGCCGCCATCAGCGCGGGCGCGACGGGCGAGGCGACGATGGCGTCGATGCCGTGGGTCAGCCGATCCACGAAGACGAGCGTCTCGTCGTAGTGCGCGAGGTGGTAGGGCGAGGCGACGCCGGCCGCGGTGCGCTCGAGCAGCCCCGCGCCGATCAGCGCCTCGAACAGCGGGGCGCCGAACGCGCGCACGAGATCGGGCTCGAAGACCGGATCGTCGGCGACGAACGCGCGGATGACGAGCCCGGCCTCGCCCGGAGCGTGGCGCGCGTGCCAGCGCACGAGCGGCTCGCGCAGCACCGGCGGCAGCGCGCGGCCAGGGAGCATCGCGCGATCCACGGCCTCGACGTCGAGCGCGATGGCGCGGAGCCGATCGCGGAAGGCGCGGAGATCGTCGTCGGTGAGCCGGGAGAGCCGGGCGACGTCGGGGGGCGGCACGCGCGCAGCTTAACAGGGCGCCGCGCGGGTCTCGCAATTCCCGGCTCCGAATCGTCCGCCGCCCGCGCTCGCCCGAGGACGGCCGGCGCCCTCATCCCGTACGATGCCTCCCCCATGCGCATCGCCCGCATCTCCCGCCCCGGGTCTCCTGCCGCGTTCGCCCGCCTCGAGGTCCGCACGGCTCACCTCCTCGATGCGGCGCCCTGGCTCGGCGGTCGGGAGACCGGCGAGCAGATCCCGTTCGACGCGCAGGCGCTCCTCGCGCCCATCGTCCCCACCAAGATCGTCGCCATCGGCCGCAATTACGCCGCGCACGCGAAGGAGCTCGGCAACGACGTGCCGAGCGAGCCGCTCCTCTTCCTCAAGCCGCCGAGCTCGATCCTCGACCCCGGGGGCGCCGTGCGCCTGCCGAGCGCGTCGGCGCGCGTGGAGCACGAGGCCGAGCTCGGCGTGGTCATCGGCGCGCGGGCGCGCAAGGTGGCCGAGGCGGACGCGTTCGCCCACGTGTTCGGCTACACCGTGCTGTGCGACGTCACCGCGCGCGATCTGCAGCGCAAGGACGTGCAGTTCACCCGGGCCAAGGGGTTCGACACGTTCTGCCCGGCCGGGCCGTGGATCGAGACCGAGCTCGACTCGGCCGACGTGGAGGTCGCGCTGCGGGTGAACGGCGAGGGGCGGCAGCGCGGCCGCACGCGCGACATGATCTTCGGCGTCGCGAAGCTCGTCTCGTACGTCAGCCACGTGATGACGCTGGAGCCCGGCGACGTGATCTCGACCGGCACGCCCGAGGGGGTCGGCCCGCTGGTGCACGGCGACACGGTCGAGATCGAGGTCGCGGGGATCGGCGTGCTGCGGATCACCTGCGCCCGCGACGAGTGACGCGACCGATCGCGCGTATCCTCCGTCGATGCGGCAAATCGACGGTTCGGCGACGCGGCGGCTGCTCCTCTGGTGGTTCGACGAGCCGTCGGGCGACCCGTACGTCACGCTGAACTTCGACGTCGACGTCGGGCCGCTACGCGCGTTCCTC
Source organism: uncultured delta proteobacterium (assembly GCA_903923175.1). GTDB lineage: Bacteria > Myxococcota_A > Polyangia > Polyangiales > JADJMO01 > CAIXWQ01. The sequence goes on along the minus strand of CAIXWQ010001139.1, from coordinate 4,196 downwards.
GACGCCTACGAGCGCGAGCACGGCGTGCGCGTCGGCGTGCAGCACGCGGTGAGCAAGGCGGTGGCGCGCTGCCTCGTGGAGCTGCCGGCGCTGAACGTGAAGATCCTCGGCAAGCGGCTGCACCAGCTCGATCGCGTCGACCTCGCGATGCCGGTGCACCTCGGCGGCAAGGGCAAGGGGCAGAGCGCCAACGAGGCAGACGAGACCGGCATGGTCATCGTGCACCACGTCGATCGCCTCTCGCTCGGCGATCTCGCCCGCGCGACGCGCAAGCACGCCGACGACGAGCGGAGCGGCCGCGCCTCGATCGCCGGCTCGGCCTTCGCCCGCAAGGCCATGCGCGTCATCCCGGACGCGCTGATGCGCCCGATGCTCGGCGCCGGGGGATGGCTCGTCTCGCGCCCGTCCGTCTATCACCTGCTCGAGGAGCACGTCGGCGTGAGCAGCGGCGTGACCAACGTCGGCGCCGTCCTCTCGCTGCCGAAGGGGGCGCGCTTCCGGGCGGCGTCGGCGAGCAGCATCCCGCAGAAGCTCGGGCACGTGGCGTCGCTGTTCGGCGTCGCGCCGAGCGAGGAGGTCGCGGTGTCGGAGGACGGCGTGGTCGGCACGCGACGCGTGCTGCCGCTGCTGATGATCGTCGATCACCGCGCCATCGACGGCGTGCTCATGGCGACGGCGGCGTGCCGCGTGGCCGAGGCGCTGCTGGAGCCGAGCAAGCTGCTCTGACGGCGTCGCCGTCGGGCGCGCCGAGGCCCCTCCGCGCCAAGCATCGCCAGTTGATCGGGATCACGAAGAGGCACGATCGGCGATCGCCAGCGAGGCCTCGTGACTGGCAGTCGGCGCCCTTCGCGGCTGGATCTGGGCCCACGCACGGCCCGATTCGAACGCCTCGCTCGCCTGGCTCCCCCGCCTTTCGAGCGTTAGACGCCGAAGCTCCATGCGCCCGACGCGACTCCCCCTCCTCCGTCGCCCCGCTCTGCTCGGCATCGCGCTCCTGCTCGGCTCGTGCGCCGCGCACGCGCCGCCGCCGCCCGACTACCCGCCGCTCGCGAGCGTGGAGCGCGCGACCTCGGACGCCGAGAGCCCGGTCGCGGTCGCGTTGTTCCGCGTCGAGTACAAGTTCGACGCGTCGGGGCGCTACACGCGCACGATGCGCGACCGCTACCAGATCCTCTCGGAGAAGGCGGTCGAGGGGTGGGGCGCGACCGAGGCCCGCTGGTCGCCGTGGCACCTCGAGCGCCCGGAGATCCACGCCACCGTCACGTCGCGCGAGGGGGTCGAGACCAAGCTCGAGCCCTCCGCGCTCTCGGAGGCCGCCGCCTACCCCGAGGCGCCCGACATGTACGGCGACGAGCGCGTGCTCCGCGGCCCGCTGCCGAACGTCGGCGTCGGCTCGATCGTCGACGAGACCATCGTCGTCCGCTCGCGCGTGCCCTTCGTCGGCGACGGCGAGGTGTTCGAGATGTCGTTCCAGACCGGCATCCCGCGCAAGCTGGTCGAGCTGGTCGTCGATCTGCCGGAGGACATGCCGTTCAAGTACGACGTGCGCGACGCGAAGGTCACGACGGAGGACGCGGTGAAGGGCGGGCGTCGCGTCGTCAGCTTCCGCGGCGGCCCCTACGCGCCGCTCGAGCCGGTCGAGGCCTACACGCCGTCGGACGTCGTCGACTGGCCGAGCGTCGCCTTCTCGACCGCGCCGTCGTGGAAGCCGATCGTCGCCGAGTACGCGCGCATCGTCGACGCGAAGCTCGCCGACGCGCGCCTCGAGGGGGTGGTGGCGAAGGTCGTGCAGAAGGACGACGCGCCGCTGGTGAAGGCCGAGAAGCTGCTCGCGTGGGTGCGCGATCGCGTGCGCTACGTCGGGATCGAATTCGGCGACTCGAGCGTCGTCCCGCGCACGCCCGACGAGACGCTCAAGCACGGCTACGGCGACTGCAAGGATCAGGCGGTGCTGCTGGTCGGCCTCCTGCGCGCGGCCAACGTCCCCGCGGAGGTCGCGCTGCTGCGCGCCGGCTTCGGCGAGGACGTCCACCCGACGCTCGCGGGGCTCAACGTGTTCAACCACGCGATCGTGCGCATCGGCGGCGGCGCGCCGATCTGGATCGATCCGACCTCGCCGCGCGCCCGCGCGGGCGAGCTGCCGACGGCCGATCAGGGCCGCTTCGCGCTCGTGATCGAGCGGGGCGCGGAGACGCTCTCGAAGACGCCGCGCGCGGATCCGTCGATCAACACCTACCGCGAGGTGCGCCAGATCTTCCTGCCCGAGTACGGCCGCTCGCGCATCGTCGAGACGGCGACGTACTCGGGCGCGCTCGAGCGCTCGCAGCGCGACGGCTTCGTCGGCGACGCGCAGGCGCTCGCGAAGTGGCACAAGGCGTACGTCGCCAAGACCTACTCGGCGGACGTGCCCGGACGCCTCGAATTCACCGACCTGAAGGATCTCTCCAAGCCCTTCTCGGTGCTCGTCGAGGCCAAGGAGGCGCGCGACGCCACCACCGGCCTGGTGGACGCCACGACCTACATCGATCCGATGCCGGTCTTCGGCTTCGTGCCGAGCGCGCTCGCCAAGGGCGAGGAGCGCCGCGCGGACTTCGCCCTCCCCACGCCCTACGCGGCGACGCTCGTGTACGAGGTCCATCCGCCGGCGGGGTTCTCGGTCGATCAGCTCCCCGCCGCCGAGGATCTCGCGCTCGGGCCGGCGAAGCTGCGCCGCACGGCGGAGGCGCGCGCCGACGGCGTCGTGCTCGTCACGCTGAGCTTCGTGCTCCCCAAGGAGCGCTGGTCGCCGGCCGACGTCACGGCGTTCCGCAAGGGGTACGCGGCGCTGATGGCGCAGAACATGGCGATGCTCACGTTCGTGCACGCCGGCGAGAAGCAGCACCGCGCGCGCGCCTACGACAAGGAGCTCGCGGTCTACCGCGCGGAGATCGCGAAGGCGCCCGAGGCGAGCCTGCCCAAGCTCCGCATGGCGCTGTCGCTGGCGGCGCTCGGCTACGGCGCGCGCGCGCGCCAGCTCGCCGACGAGGTCGCGAAGGCGAACCCCGCCGACGCCGACGCGTGGGACAACATCGGCTACCTGCGCTCGTTCGACCTCGCCGGTCGGCTCCACCACGTGGGGTTCGATCGCAAGGCCGCGATCGCCGCGTTCCGCGAGGCGCGCAAGCGCGATCCGGCGGACCTGTACGCGACGGTGAGCCTCGCCTCGTCGCTCGAGCTCGACGACACGGGCGAGCACTACGGCCCGGGCTCGCAGCTCGACGAGGCGGTCGCGATCCTCGACGAGGTCCCGGCCGACAAGCTCGCCGCGTACGAGCACGGCAAGTGGATCAACAACGCGCTCTTCGATCTGCTCTGGGCCGGCAAGTACGACGCCGTGCGCGAGCGCGCCAAGAAGCTCGACCCCGCCAAGCGCGCCGACGCGCCGGTCATCGCCGCGGCCGCGCTGCAGGGCGGGGCCAACGCCGGGCTCGCGGAGGCGATGCGGCTCGCCATCCCCGAGGCGCGCAAGGGGGCGACGCTCGTCGCCGCCGCCGACATCCTCGTCGAGATGCGCAAGTACCCCGAGGCCTCCGCGCTGCTCGGCGCCGCGGCCGGCACCTCGAGCGACGCGAGCTTGCGATCGCGCGCGGCGGGCATCGCCAAGACCAAGGCCATCGACTTCAAGAGCATGACGGTGACCACGCCCGAGGCGGTCGTCACCAAGGTCCTCGCGCTCTGCTCCGCGCGCTCGCCGAGCTGGAAGGACGAGCTCGGCGACGCGCTCTCGCCGCGGCTCGGCGACGAGAAGGGGGACGTGAAGCCGGAGTCGCTCTGCGACGAGCTCGGCACCGAGAGCCGCGGCTCGGACCGCGTGCGGCGCGCGACGGCCGACGTGCTCGCGTCGATGATCGAGCCGCACGCCGAGGGGACCGACGAAGCCGGCTACCGCGTGCAGGTGAAGCTCCCGGGGGCGAGCGTCTACGTGTACGTCGTGCGCGAGGGGAAGCGCTACCAGGTGCGCGCGCTGGAGGCGCGCCCGTCGGACCTCGGCTGCGAGGCGCTCACCCACTGGAAGGCCGGGCGCAAGGCCGCCGCGGCGCAGTGGCTCGGCTGGGCGCGCGAGGGGTTCCACGCGGCCGCTGGCGACGATCCGCTGCGCGACGCGCCGTTCATGCAGCTCTGGAAGGACAAGGCCGACGACGTGGAGATCGGCGCGG
>CAIXWQ010001138.1 GCA_903923175.1 uncultured delta proteobacterium | reverse complement strand
GCTCGCGCGCGCAGGGTCCGCCGGCGGCCCTCAGGCTCGCCTGAGGCCATCGCGACGAGGCCGCGTCCGCCAGCTGGTGGAGAACCCGCGCGACCTCGGCCGGTCCCGTGAGCACGGCATCCACGGCGCACGCGGCGTCGCCGAGCGATCGAGCGCGCAGCGCGACGGCCGGCGTCCCTCCCCGAGCGGCGAAGGCGATCGAGGAAGCTCCGCATGTCCGCCACTCGGCGCAACGGTCGGACCAGCCCGCCGAGGGGCCGAGCCCCACCGCCGCTACGCGAGGGAGCGCAGGGCGCGGAGCGGCGTGGAGCGGCGTGGAGCGGCCTCGTTGCGAGCACGCACGAGCGTCGACGACGTTCACCATGTCTGCCCGCAGGACCACCGCCACGCGCGCGTGCGCCGAGCGCCCTTCCGAGGCTGCGCGCCGGGGCACGAGCCCCGGAACGCCGTCGCGCCGAGCGCCGATCTCACGATCGCTGCGGGCCGGCGCCGGCGCCTCGTGCGGGCTCGCACTGTCGGGGCGGCGCGCGCGCGCGAAGTGCCAGGTTTCTCGCTCGGCACGTGGAGTGCTGAGGGGGCCGCCAGCGTCGTCGCGCGCAGCGCTCGAGGGAGCGTGGGCGCGCAGTCTGGCGACGCCGAAGGGCCGAGTGATGACTTCCGAGCACCGGATTCGCGTTCGCAGGCAGGGTCGAGTCTGGGAGGTCGCGGTCAACGCCGCGCCGACGGCGGGTTGCGAGTCGAGAGCCCTGGCGGTCGAAGTGGCGCTCGCCATCGCGAGGAGCTTCGCGGCCCATGCCGAGCGCTCGTTCGTCGACGTCGAAGGGGCCGACGGAACGCTGGAGGAGCGCCATGCTTGGTGATCCGAGCCGGTCGTCGCCGGGCCTCGACACGCTGCGGATCGGCGAAGGGCGAGCGCGCGTCGTCGGTGCGCGCAGCGTTCACGCCACGCAAGAGCTCCGCGGCGCGCTCGCCGCGCCTTCACGCATCTACGCACCCGAGCTCGGCCCGTGCGCACCGACCTCGCGAGCGATCGCGAGGTCGGGCGCTCGCCGGGGTCATCGACCGGCGAAGATGGACGCGAATACGACGAGCGCCGCCAGGACCGTGCACGCGCTCGCCGCCAACCACGGGATGGCGTCGCCGCGAGCGTCGGACGCGCGCGCCGGCGTGGAGGTCGCGTCGGAATCCCTGGTTTGCACGGTCGGCATGCGCTGGTCGAGGCCCCGATCGGACTCGAAGCAAACGTCGCGCCTCGGCGAATTCTCCCGAGAACGCGCCGGCACACGGGCGAAGCCGGGCGCCGATGCAGGATGCGGCGCGAGCCCATTCGTGCAGCTCCGCGCGACTCCGAGGGGCTGGCGCGGTGAGGCGACCCCCGCCGGCGAGGCGACCTGCGGAATTCGGCGGGCCGCCGTCGACCCGCGGGCGCGAGCCAACGCGTGGCACACCGGTCGCAGAGGACGACGACGTGCCCTCGCACCCATCGCCGCCGACTCCGTTCTCCGCGTTCGTCGCGTGGCTCGCCCTGCTCGGGCTGACCGCGCTCGCCCTGCGGCTGCACGCGGACGCAGCGAGCCTCGCGGCGGCGGCCGTCGGCATGGCCGCAGCAGGCTGTGGCGCCTTCCTGGTCCACGAGATCTGGCGCCTGGCCGCGAGCGTGCGCGACGCTGCGGCCTGTCGCGGCTGCGAGGCGGTGCGCTTCGAGCGTCGCGGGCGCGCGGCGCGGCGTCGCGCGTCGCGGACTCGAGGCCCCTGGTCGACGGGTCGCTGACCCTCGACGACCGCCGCGCCGGGTTGGTTCTGCGCGTACTCCGGGGTTCGCCCGAGCCTCGGACCCGTGAACGAGAGCCCGAGAAGGGCCGTCATCACGAGCCCGCACAGGCCCGTCCCGAGGCTGCACGAGTCGGTCGGGCATGCGACCTGCGGACGGTCACGCGCTTCGTGCGCTGCTCCCCGTCGGCCTTCGACGTCGAATTCCCGCCGCCCGGCTCCACGCGCGCGGAGCGCCCGTCACCCGGCCCGCTCGCGCGACTCCCGGACGCGCCGGACGACCTCGGCCAGGTCCTCGTCGTCGTCGACCTCGATCTCCACGACCCGCCGCTTCTTGGCGCCTGGGGTCGTGCCGGCGAGGCGCAGGCGTGGGGGCTCGGCGACGGCGGGCTCCGCGGGCTCGTCCGCCTCGCGGAGCCCCTTCTTCAGCTGACGAATCCCCTCGCCGAGCCCCTTTCCGATCTCCGCGATGCGTGCACCTCCGAAGAGGAGCAGCCCGACCACGACGACGAGCAGGACGTGCGATGCGCTCAGACCCATGATCTCACCTCGACCCGCGCACCGCGAGCGGTGCGGCGGCGACCCGGCTCTCCTCGTACCTCGTAGCCCCCACGTGCGCGCGTCACGCCGCGTGCTGCGCGTCGATCGTGCCATCCGCGCGCTCGACCACGATGACGACGTGGCGCAGCCCGGCGGTCTGCATGAGCTCCTCCGCCACGCTGAACGCGTGCTCGACCGCGCGCTCCTTCGTGCAGAGGGAGTCGATCATGCGGAGCGGTCGACCGGGAGCGCGCACTTGCCAGTGACGGTCACGCGGCACGACACGAACGGTCAACGATGGAGGCACGGTGGCGGTGTTCGACATGGGGACGAGCCATTGCAGTCCCGATGCCACCAGCCCGCGCGCTGGCGCCGCGTCGATCTCCTTCGCGCGAAGTCACCCGGAGAAACGCGCGGATCGCAGTGAGCGCCGCCCCGCTCCGGCGTGGCGCGTGGAGCGCGACTGGCACTCGCGCGCCCTGCCGCTTCGCACGAAGAGCCCCCGGCCTGCGCATGCAGCCGCGCACGAAGCCAGGCCCGAAACGTCGACGATGGACGACGACGCGAGCGTGGCACGTCGGTTGCTGATGCATTGCGTCGATGCTCGCGCCTCGCGTTTGAACGCGCCGTCCTGCTCGCTCGGCGTCCTGCGGGGCCGCCGTTCCCCACCCTCACGTCGCCTGCGTCCCCCGCCGGCGCGACGGCTCTTTGCGCCCTTCTCTCTCGGTCCATCGGAGCACCACCCATGCGTCATCTCGCGGTCCGACTCACCAGGACTCTCGCGCTCCTCCTCCTCTGCGCGCTCTGCGCGCTCTGCCTGTCCTTGCTCGGTTGCAGCGTCGGAGAGGGAGAGCGCTGCAATCCAGCGCGCACGACGGACGAGTGCGCCTCCGGCCTCGCGTGCACCACGCCCGACAATTGCGCGGTCTCCGTGTGCTGCCCGACGAACGGCAAGAGCACCGATCCGGGCTGCGCCGCCTGTCCGGCCGCCCCCTCCGACGACGCGACGGCGGATGCGCCGAACGACGCGCCCGCCGAATCCTCCCCCGATGCGAGCCCCGAGGCCGCCTCCGATTCTCCGCCTGGTTGACGCCGACTCTTGCTCGAGGAGCCCCCCAGAATGTCTCGCCGTTCGCTTGCGCTCGCCGTCTCCGCCCTCTGCTGCACCTTCACGCTCGGCTCGCTCGCTCGGGCGGAGGAGCCGGTCGCGCCGCCGACCCCGGCCCCGACTCCGTCGCCCGCCATCGCGCCTGCCATCGCGCCTGCCATCGCGCCTGCCACGCCGCCGACCCCCGTCGGGGCCGCCGTCGCCGCGCCGGGCGTCGCCGCGCCAGCGCCTGCGACCGACTCGGCGACCCCGGTGTCCGAGAAGGGGACTCCGGCCGGCGCGGCCGAGGAGAAGCCGAGCGAGCCTTTCGCCTATGGCGACTTCACGTGGCTCAACGGCGCGAATCGGCAGCGCAAGGCGGTCCTCGACACGCCCTATTTCACGGGGAGCTTCTTGCTCGACGTGAACTACACCTATTCCTTCGCACGCCCGATCGACAACACGGTCGTCGGCTCGACCGCGCTGTCACGCAACAACGAGTTCACGCTCGCCTTCCTCGGCTTCGGCGGCGACTTCCACTGGGAGCACGCGCGCGGCCGCATGCTCACGCAGCTGGGGATGCGCTCCACGATCGTGCCGCGCAACGACTTCAGCACCGGAAGAGGCCAGTTCGATCTCGCCACCGCGCTCCGCTATGTCAGCGAGGCGTACGGTGGATACCACTGGGACGCGATGCACGGCATCAACCTCGATGTCGGCATCTTCATGTCCTACGTCGGACTCTTCTCGTACGACAACTTCGAGAACTGGGCCTATCAGCCCTCGTTCACGTCGGACAACACGCCCTGGTTCTTCAACGGCGCGCGCCTGCAGATGTTCCCGAGCGACAAGTTCAAGGCCGAGTTCTGGCTGATCAACGGCTGGCAGACGTACGGCAAGTTCAACGAGATGCCTGGCCTCGGCACGCAGCTCCTCTGGCGTCCGGTCGAGTGGCTCTCGATGTTGACGAACGACTACTTCGGCACCGACACCCAGGACCACCCCGGGCGCGTGCGGGTGCACAGCGACAACAGCGTGCTCGTTCGCTACCTGAACCGCCCGGGCCGGGCGCTCTCCAAGGCCGCCATCTCCTTCACCGGCGACGTGGGCTTCGAGCAAGGCGCGGGCGTGACCGCGTTCGGTGGGAGCGGCGGGCCCGCGCAGAACTTCGTCAGCGCGATGGCCTATCACCGCATGTGGTTCGCGGACGATCACTTCGGCTGGACCTTCGGCGGTGGCTTCATCCACAACCCGGGCCGCTACCTCGTGCTGCTGCCGACGGGCGTGGCGGGGCAGCAGTTCACCGCGAACCCGGGCGACAAGTTCGACGGCTGGGACGCCTCGACGACGCTCGACTACATGCCCGATCAGTTCCAGACCTGGCGGCTCGAGCTCGTGCACCGCGAGGCGAGCGTGCCGTACTTCGCGGGTCACGGCGGCGTCACTTCGCCGGACGGCTACGCCACCACGCCGGTTCCGCCGGGATGGACGCCGGACATCAAGAAGTCCGAGACGCGACTGATCGCCGCGCTGCTCTTCCGGATGTGACGGACCTCGCGAATCGGGACGCCGCGCGGCGAGCGCCCCGCGCGTACGCTCTCTCCGCGGCCCTCGCGTCGCGCCGGAGCGTTCGACACGCCGCACGATGGGCGCGGCGCGCAGTGCGGCCCACTCGGAAGCCGCCTCACCGGAGCGGGGCCTGTGTACCATCACCGGCCCCGCACGGCGGCCCCACACCACCGCCGCGCCCACGAGGAGGCCACGTGCAGCTCGTCCACATCTACCTGAACTTCCCGGGCAACACCGAAGAGGCCCTTCACTTCTACGAGACCGTCTTCGGCACCAAGATCATCATGAAGCAGACCTTCGGCGAGACGTCGTTCATCCCGAACGTCCCCGAGGCCGCCAAGAACAAGATCATGCACGCGCAGCTGCCGATCACGGAGTCCGTGCACATGATGGCGAGCGACGCCGTCGAGGGCTTCGGCCCGCCGCTGAAGGTCGGCAACAACTTCCACGTCTCCATCGTCGCCAAGGACAAGGCCGAGGCCGACGCGGCCTTCTCGGCGCTGAGCGGCGGCGGCGGCGCCGTGACGATGCCGATCGCGAACGCTCCGTGGGGGCCGTATTTCGGCATGTGCGTCGATCGCTTCGGCGTGCACTGGATGGTGAGCCTGCCGACGCCGGCCTGAGCGTCAGCGAGGCCCGGTCGCGTGGTCGAGCCGATGACGCGCGCCGTGCGCGTCATTCCGCGGGCGACGCGCGACTGGGCATCTCGGGCGTAGCGCAGGTCACTCGCGCGACGCCGCGCCGAGCCGCCGAGCCGTCTCGCGACTCGCATTGGCACGCATTTTCTCGGTGGAGATGGCGCCGCGAGCGTGCGAAACAATCGCGTGTCGCGCTCTTGCTTCGGCGGGCGACGGGACCATGATGCGCCCGTTCGAACTCGGCAGATGCGCGTTCGTTCGAGCCCTTCCTCGGCTCGGCACGCGCGACGCACCACCCGCAAGGCAGGCCCGTGTCTCCCTCCGCACTGCCTCCATCGCACACGCCCGCGACGCCCGAGTCGCGCGTGTCGAGCGACTTCGCTCGGCTCACGCACCGCTGGACGACCGAGTCGCTCGACCCCGCGCTCGCCGCCGAGACGAAGCTCGCCCTGCGGGCCGTCCAGCCCGACGATCTGCCCGCGCTCCGACCGCTGGTCGACGCGCTGCTCGTCCGGCTGGATCGCGAGGGCGCCGACGCGACGCCCCTGCAAGCGCGCGAAGAAGCGCGCCTCGCGCTCTTCGCGCTGCTCGACACCGTCCGCCGCCGCTTCTTCGTCGAGGCGATGCTGCCGGACGACGTGGCGCCGTGGACCGCGCTGGTCGTGCAGGTCGTCGAGCGCAGCGACTACACCTTCGGTGAGCTGCTCCGGGCGCGCGAGGCGACCGATCCGAAGGTCGTGGCGCTGCGGGTCCTCGGCGCGGACGCGTGCGAGCTCACCGTCGAGGGGCTCGGCCGCAGCACGCGCGCGCTCGCGCGAGGGATGCTCACGCTGCTCCGCGGCGATCCGGAGGGGACGGTCGCGATCCTCTCGGAGAACCGTCTCGAGGCGGCGCTGTGCGATCTGGCGTGCCTGTCCAACGGCATCGTCGACTTCCCGCTCCCCGCGAACGCGGTGGCCGATCAGATCGTCTACATGCTGCGCCACAGCGGCGCGCGCATCCTGCTCGTGTCCGACCAGGAGCAGCTCGCGAAGGTCCTCCCTTCGCTCGGCAGCCTCCCCGATCTGCGCGAGATCGTCGCCTTCGACCGCCGCGTCGCCGCGCAGCACGGGCTGCTCTCGCTCGACCAGATGGTCGGCCAGGGGAGCGACGCCTTCGACGACGCCGAGCGCGCCGAGCGCGCCGCGCGGGTGAAGAGCCACGACCTCGCGACCGCGCTCTACACCTCGGGCACGACCGGGCGACCGAAGGCGATCGCCTTCAGTCACCTGAACGTCGTCTCGAAGCGCTTCTGCCGCGCGTTCGCGTTGCCGCGCGTCGGCGAGGGGGACGTCTTCCTCGCGTACCTGCCGCTCTATCACACGTTCGGGCGCTGGTTCGAGCTCACCGGCAGCCTCTTCTGGGGCGCGACCTACGTCTTCGCGCGCTCGACCTCGCGCGCCTCGCTGGCCGACGACTTCCGGACGGTGCGGCCGACGATCTTCATCAGCGTGCCGAAGAAGTGGATCGAGCTGCACGAGACCGCGCGGCGCGAGGCCCCGGCCGACACCTCGGAGGCGGCGAGCCTCGCCGCGCTCTGCGGCGGGCGGCTGCGACACGGCCTCTCGGCGGCGGGCTACCTGGATCCCGTCGTCTTCAAGGCGTTCCACGAGGCGGGCGTCGAGCTCTGCTCCGGCTACGGCATGACCGAGGCGACCGGCGGGATCACCATGACGCCGCCCGGGCAGTACGTGGAGGGCTCGATCGGCAGGCCGCTCCCCGGCATCGAGGTGCGTCGCGCGGCCGACGGCGAGCTCCTGATCCGCGGCCCGTACGTGAGCGCCGGCTACTACCGCGCCGAGGCCGGCGACGTGGGCGCCGACGCCGACGGCTGGTTCGCGACCGGCGATCTCGTCTCGGTCGACGAGGCGGGGCACCACGCGATCACCGGGCGCAAGAAGGAGATCTACAAGAACCGCATGGGGCAGACGATCGCCCCGCAGCGCGTGGAGAACATCTTCCGCGACTTCGACGCCGTCGCGCAGGCGTTCCTCGTCGGCGATCACCGCGAGTACAACACGCTGCTCATCTGGCCCAACCACGAGGGGAGCGCCGCGGTGGCCGAGAAGTCGCCCGAGGCGCTGCGGGAGCTCGTCTCCTCGCTGGTCGCCTCGGCGAACGGCTTCCTCGCCCCGTTCGAGCGCGTGGTCGCGTTCGCCATCCTGCCGCGCGCGCTCGACGAGGCGCACGGCGAGCTCACGGCCAAGCAGTCGTTCAAGCGCGAGGTGGTCGAGAAGAACTGGGCCGCGCTGATCGACACGCTCTACGGCGAGAAGCACCTCACGCTCCCGGTCGACGGGCTCACGCTCCGCCTGCCCAAGTGGGTGCTGCGCGAGATGAGCGTGCTGCAGAACGAGGTCGTGATGGTCGGCTCGGTGCTCTCGGCCGGCGGCCGACCGCTCCGGCTCTCGGTCGACCCCGCGGCCCCCGGCTCGATGCGCGTGGGCGACCTCGCGTACACGGTCGAGAACGGCGCGCTCGACTTCGGCGCCCTGCTGGCGCGCCCTGCGCTCTGGCTCGGCAACGAGGCCGTGCGCGCGTTCCTCGGCGGCGAGGCGTTCCTCTCGCTGCTCTCCCAGCGCCGACGCGGGGGCGCCGAGCTGCGCCTCGATCCGCGCGTCTGGCCTGCGCCCGAGTCGGCGCGCATCCCGCGCCTGCTGGAGCGCCTCGAGTCGTCCGAGCCGACCTTCCTCTCGCTTCACGCGGCGGCCGAGCTGCTCCGCGGCGAGCGCTCCGAGGCGCGCCGCGCCATCCAGCACCTCACGCAGGGCCTCGGCAGCGGCGGCGATCACGCCGCGCTCTGCCAGGCGATGCTCCGCCGCGCCGCCGACGCGCCCGACGAGGAGATCCGGAGGCTCGCGCTCGGCGCGCTGCTCCCCGCCGAGGCCCCCGAGCGCACGCTCTCGACGCTCCGTCACTTCCTCGATCGGCTCGGCCCGACCGCGCTGCGCGACGAGGACCTCGTGGCGCTCGGCGATCGCGGCCTCGACGGCGCGCAGATCGACGCGCTCTTCGCCTTCCTCTCGGCGCAGGCGCCCGCCGCCGCGCACGAGGCGTCCGACCGACGGCTGATCACGGTCGTCATGCGCATCCTCGCCGCCTCGGCCGTCGCGCACCCTCGGTACTACGCGGCCGTCCGCGTGCCGCTCGCGCAGCTCGCGCACCACCCCGAGGAGGACCTCGCCGCACACGCGCGCGAGGAGCTCGACCGCGTGCGCCGCGGCTTCAGCCACTGGATCGGCCCGAACCTGCGCCGCGCGATCGATCCGGAGACCGGCGACGAGTACGGCTGGAAGGACGTCGTCGTCTTCGACGACACGGTCGGCGAGCGCGCGCGCGAGATCCTCCTGCGCGCCATCGCCGAGACGACGCTCGTGCGCGCGTCGGCGTTCCTCTTCGGCGGCGGCGCGCTGCTGTCGATCGCCGATCTGCGGCTCGGCGGCGCGTCCGTCACGCGCCTCGGCGGCGCCGGAGGCAAGTCGGTCTACCGGCTCTCGGTCGAGACGCGCGCGCGCGACGTGCACGAGCTCTGCATCAACCTCTCGGAGGAGCTCCACCCGATGGACCTCCGCGACGAGATGGACTGGCTCCTCGCCGCCGGCGCCGCGCCGCCGGTCGTCGAGGCCTTCGGCGGGTACTACCCGGAGCTCGGCGTGTTCACCGAGGAGTACGTCCCCGGCGCGACCGTCGCCGCGCAGGCCGAGCGGCTGATGCGCGGCAACGAGGGGCGACGCCTCGGCACGCTGTGGCCGTTCCTCGCGCAGACCGCGTTCGCGCTGCACGCGAGCTTCTGGGAGCGCACGGCCCGGCGCCTCGCGCTCGTCGCGCCGTCGCCCGAGATGTTCATCGTGCCCGCGCACGACTACCAGGGCGGCGCGCGGCTCGTCTCGATCGCGCGACGCTCCGCCTGCGCGGGGATCGACGGGCTGATCGATCGCTTCCGCGCCGCGTTCGTCGCGCCGCTGCAGGCGCGCTACCCCGCGGTCCTCGGCGAGATCGACGACGCGCTGCTGCTCGCGGCCGCCGTCGAAGCGCTCGGCGTGCGCGCTGCGGAGGCGGCGTTCGAGGC
>CAIXWQ010001137.1 GCA_903923175.1 uncultured delta proteobacterium | reverse complement strand
TGGTGTCTGGAGTTCAGACGTGTGCTCTCCGTTCGGGGCGCGGGCTGCGAGGCCAGCGCGGCGAGCGTGGGCGCGAGCGCGCGGTCGCCCATCGCGGTGCCGAGCGCGCCCACGCTGGCCGCGACGAGCCCTACGCCGAGGGCGGTGAGCAGCAACGCGCGCCGAGGTCGACGCGCGCCGCCCTCCGACGACGTCTCGATCGCGCGGGCGGTCGAGGCGTCCGGCGCGAGCTCGGGGCGGTTCGGCGGAGGAATGGACGAGATGGGGGCGGTCGGCGCGAGATCGACGCGCCCGCCGAGCGAGGAGTAGCCGTCGATCTCGGCCATGACGGCCGCCGCGATCGCCGGCGGCGCGAAGGGCGCGAGCGCGCGCGCGAGCACCGCGACGTTGGCGTGCCGGCTCGCGGGATCCTTGCGGAGCGCCTGGAGCACGATGGCCGAGAGCGCCGTGGGGACCGAGGGCTCGATCGACGACGGGCTCGGCGGCTTCTCGTTGGCGATCGCCACCGAGACGGCGGTCGCGTTCCCCTTGAAGGGGAGCTCGCCGGTGAGCAGCCGGAACGCGATGACCCCCAGCGCCCAGACGTCCGCGCGGTGATCGACGCTCTTCGCGTCTCGGATCTGCTCGGGCGACATGTACGCGGGCGTGCCGATGGCCTCGAGCGATCGAGTGATCTCCTCGTCGGAGTCGAGGTTCTTGGAGATGCCGAAGTCGAGGAGCTTGACGACCTTCCGCCCGCCTTCGCGCGCGAGGAAGAGGTTGGCCGGCTTGAGATCGCGGTGGATGAAGCCGCGCGCGTGCGCCTCGGCGAGCCCTGCGCACGCCTCGAGGACGTAGCCGATGGCCTCCTCCGCCGGGAGCGAGCGGCGCAGCTTCACCTCGGTGTGCAGGTCGTTGCCCTCGAGGAGCTCCATGACGAGGAACGGCAGCCCGTCGTGGGTGTGATCGGCGTCGATGACGCGCGTGACGTGCGGGCTGCGGAGGCTGCCCGCGGCGCGCGCCTCGCGCGTGAAGCGCGTCGCGACGTCGCCGAAGACGAGCGCGGCCGGGCGCACGACCTTGATCGCCACGCGTCCGTCGGTGAGCAGGTTGCGCGCCTCGTACACGACCCCCATGCCGCCGCTGCCGAGGACGCGCACGATCTCGTAGCGGGCGCCGAGCGTCGCGCCCGGCTGCAGCAGCTCCTCGAACGAGGACGACGGGCGCGCCGCGCCGGCGTCGACGGTGACGAGCTCGGCCACCCGGGTCGGCATCTACAGCCCGTGCTTCCGGATCAGCCGGTGGAGATAGGTGCGCGCGAGCCCGGCTGCGCGCGCGGCGTTCGACACGTTGCCGCCGTGTCGGTCGAGCAGCTTGCGCACGTAGTCGGCCTCGCCGCGATCGATCCAGGCCTCGCGGAACGCGTGGTAGTCGGTCTCGAGGGAGGGCGCGTCGGGCGCGGGGCGCGTCGCGGAGGCAGGCGCTGGGCTCGCCGCGGCGCGGGTCGACGCCTCGGCGAGCCCGAGCATCGCGAGCGCGGTGGGCACGTCGAGGGCGCGCGCGCGCTCGACGAAATTGCGCAGCTCCCGGACGTTCCCCCGCCACGGGTGCGCGACGACCGCCGCGAGCTGATCCGCCGACAGCGGCACCGCTCCGCCGAAGAAGTGCGCGAGCAGCGCGGGCACGTCCTCGCGCCGCGCGCGCAGCGGCGGGACGTCGACCGGCAGCACGCAGAGGCGGAAGTAGAGGTCCTCGCGCAGCTCGCCGCGCGCGACCATCTGGGCGAGGTCGCGGTGCGTCGCGCCGATCACGCGCACGTCGACGGCGCGGTGCTGCGTCTCGCCGAGGCGCCGCACCGTGCCCGCCTCCAGCACGCGCAGCAGCTTCGGCTGCATCGCCGGCGGCAGCTCGCCGATCTCGTCGAGGAAGACGGTGCCGGAGGTGGCCGCTTCGAGGGCGCCGGCGCGCGCCTGGTTCGCGCCGGTGAAGGCGCCGCGCGCGTGGCCGAACAGCTCCGCCTCGAGCAGCGACTCGGGGAGCGCCGCGCAGTCGATGGTCACGAACGGGCCGCCCCGCCGGCTCGACGCGCCGTGGATGGCGTCGGCGACGAGCTCCTTGCCGCTGCCGGTCTCGCCGTGCACCAGCACCGGGCTCGCCGTCTGCGCGACGCGGTGGAGCGTCGCGAAGAGCCGACGCATCGCCGTCGAAGCGCCGATCATCCGACCGAAGCGCTCCTCCGGCCAGAGCTCGATCGGCTGCCGCGCCGGCTGCTCGTAGCTCACGAGCAGCTGCGTGCTGCCGACGCGCACGCGTGCGCGGTTCGGCAGGCTCGCCTCGATCACGCGCAGGTCGTTGACGAAGGTGCCGTTGCGGCTGCCGAGATCGCGGATCCACGCGCCGTCGTCGCGCAGCTCGATCTCGGCGTGCACGCGCGAGACGAGGCGATCGACCAGGCGCACGTCCGCGCGCTCGGCGCTCCCGAGCAGGAGCCGGCGGTCGACCACCACGCGCCGCTCGGCGCCCGCGTCGCGCAGCAGCAGCGCCGGCGCGTTGCGATGCGTGGGCGCGCGCGCGGTGAGGTCGGGCAGCTGCGTTTCGACGTCGTCCGACATGCGTTCGCCGCGCGAAGGGCCGAGTGTAGCGCGAGACGCGCGCGGAGGCCGGCCTACTTCGGGAGCTTCACGGCCGGCAGCCGCAGGGGCGTCGTCGCCGCGACGTCGCCGCGCGGGCTCGTGTCGCCGTACCCGAGCTGCCCCGACGCGTTGCGCCCCCAGCAGCGCACGCTCGCGTCGTCGAAGAGCGCACAGGCGTGGGAGGTCCCGAGCCCGAGGCTGCGGATCGTGCGCCCCGCGGGGAGCGGGATGCTCGGGAGCGACGCCGGCACGGTGGCGGCGTTCAAGCCTCGGATCGTCGTGTCTCCGTAGCCGAGCTCGCCCGCCTCGTTGCTCCCCCAGCAGCGGGTGCCGCCGTCGGACAGAGCGGCGCAGGCGAAGGTGTCTCCCATCGAGAACGCGGTCGGGCGCACCCCGGCGCCGAACGCGAGATCGGGCAGCTTCGCCGGGATCGTCGCGAGCGTGTCGCCGCGCGTGCTCGGATCGCCCGCGCCGAGGATGCCATTGCCGCCGATCCCCCAGCAGACGAGGGCCTGCCCGCTCGTGAGGACGCAGGTCGACTCGATCGCGGCGAACGGCCGCGCGGCGGTCCGGCCGGCGCCGAGCGAGACCGCGGCGAGCTGCGCGGGGGTCGTCGCGGGGGTGTCGCCCCGCGGGCTCGTGTCGCCGTAGCCGAGCTCCCCGAACGCGTTGGTGCCCCAGCAGACGAGCGCGTCGTCGTCGCGCACGACGCAGACGTGCGAGCTGCCGATCGCCACGCGCTTGGCCGTCCGGCCGACGCCGAGCGGCACGGCGGGGATCACGGCGGGCACGGTCGCCGGCGTGCCGCCGCGGGGCGTCGCGTCGCCGTACCCGAGCTCGGCCCCCGTCTGGCCGCCCCAGCACTTCAAGGAGCCGTCGTCGAGCACCGCACAGGTGGTCTTCAGGCCCACGGCCACGTCGCGCGCGGTGCGGCCGGCGCCGAGGCCGATCGCGGCGAGCTTGCCGGGGAGCGTGGCCTGCGCGTCGCCGCGCGGGCTCGTGTCGCCGTACCCGAGCTGCCCTTGCGCGTTCGCGCCCCAGCAGCGCAGGGTCGCGTCGTCGAGGATCGCGCAGGCGTGATCGGCGGCGAGCGCGAAGCGCGCGACCGAGCGCCCCAGGCCGAAATCGATGGGCCCGAGCGCGTCGGGCGTGGTCGAGGCGACGTCGCCCGCGTTCGCCGTCGAGCCGCGGCCGAGCACGCCGGAGCTGCCGTCGCCCCAGCAGGTCACGCGCGCGAGGCCGTCGCGCACGCACGTCACGCCGCCCGCCGCGTAGACGTCGACGGGCGCGGTCGTCGCCGACTGCTCGGCGCGACAGCCGTCCTCGCAGGGCGTCGGCGGCGCGTCGGACACGCACACGCCGGGGCGCACGCAGGTGAAGCCCTCGCCGCAGCGCACATCCGCGCACGACTTCGAGAGCGTGGTCTCGAAGGTCTGGGCGCTGTGGGCGTGGAACGAGAGGCGCCAGGTCTGCACGACGCACCCGGTCGGCGGATCGTCCTGCCTGCAGAGCGTAGGATCGCCGCCGTCGACCCGCGTCGCGAGCGCCGCGACGAAGGTCTGCGTGTCGCCCTCCGGGACCAGGTAGACGTCGTCGACGCGCCCCTCGCAGGTCGCCGCGAACGCGCGCGGCGCTCCGCCGAGGGCCGACTTCGCGTCCGCGCCGCTGAAGAGCACCACCTCCGGCGAGGCGCCGCACGGCACGTCGCTGTGCACGATCAACCGCCACTCGGTCGGCGTCCGACAGCCGCCCGCGCCGAGCGCGCCGAGGATGGCGAGCGGCGCGAGCGGCGCGTTCGCGAGGCGACGCACGAACGTGCCTCTGGGGGCGCGGCTGGAGGTACGGGGAACCCGCGCGGGCATCGGGGGGCAGCATAGCGTGGCGTCGCGCACGAGGCGGCGCGTTCACGCCGCGGCCCGTGGGTCCCTCGCGGTGTCTCTCGGCGGGCGACTCCTTCGTCTCCTCGCAGGCGACACCTTCCTCGCACGCGCCGAAGACCGCGCGGTTTCGCCGCGAATGCCGGGGCGAGGCGGCCGCCGCGACGCAGGTCTCGCGCTTGCTTTGCCTCGACGCGAAGGGCGCGCGCCGTCGCGCGTGGCCCGCGAATCCACTTCAGGGAGGTCCGCCCGATGCTCCGAATCTCTTCGACTCCGCGTGCCTGGTTCGTGCGTGCAGCCCTCGTGGTCGCTTGCGCCGTCGCGATCGGCGGATGCGCCGCGGGCGAGGCCCCGTCGCGCGCGATCGAATCGGCCGCCGGCGAGGCGCCGTCGCAGCAGGCGCGTGAAGACGCGGGGCCGATGGCGTCGGACGCAGGGGCGGCGAAGGGGCCGGACGCGGCCAGCGGCGGGCCGGAGATCGCGCCGCCTTCGTCGTGCGCCTATCCCTCGAGCGGGCAGGCGTCGACGCTCGGTGAGGTCGTCCCCGATCACGCGTGGAGGGGATTCGTGAATGGGAGTCTCGATCCGGTCGACGTCTCGCTCGCCGATCTGCACGACTGCGACGGCTCGCGCGGCATCCACGCCATCCTGATCGACGTCTCGGCGGTCTGGTGCGGCAGCTGCCAGGCCGAAGCGCCGGCGCTCCAGGCGGAGCTCACGAAGGCGTGGAGTGCGCTCGGCATCCGCGTCGTCACGCTCGTCATCCAGGACGCGACCGGCGCGCCGGCCACGCTCGAGACCGCCCGCGGCTGGCGCGACGCGTTCAAGCTCGACGCGATGACCGTGGTCGCCGATCCGGAGGTCACCTTCGGCGCGTACGTGCCGCCGCAGGGCTCGAGCCTGCCGATGATGTTCGTGATCGATCCGCGCACGATGCGCGTGATGGAGCGGCAGACCTCGTTCCCCTTCGATCCTTCGAAGCTCCTCGCGCTCGCGGCGGCGAACCGCGGGACGTGAGGGGCTCCGAAGCCGGGTGAGGGCGCGCGCTCGAGGCTTCGGCGAGAGCGAGGCGCAGCCGAGCCCGCGTGGGGAGGGGCCCCGACGAGCTCTGCTCGGTCGCGTGGGACGGGCGGCGCTGCGCGTGCCGCCCCGGCGACTAGATATCCAGGTTCTTCACCGTCAGCGCGTTCTGCTCGATGAAGAGGCGGCGCGGCTCCACCGCGTCGCCCATCAGCACCGAGAAGATCTGATCGGTCTCGATCGCGTCCTGGATGGTGACCTGCCGGAGCACGCGCGCGTCCGGGTTCATGGTCGTCTCCCAGAGCTGCGTCGGGTTCATCTCGCCCAGCCCCTTGAAGCGCTGGATCTTGAGCCCCTTGCGGCCGCGCGTGTCGACGTGCTCCCAGAGCTGCTCGGCCTCGCCGATGACGTCGCCCTCGGCGCCGTCGTCGAGCTTCACGAACGGGAACATAGGCTGGATTTCGCGCTCGATCGCGAGGATCTCGCCGTACTCCGAGCCGTCGAGCAGCTCGAAGTCGACCACGCTCTTGCGGACGGTCGCGCCCGCGCCGCTCGTCACCGAGATGGTCGAGCCGCCGTGCGCGAGGTCGGTGCCGATCTCGACGGTGAGCGGAAGCATGTCGGGGTAGCGCTCGCCGATGCGCACGCGCAGCTCCTCGGCGGCCTGCTCCACCTTGGCGCGGTCCTTCAGGTGCTCGCGCGTCAGCAGGCACGCGCGCGCCAGCGAGGCGAACACGCGCGGATCGCCGCGCCGCTCGAGCTTGCTGAGCGCCTGCCGCATGCGCCGCAGCCGGGTCATCAGGTTGAGCAGCGAGTCGCCCCAGAGCGTGCCGCCGTCGCCCGTCTTGAGCCGGAGCCCCTCCACGCCGTTCTCGAGCAGGAAGCGATCGAGCTCTTCTTGATCCTTCTTGTAGAGCTCCTTCTTCTTGATCGAGACCATGTAGAGCGGCGGCTGCGCGATGTAGAGGTAGCCCTTCTCGATCAGCTCCCGCATCTGCCGGAAGAAGAACGTCAGCAGCAGCGTGCGGATGTGCGAGCCGTCGACGTCGGCGTCGGTCATCAGGATGACCGAGTGGTAGCGCAGCTTGGCGATGTCGAAGCTGCTCTCGCCGATGCCGCAGCCGAGCGCGGTGATCAGGGTGCCGATCTCGGCCGAGCCGAGCATGCGATCGAGGCGCGCGCGCTCGACGTTGAGGATCTTCCCGCGCAGCGGCAGGATCGCCTGGAACTTCCGGTCGCGCCCCTGCTTCGCGGAGCCACCGGCGGAGTCTCCCTCGACGATGTAGATCTCGCAGCGCGTCGGGTCCTTGTCCTGGCAGTCGGCGAGCTTGCCGCTGATCGAGAGCGGATCCATCGCGCTCTTGCGCACGACCTCGCGGGCCTTGCGCGCGGCCTCGCGGGCCTTGGCCGCCATCACGGCCTTCTCGACGATCTTCTTCGCCGTCGACGGGTTCTCCTCGAGGAAGCGCCCGAGCCGGTCGACCACGACCTGCTCGACGATCCCCTTCACCTCGGAGGAGACGAGCTTCGACTTCGTCTGCGAGTCGAACGACGGATCCGGGTGCTTCACCGAGATGATCGCGGTGAGCCCCTCGCGGATGTCCTCGCCGGTGAGGCCGCCTTTGACCTCCTTGAGCAGGTTCGCGTTGGTCGCGTAGTTCGTGATCGTGCGGGTGAGCCCGCCGCGAAGGCCGGTGAGGTGCGTGCCGCCATCGCGGTTGTGGACGTTGTTCGTGTACGGGAAGACCTGCTCCGCGTACGAGCTGTTCCACTGGAGCGCGATCTCGACGTCGACCTTGTCTTGCTCGACGCGGAACGCGACCACCTGGTCGTGGATCGGCTCCTTCGCTTTGTTGAGCAGCTCGACGAACTCGCGGATCCCGCCTTTGAACAGGAAGGTGTGGTCGCGGCCTTCGACGCGCTCGTCCTTGAAGTCGATGACGAGGCCGGCGTTGAGGTACGCGATCTCCCGGAGCCGCGCGATGATGATCTCGTGATTGAACTCGCTCGTGTCGCCGGGATTCTGAGCGAAGATCTCGTGATCGGGCTTGAACGTAATCTTGGTTCCGCGCCGATCTGTATCGCCGATCTGGGCGAGCGGAGCCTGCGGAACGCCGCGCTTGTATTCCTGATAGTAGACGTGGCCGTCGCGGGAGATCTCCATCTTCAACAGCTCGGAGACCGCGTTCACCGCGGAGACGCCGACGCCGTGGAGACCGGCCGATACTTTGTACGAATCGTGGTCGAACTTCCCGCCGGCGTGGAGGATGGTCATCACGACTTCGGCGGCCGAGACCCCCTTCTCGTGCATGCCGACCGGGATACCGCGCCCGTCGTCCTCGACGGTGATGGAGCCGTCGAAGTGGATCGTCAGCCCGAAGCGCGTGGCGTGGTTGGCGAGGTGCTCGTCGACGGCGTTGTCGACGACCTCCCACACCAGATGGTGCAAACCGGAGCCGTCGTGCGTGTCGCCGATGTACATGCCCGGCCGCTTGCGCACGGCCTCGAGCCCCTCGAGCACCTGGATGTTGCTCGCCGCGTAGTCGGCCGAACTGGACGGCGCAGGCGCCGCGGACGGAGAAGGCGGCGCGCCAGGCTGGGGGTTGTCGCTGGGGGTCTTCGACGTCTCCGGCCGGTTCGAAACACTCATGGAGGAGCAACCTCGCAGGTAGCGGCGGGACCCTACGGATCACCGCGAAAAGAACGTTTGCCGTCCTACCACGTCGGGGCATGGAAGCCACCGTTCATCGGGCGTTTGTAGGGCGTTTCGAGGTCGAACGGTGCGCTCGCCGGGCGGCGGCTCTCGTGCCACTCGCGGCGCTGGGCCAGGAGGCCCGAGCTCGCGTCGAGGGGCGTCGATCAGCGGGGGCGAACGAGGCCGGCGACGACGTCGAAATCGCGCCGATCGCCGGCGATCTCGATCAGCTCGGGGCGCGTCGTGGTGAGCACGACCTGGCCGACCTGCGCGTGCAGGAAGGCGAAGAGCGCGGCGTTGCGGCGCGGATCGAGCTCGCTGGAGACGTCGTCGAGGAGCAGGATCGGCTCGACCTCGCGCGCCTCGGCGATGGCGGCGAGCTCCGCCCCCTTGAGCGCGAGCACCAGGGCGCGGTGTTGCCCCTGGGAGGCCACCTGGCGCGCCGGGCGACCGCCGAGGAGGAACGCGAGGTCGTCGAGGTGCGGGCCGCGCGTCGCGCTGCCACGGCGCGCGTCGAGCTCGCGCCGCTCGGCGAGCAGCGCCGAGAACGCGTCGACGTCCTCGGGGGCCTTGGGCGCGTAGGCGATCTCGAGCCGCAGCGGCGCCGTGGCGATGGCCTCGAAGCCGGCCACGACCCGCCCGGCGAGCGCCTCCGCGGCCTCGCGACGGGCGCGCACGATGCGCACGCCGTGCTCCGCCATCAGCCGCTCGTAGGGGTCGAGCACGCGCGCATCCATCGCGCGCTCGAGCGCCTTCTTGCGGTGCCCGTGCGCGCGTCGGTAGCGCTCGAGATCCACGAGCAGCTCCGCGCCGCCGCCGTGACGCGCGGCGAGGTGGATGGCGACCCGATCGAGGAGCCGTCGGCGATCGGCCGCGCCCCCCTGCGAGAGCGCCAGGCTCGCCGGCTCGAAGAGCACGATCGGCGTCGCGAGCGCGTACTCGGCGAGCGTGGGCGGGCGCTTGCCGTCGAGCTGCACCTTGCGCCGTCCGGCCCCTTGGCCGTCGAGCTCCACGCTCTGGATGCGCGCCACGCCCGGCTGCCGGTCGTCGAGGACGCGGATGCGTGCGAACGCGCTCGCGGCGTCGTGCCGCACGCAGTCGCCGAGCGTCGAGGTGCGGAAGCTCCGGGTCGTCGTCGCGACGTAGAGCGCCTCGAGCAGGTTCGTCTTGCCCTGGCCGTTC
Source organism: uncultured delta proteobacterium (assembly GCA_903923175.1). Classification (GTDB taxonomy): domain Bacteria; phylum Myxococcota_A; class Polyangia; order Polyangiales; family JADJMO01; genus CAIXWQ01. The sequence goes on along the minus strand of CAIXWQ010001137.1, from coordinate 4,979 downwards.
TCGCCGGCGAGGACGTTGAACCGCGGGCCGAGCTCCACGACCTGCGCCTCGAGGTTGCGGAAGTCGCGGACCTCGAGGCGGTGGATGCCCAGCGTCGCATTCGAGGTCATGGACTGCGACGCTCCGCTGGCGGCTGCGAACAGACACCGCCGCGAGCGTGAGCGAGCCCGGCTATTTCGTATGCGAGTAGCCGGGCTCCCTGACGGTCGCGGCAATGACCGATCGCCGTGGCGACCGTCGCCTTCAAATCCGCATCGGCATCACGATGCCGAGGAAGTTTCGCGCGGAGACCGGCTTCACGACGACCGGATCGAGCTCACCCGAGAACCCGAGCTCGACCTCGTCCTCGTCGAGGCAGCCGAGGCAGTCGAGGATGTAGCGGACGTTGAAGCCGATGGTGAGGTCCGGCCCGCCGTACTCGACCGCGAGCTCGTCGACGCCGTCGCCGCTGTCGGGGTTCTCGCTGGAGACGCGCATGGCGCCCTTGGTGAGCGTCATCTTCACGCTGCCGGTGCGCTCGCTGGCGGCGACCGACATCGCCTTGAGCACGTCGACGAGCGTCGTGCGGGGCACGTGGACGGCGTGCGCGGTCTTCTGCGGGATGACCTGCTGGTAGGGCGGGAACTGCGCGTCGACGAGCTTGATGGCGAGGCTCGAGTCGTCGCGACGGAAGAAGACGTTCGGGCCGCCGCGGAGCAGCGCGATGGTCGCGCCCTCTTTGTCGCCCTTCTCGGCGCGCGCTTCCTCGCAGAGGCGACGCAGCTCTACGACCCCCTTGAGCGGGATGAGCAGCGAGAAGTTCGCCGAGGTGCCCGGCGCCTGCACTTCGTACTTGGTCAGGCGGTGGCCGTCGGTGGTGACCATGCGCACGGTCTCGCCGTCCCACTCGAGCAGCGCGCTGTTCAGGTGCGGGCGCGTCTCGTCGGCGCTGATCGAGAAGTGCGTGCGCGTGACGAGATCGGCGAGCGTCGCCGGCAGGACGTTGATGGCCTGCGCCGCCGGATCGGGCGCGGGCAGGGCGGGGAAGTCCTCGCCGGGCATGCCGCGCAGGCGGAACTCGCGCTTCAGGCCGACGGCCTTGATCTGCGCGGTCGAGCCCTCGGTGGCGACGATCTGCACGGGCCCTTCGGGCATCGCCTTCACGCGCTCGATGAGCTCCTTCGCGGGGATCGCGAGCGAACCCTGGCGCGTGACCTGCGCGTGGGCCGTGGCGGTGACGGCCATGAACAGGTCCGTCGCCGAGGCCTTGAGCGTCGAGCCGTCCGTCTGGAGCAGGACGTTCGAGAGGATCGGCATCGTGCTCTTTTTGTCGGCGACCCCTCCGGTGCGGCCGAACAGGCGAAGCAAATCCTTCTTCGACAGGATGACGTCCATCTCGCTTCCCCTTCCGGCTCGTGGCGCGTCGACACCGAGGGGTTCCCCTGCCGACGCGCACCGGAAGCAACTCTCTACGCCGGCTCGCGCGAGTTAGGAAGCCTCTCCGTGCCGGTCCGGGGCGTGGAGTTCGGGTCCGCGCTGGGCGCTCGCCCGGGGACGCGAAGATCTCTTCTCTGATCAGAAGAAGATCTAATTTCTCCTGGTAGTGATCCGTAGAGGGTGTGGACGGTGGGGAGAACTCGATCCGCTCACGAATTGCCGAGGTGGCGTCGCGTCGAGGGTGTGGATGGAGCCGAGGGTGGACCGCGGGTAGACCGTGGGCTCCCGCCAGCGCCGAGTCCGTACACGAGCCTGCCACCCCTCATCCACACGCCTGGGCCGCAGGCCGTCCACAGCCCTGCGAGCGCCGCCTTCACGTCGCGATCGGGCCGTCAAGCGCCCCAGCGCGCGACGAGCTCCTTGGCGCGGAGCGTGAAGCCCGCGACGTGCCAGCGCTCGAATTCCTTCCACGTGCAGAGCGAGCGCGTGTCCTTCACGCGATCGAGGAACAGCTTGCCGTCGAGGTGATCGATCTCGTGCTGGAACGTGCCCGCGGTGAGCCCACGGATCTCGCGCTCCCACGGCGCGCCGTCGCGGTCCCACGCGTGCACGCGGATCTCGAGGAAGCGCTCGGCCTCGCCGCGTAGATCGGGGACGCTGAGGCACCCCTCGTAGTTCAGGAACGTCTCGTCGGAGAGCGGCTCGATCACCGGGTTCACCAGGATGGTGAGCGGGAATTCGGGCTTCTCCGGGTAGCGCGGGTTCTTCTTCTGCTCGATCGCGCAGACGCGGATCGGCGCGTGGATCTGGTTGGCCGCGAGGCCCGCGCCGTTGGCGTCGCGCATCGTCTCGACGAGGTCGTCGAGGAACGCCTGCATCGTGGGGGTCGCGAGCTCGTCGCGCGTGAGCTCTCGCGCGAGCGTGCGCAGCACGGGGTGGCCGATGGTGGCGATCTTCCGCAGCGTCATCGGGCCGGAGCGTAGCGCTCGCGCGCGGCGCAGGCGATCTCGGCGGTGCGCCTCGAGGCCTCCGCGCGGCGCACGTCACGCGTCCGCGTCACATCGGTGGCGGCGGCGGCGGCGGTGGCTTCGAGAAGCCCTGCACCGAGAAGACGCGATCCGGCACCGACGTCCAGGTCAGGAACAGGAAGTCGCCGGTCACGCGGTCGAAATACGCACCCCACGGCTTCGGGAACTTGGTGAAGAAGGGCTGTCGCGTCGCGACCTGCGGATCGCCCTGCGCGTCGACGGCGTACGTCGCGACGGTGTCGTTGCTCCACTCGGAGACGATGAGGCTCTGCGCAGCGAACTGCGGCGAGCCCGCGGGGACGTACGCGAAGCCGCCCGGGCCGTTCGGCAACGTGGCGGTCTTCGTCGCGGTCGTGAACGCGAGGAGCGCCGCGTTGGTGGGGCTCTTGCCGTAGGGCAGGTGCGACCACTCGCCGCCGGGCCACGACAGCAGACGTAGCCCGCCCGCGCCCGCGAGCGTCGGCGGGACGAAGCCCGCGCCGCCCGGGCTCGACGGTATGCCGACGGTCGCGAGATCGGTCTCGCTCGCCGGCGCCGCGCCGCCCGCGAGCAGCTGGCCGAGCTTGTTCTGCGGCCACTCCGTGTAGAGCAGCGCGCCGCTGCCGAGGTAGAGGAGGTTCGCGTCGACGTAGGGCGTGGTCGCGAGCTTGGTCGCCGTCCCCTTCCAGCCGACGACGTGCCCGCAGGCGTCGCGATCGAGCGCGATGCGGTAGATGGCCCCCGCGGCGTCCTCGGACGCGCCAGCGACGAGCAGCGCGTTCGGATCGGTGGCGTCGACCACGCACCCGCCGAGGTGGAGGTCCGGCGGCAGCCCCGGCACCACTCCGAGCTCGTAGGCCGTGTAGGCGCTCGCGTAGGCGGTCGCGATCACGACTTCGCTGGCCGCCGCGGGCTTGGCGGTGGAGACGCAGCCGCTCGGCGTGTCGCCGGCGTCGGCCCCCGCGCCGTCGACCACGAAGCCGGGGTCGGAGTCGGCCGCGGCGTCTACCGCGTTCGTGTCGGTGACGGTCGCGTCCGCTGCGAGCGCGTCGGCGCCGGCGTCCGCGAGCGCGGCGCCGGCGTCTTTCGAAGTGCCGCAAGCGGAGACGAGGGGAGACGCGAGCGCGACGAGCGCGAGCAGTCGACGCATGCCGAGAGCGTAGCGCGCGCGACCGAGGCCCGCGCCCCGACGCGGCGACTACGCGTCGGCCTTCGCCTTCGGCTTGCCCTTCGCCGGGGTCGCGTGCGCCTCGGGCGCGTAGCCCTCGAGGAGCGTGTCCGCGATGGCGGCGAGGAGCCGCGCGCGCTCGGCGGCGTAGCCCTTCGGGCCGACCTCACCGGCGCGGTGCGCCTTCTCGAGCGCGACCATGTCCTCGAGCAGCCGCGCGCGCATGCGCTTGCGGATCGGCGCCGGCGCCGCGCTCTCGGGCGACACCCGCGCGATCGCGTAGATCCCGGCGAGCAGGCCGCCGAGGCCGATCAGGATCGCCGCCCACTTCTCGGGCCCCGGCTCGGGGAGGCCGCTCACGTGGATCGAGAGGCGCTGGATGGGGTTGTTCGGATCCCCGCGCTTGGTCGCCGTCAGGAAGCGTGCGCCGTTCGGCGCGATGTCCTCGCGGGGGGCGTCGAAGCCGTCGACGCGCACGAGCGTCCCCTTGCGGCCGGCGACGCGCACCGCCGCGTTGAGGACGCGCGGCGGCATCGCGAGATCGACGTCGTACGAGGGCTCGCCGTCGTACGGGAGCTTGAAGTCGTACTGCACGGTCCACTGGCCGGGGGCGAAGGAGCCGGTCCAGTGCGCGCCCTTGCCCTCGATGGGCTCGACCTTCAGCTCGTCCATCGTCTCGGACGCGCGCAGGCCCTTGTAGCCAGTGGGGAGCGCCAGATCGAGCCCCGAGCCGAGGCTCAGCGCCTTCGGCGAGAGGTTGACGAAGTTGAACTCCATCGCCACTTCGATGGCGTCCTCGCGGATGTCCACCGACGCGACGACGAACTCGAAGCCCGCGATCAGGTCCTCGAACCGCGTGGTGACCGGGAACCGGTGGATCCGCACGATCCAGCCCGAATTGCCCATCATGTTGAACGGCGGCGTGGAGTAGGTCGCCGTCGCGTTCGACTCGGCCTGCGCCTGGACCTTCACCTGGTAGGACCAGTCGCTCGTGGTCTGCAGCCCCGAGAAGCGCACGACGCCGTTCGCGTCGGAGGTCTCGGTCTTCATCGAGCGCGTGTCGCCCTGCGCGATCGACTGCCGCAGCAGCGAGAGCGTCACGGGGACGTTCGCGAGCGGCTTGTCGTTCTCGTCGAGCACGATGGCTTCGACCGCGTTGGCGGGCACGTTGGCGCTCGGCCCCGACGTGTCGCGCGGCACGCGCGGGAGGTTCGGCATCGCCTCGCCGCCCGCGCCGCCCTGGGCGCCGGGCCCGGTGGCGGGGTGACCGGGCGGCATCCGCGGATCGCCCTCCGGCTCGCCGTCCATCGGCGGCATCGCGCCGGGCGGCATGACGGGCGCGCCCGCGGGGGCCACGCTCGCCGAGCCCCACGGCGGTGCTGCGGGCG
>CAIXWQ010001136.1 GCA_903923175.1 uncultured delta proteobacterium | reverse complement strand
TCGGTGCGCTCCTCGGACCGCGTGCGCCCCGCGCGCCGCGCACGCCGACCGGCGCGGGGAGCCTCGGCCGATGAGCAGCGATTCGCTGCGCTTCCTCGGGCGCCGGCTCCTCTGGTCGGTGGGCGTCGTGCTCGCGGTCACCACCGCGACCTTCTTCCTCAACCGCGCCATCCCGAGCGATCCGGCGCGCATGGTCGCGGGCCCGCAGGCGCGGCCGGCCGACGTCGCGCGCATCCGCGAGCAGCTCGGGCTCGATCGACCGCTCTCGGTCCAGTACGGCATCTTCCTGTCGCGCCTGGTCCACGTCGGCCCTTCGAGCTTCGATCCTCGCAAGGACGAAGCGCACGCGACCTGCGGCCACCTCGGGCCTCTGCACGTCGACCTAGGGCGCAGCTACCAGCAGCGTCGGCCGGTGATCGCCATCTTGAAGGAGCGCCTGCCGTACACCGCGGCGCTCGCGCTGGCCGCGACGGTGCTCAGCGTGCTGCTCGGGGTCGGCAGCGGGCTGCTCGCGGCGCTCAAGCGCAACACGTGGGTCGACGCGGTCACGGTCGGCGTGGCGCTGGTCGGCATCAGCGCGCCGACGTTCATCCTCGGCGTGACGCTGCAATTCCTGCTCGCCTACCAGCTCGGCATCCTGCCGCTCAACGGCGCGGGGGACACGATGGCCGATCACCTGGCGCACCTCGTGCTGCCGGCGCTCACGCTCGGCATCTTCGGCGCCGCGTTCTACACGCGCATGGTCCGCGGCGAGCTCGTCGAGTTGCTCCAGCACGACTTCATCCGCACCGCGCGCGCAAAGGGGCTGCCGCCCTGGCGCGTGGTGATCGTGCACGCGCTGCGCAACGCCCTGGTGCCGATCGTCACCGTCATCGGGCTCGATCTCGGCGGCCTGCTCGGCGGCGCGGTGATCACCGAGCAGATCTTCTCGTGGCCGGGGATCGGCGCGCTCGCCGTGCGCGCGATGCGCGATCGCGACGGGCCGGTGATCGTCGGCACCGTGCTGGTCGGAGCGATCGCCATCGTGCTCGCGAACGTCGTCGTCGACTTCGCCTACGCGCTGCTCGACCCGCGCATCCGCAACACCTGACGCGGCGCCGGCGCGTCAGCGAGTCCGTCCGGGGCGCCCGCTGCGCGGCCCGAGAACTTTTCCCCAGGCGCGGTCCGAGCGATAAGCAGCCATGAGCTTGCGTCTGCGCCTCCTCGCGGCCTGCTGCGCGCCGGTGATCGTCGCCTCGATCGCCAGCGCGTGCGGGCAGCCGCCGGCCTCCAGCTCCCCCTCCCCGAACGCCGCGGCCACCGCCGCCACGCCGTCGAGCGACGTCGCGCCCGCGCCGTCCTCGTCCGCGTCGACCGTCGCGAGCGTCGTCGCCGTGGCGAGCGCTTCGGTCGCCGTGGAGCCGCCGCCGCCTCCCCCGCCGCGACTCTCCACGACGCGCGTCTGGACGCGCATCCTCGACAAGCCGGCGTGGAACGCGGACGTAGTAGGCTACGTGCGCGCGGGCTCGAAGGTCGAGCGCGCCGCCGAGAAGACCGATCAGCCCGGCTGCGCCAAGGGTTGGTATGCGCTGAAGCCCGCCGGCTTCGTGTGCGACGGGGCCGAGGGGATCACGACGGATCTCGACGACCCCGCGGTGACCGCCGCGGCGAACTTCCCGCCGGACGTCGGCAACGCCTTCCCGTACGGCTACGGCACGTCGCAGACCTCGCCCTTCTACACGCGCATCCCGACCGCGGACGAGATGAAGCAGGTCGAGGGGGACGTGACGGCGCGCCTCAAGGACTGGGCCGCGCAGCGCGAGAAGCTCGAGCCCGAGAAGCGGCCGCCCGTCACGGCGATGCCGCTCGGCAGGGTGCCGACGTTCCTCGGCGAGCACGCGCAGCCGCCGAACCTGCTGGGCTGGCCGATCGGCAAGCAGGCCACGCTCGGCAGCGCGTGGATGAACATGCGGCTGTCGTTCGTCGCGGCCTTCGAGGCCGAGGGGCGCAACTGGTACCTCACGACCGAGAACCTGGTGGTGCCGGCCGACCGCATCCGCGCCGCGCGGCTCGCCGACTTCCACGGCCTCGAGCTCGCGAAGGCGGGCGAAGCCGGCGAGCACCTGCCGCTCGCGTGGGTTCGCACGAAGGATCCGATCAAGGTCTGGAAGCTCGACGGCGAGCAGGTCGTCGACGGCGAGCAGAAGCTCCCGTTCCAGGCGCACGTCTCGATCGCCGACAAGGAGATCAACGTGAAGGGGCAGCGCTACCTCGAGATCACGTCGCCGCCCGCGACGTGGCCGAAGGGGACGCGCTGGCTCGTGAAGACGTGGGAGGTCGCGCGCGTCGAGGCGCAGACTGCGCTCCCTGCGGGCGTCGCGGCGACCGACGCGTGGATGGACATCAGCCTCTCGAGCCAGTCGCTCGTCTACTACGAGGGCACGACGCCCACGTTCGCGACGCTCATCTCGAGCGGCGCGGGCGAGGGGCACGGCACGCCTTCGGGGCTGTGGCGCGTCTACGTCAAGCACGTCTCGTCGCGCATGGAGAGCCAGGGCAAGCCCGCCGAGAAAGAGGGCGACAAGCCGGAGAACCCGTACCGCGTCGACGACGTGCCGTGGGTCCAGTACTTCGTCGGCGGGTACGCGCTGCACGCGGCGTACTGGCACGACGACTTCGGCCAGCCGCGCAGCCACGGCTGCATCAACCTCGCGCCGCGCGACGCGCGCACGCTCTTCAACCGGACCACCCCTGCCATCCCGAGCGGGTGGCATGGCGTGGTGTCGGGGCGCGCCGGCGCCGCGCCCGGGACCTGGGTTCGCGTCCGCTGGTGACGCACGGCGTTGGTACGGACGCACCTGGCCCCGGCCGGCGTGGCGTGCGTGCAGATGTGGTAGCCTGACGGCTGGGATGCAGGCCTCTCCCCCGTCGCGCACGACGATGCTCTCGGGTGCGGCTCCCCTGCCGCCCGAGGTCGAGGTGGCCTCGCCGGGCGCGGTGCTGGTCGTCGACGAAGACGGGCGCCTTCGCGACCGCTCGCCGCGCGCGAGCGTCGATCCCGCGCTCGGCACGCTGGTGATCGGAGAGCTCGTCCCGGAGGCCATCCAGCGCGGTGCCAACGCCAAGCGCTTGGTCCATGACGGCTCGGCGCTCGACGCGTTGTGGCTCTCCCTCGGTGAGCCGCCGCCTCCGAGCGGGCTCGACGAGCGCGACTTCGCGGCGATGCTCCATCGCCTTCGCAACGTCGTCGGGATCCTGGTCGCGTCGCTCGACACCGAGGATCTCGTCGGAAGCGGCCCGGCGTCCTCGCAGGTCGGCTCGATGCGCCGGCGCGAGGTCGATCGGCTCGTCGACGTCGTCTCGACGCTCGGCCTCGCGTTCGGGCCCAGCAGCGCGCGCGGCTTCGTCGACCTCGAGCTCACGCTGCGGCGCACGCTCGACGCGCTCCGCGGCAGCGCACAGCGACGGGACGTGCAGCTGCGGCTCGAAGGGGGCGCGCGCGCACGCCGACCCCGCACCGGCGACGAGCCGCTCCTCGCCGCGGCGATCCACGCGCTCGTGATCAACGCGATCGACGCGAGCGACGCGGGCGGACAGGTCCTCATGCAGGTGAGCGAGGGCCCCGCGTCGATCACGATCTCGGTCGATGACCAAGGGCCGGGGCTCCTGCGCCCCGCGAAGGGCGAGCCGGGGACCCCCTTCCAGAGCAGCAAGCGGGGCGGCGTCGGGCTCGGGCTGGTGGTCGCCAAGCGCGCCGCCTTCGTGCACGGGGGCGAGCTCCACGTCGCCACGCGCCCGGCCGGACGCGGCGTCGGCGCGCTGCTCTGGCTGCCGACCGCCGAGCGCTGAGGGGCGCCGGGCGACGAGCTCGTCCTTCGCCGCGAAGCCGACGATCGCGGGGGCCGACCAGGGGGCGGGGTTGGCTCGCCGCCGCGCGCTGCGCTAAGGGCGCGCAGGAGTGACCGCGAAGGCTTCGGCGACGGGGGCGGAACGTAGGACGTCCTCGCCGGAGGACACGGGGCTCTCCACGCCCAGCGCAGAGGTAGCGGCCCCCGAGCCGCCTGCGGGCGCCGGGCTCCTCGCGCACCTGAGCCTGGAGACGCCGCGCGCGACGCTCGCGTATTGGGCGGCCATCGCGCTCGTCGCCACGAGCGTGCTGGTGCCGCGGCTGCTCCCCTGCGTCGACTACCCGCAGCACCTCGCGCTCGCGGACGTCGCGCGGCGCCTCGTCGATCCGCACGCGCCCGAGCACGCGAGCCACTGGGTCAACTACTTCACGTACAACGGCCTCTTCCACATCCTCGTCGCGCAGCTCGGGCGGCTCATGGGCGTGGAGCTCGCCGGCCGGCTGCTCGTCGGGGGCTCTCTCGCCCTGCTCGGCGGCGCCTCGCTCGCGCTGCTGCGCGCCCTCGGTCGCCCCCCCTCGCACGCCGCGCTGTTCGTGCCCGCGATCTTCTCCTTCTCGCTCGGCTGGGGCTTCGTCAACTTCACGCTCGGGACGGCGCTCGCCGTGACGTGCGCCGCGCTGATCGCGAAGGCCCTCTGCCGGCCGCGCGCCTCGCTCTGGTTCGCGACCGCGGTGGTGGGGCTCCTCTGCGCGGCGACGCACGTGCTCGCGATGCTCCTGCTCTGTCTGCTGGCGGCCTCGCTGGCACCCGAGGTCGGCTGGCGGCACGTCGGTCGCCCCGACGAGGGCCGGCGCGATCGCGCGGTGCGCACGGTGATCCGCGCCGTCGTCGCGCTCTCGCCGCTGCTGCTCGGCGCCGCGTGGTGCGTCGCCGTGTACAAGGTCCAGTACGAGTGGGATCCCGTCGTCTACAAGGACGCGACGCTCGAGGGGACCTCCCCGCCGCTCTGGCAGAAGCTCGCGTTCTTCGGCGCCTTCGCCACCGGGCTGCACTCCGATCGCACCGACCAGATCCTCCTCGGCGCCGCGCTCGCCGTGCTCGCCACCGGCACGGCGCTGGCGCTGCGCAGGCGTGGCGCGTCCGAGGCGGACGCGGTCGGCGCGAGGCCCGTCGTGCTGCCGTTCGCGGCGCTCTTCGGCGCGTACGCGCTCACGCCGATGGTCTTCATCGGCACGCACCTGATCTTCCCGCGCCTCGGGCAGCTGGTGGTGCTCACCGCTGCGCTCGCGGCGCCTGCATTTCCGCTGCGGTTGCGCGCGCGCGCGCGACGGCTCTCGCTCGCGATCGCGGTGCTCACGGGCGTGAGCCTGCTGACCCACATGGCGCTGTTCGCGCACGAGACGAACGACGCCTCGCGCGTCATCGACGACGCGCCCGAGGGGCGCCGCGCGACGGCAGTCGTCTACTCGCCCGAGACGTTCTCGTTCCGCAACGGGCCGCTGGTGCACCTCGCGGCCTACTACGGCGCCCGCAAGCACGGGGACTGGGCGTTCTCGTTCGCCCGCTACCTCTCCGTCCCCGTTCGCTTCCGCTCGGGCGAAGGGCCGGGCTGGCCGAAGATCGGCTGGGAATTCGGCCCGGCCGGCTACGACCCGCGCTGCCGCTACGCGCGGACGTTCGATCTGGTCTTCGTGAAGGCGCCGACCGACGCGCCCGACGAGGCAGCGGTGCGGCGGCGCGTGTTCTCGGTCGACGCCGACGCGGTGAAGCTCCTCTCGCATCACGGCGACTACTGGCTCTTCGACACGAAGGGGCTCCCCACGGACGGGGCGTTCTGACGACGGTCGAGCCACTCCTCGACGCGGACCATCGCGTCCGCGGGCGTGCGACGATTTCCGCGCCCTGCCCGGACGTGCTAACCGGCCCCGTTGCCGCGTCCGACGGACCTCCGCCGGAGGCCACGAAGGGGTTATTTCGATGCACGTGTTGGTCGCCGGCGGCGCCGGTTACATCGGGTCGGTCCTTGTCCCCGTTCTCGTCGAGCACGGCCATCGGGTCACGGTGCTCGACCGGCTCTACTTCGGAAACACGCTCGCGAAGCTGGCGGCCGAGGTCGGCCCGACGCGCCTGAACGTCGTCCGCGGCGACACGCGCACGTTCGATCCCAAGATTCTCGAAGGCGTCGAGGCCGTGATCGACGTCGCGGGCATCTCGAACGACCCCTCCTGCGAGCTCGAGCCCGAGCTGACGAAGAGCGTGAACATCGACGGCGGCAAGCGCCTCGCGAGGCTCGCGCACGAGGCGGGTGTCCGCCGGTACGTCTACTCGTCGTCGTGCTCGGTCTACGGCCACGGCGAGGGGCTCGGCCTGACGGAGAAGTCCGGCCGCCACCCGGTGTCGCTCTACGCCCGCGCCAAGGCCGAGATCGAGGACCACCTCCAGGAGCTGCAGAAGACGCCGCGCGGCGCCGGCCCCTTCGAGATCGTGCTGCTGCGCCTCGCGACGGTCTTCGGGCTGTCGCCGCGCATGCGCTTCGACCTCGCGGTGAACGTGATGACGAAGAACGCCTACGTGAACCGCCGCATCACGGTCGACGGCGGCGGGCGCCAGTGGCGGCCGTTCGTGCACGTGCGCGACGTGGCCGACGCCTTCGCGCTCGCGATCCTCGCCGACGCGCGGCTCGTCGCAGGGCAGATCTTCAACGTCGGCTCGAACACCAACAACGTGCAGATCCTCAACCTCGCGTTCCGCGTCCGCGACGCGGTGCCGGGGACCGAGGTCGCCCACGCGCCGACCGACCCCGACCTGCGCGACTACAACGTCGCGTTCGAGCGCATCACCCGCGAGCTCGACTACTCCACCAAGCGCACCATCGACGACGGCATCCGCGAGGTGCTGCAGGCGATCAAGGACGGCCAGCTCGATCCCGACGAGCGCCGTTGGTACACGCTCAAGCAGTACGTCTTCCTGCGGGAGGCCGAGCGCGCGATGGCCGACATGGGCGTCGACGGGCGCTTGCTCTCGGCGGGCTGAGCGCGGATCCACGCCGATGCGGCGGGCGGTGCGGACCGCCCTGCCGGGTCGCGAAGAGCGCGGGACTTCCTCCCGCGAGCCGAGGCACGCGAGGTTCTCGATGACGACGTCGGACAGGCAGGCCAAGCCCGAGAAGGTCGAATTCTACCGGCACCAGCTCGGCGAAGAAGAAGCGCAGAGCTGGCGCAAGGTGATCGACACGCTCTTCCTCACGCTCGGCCCGCAGGTGGCCGCGTTCGAGAAGGAGCTCGGCGAGTTCCTCGTTCGCGGCCGCGCGGACGCGACGCCGCCTCACGTCGTCGGCACGAGCTGCTGCTCGCTCTCGCTCGTGCTGGCGCTCAAAGCGCTCGACGTCGGCCCCGGCGACGAGGTCGTCACCACGCCGATGACGTTCGCCTCGACGACCAACGCCATCTTGCACCTCGGCGCTACGCCGGTGTTCGTCGACGTCGAGCCGACCACCGGCCTCATCGATCCGGCCGCGGTGCGCGCCGCGCTCACGCCGAAGACGAAGGGAATCCTGCCGGTGCACCTGTACGGGCAGCTCGCCGACATGCGCGCGCTCGAGGCGATCGCTCGGCCGAAGGGGCTGTTCCTGCTCGAGGACTCGGCGCACGGCATCGAGATCGAGCGCGACGGCGTGCGCCCCGGGCAGCTCGGCGACGCGGTGACGTTCTCGTTCTACGCGACCAAGAACCTGACCTCGGGCGACGGCGGTGCGGTCGCGACCAAGCACGCCCACGTCGCCGACCGCCTGCGGCGTCTGCGCAACCACGGCGTCTCGAAGTCGGCGAGCGACCGGCACGGCAAGGCCTACCAGCACTGGGACCTCGTCGAGCTCGGCTACAAGGCGAACCTCACCGACCTCGACGCGGCGCTCCTCCGACCGCAGCTGCCGAAGGTGCTGGCGAAGCGCGCACAGCGCGAGGCGATCGCGGACCGCTACGAGGCGCGCCTGCGCGAGGCGATCGGCGGCAAAGTCGACGGGCACGCGTCGCCCGCCGGCGTGCCGTGGCTCGTCGAGCGCCGAGGCACCTCGAGCCATCACCTGTTCACCATCCAGCCGCCGCCCGCGATGCGCGACGAGATGCTCGCCAAGCTCGGCGAGGCGGGCATCGGTACGGCGGTGAACTACCGCGCCATCCACCTCCTCACGTACCTGCAGGAGCGCTACGGGTTCGCGCGCGGGAGCTTCCCGATCGCCGAGGAGATCGGCGATCGCACGATCTCGCTCCCGATGTACCCGACGCTCGAGACGGCGGCGCAAGACCGCGTCGTCGACGCCGTGGCGACGGCGTTCCGCGCCCTCGCCTGAAGCCGGAGCCTCCGATGACCGAGGACGACCGAGGGCCGGGGCCGACGTACAGCGTCGTCGTCCCCGTCTTCAACGAAGAGGGGAACGTCGAGGCGCTGGTGGCGCGCGTCGTCCCCGTGATGGAGCAGATCGGCGCGCCGTTCGAGCTGCTCCTCGTCGACGACGGCTCGAAGGACCGGACGCCGAAGCTGCTGCGCAAGCTCGCCGCCGCCGATCCGCGCGTCCGGGTGGTGCGCTTCTCGCGCAACTATGGGCAGGAGGCGGCGGTCGAGGCGCTGTATCTCAACGCGCGCGGCCGCTGGCTCATCCAGATGGACGGCGATCTCCAGCACCCGCCGGAGGAGATCCCGAAGCTCATCGCCAAGAAGGACGAGGGCTTCGACGTCGTCTACGGCATCCGGCAGGCCCGCAAGGACTCGTTCTACCGCGTGGCCGCCTCGCGCACGATGCAGTGGGGCATGCGCACGATGATGGAGATCGAGCTCCCGGACGACGTCTCCACGTTCCGCCTGATGAGCGGCCACGTCGCGCGCCTGGTCGCCGCCCTCCCCGAGCGCCGCAAGTTCTTCAGCGCGCTCATCGTGTGGAGCGGCGCGCGCATCGGCATCGTGAAGGTGTCGCACGCCCAGCGGGCCACCGGGCAGACGCACTACAACTTCACCAAGCTGCTCAACCACACGTTCGATCTCGTGGTCGGCTTCTCGTCGAAGCCGCTGCGCTACCTCGGCACGATGGGGCTGCTGTTCGCCCTGTTCGGCTTCGGGCTCGGCGCGTGGACCATCCTGCGCAAGCTGATCTGGGGCTACGGCACCGAGGGGTGGTCGTCGCTGTTCGCCGCGATCGTCGTGCTCTCGGGCGTGCAGCTGATGGCCCTCTCGCTCATCGGCGAGTACATCGCGCGCATCTACGTCCAGGCGCAGGATCGCCCGCTCTACAACATCGCCGAGCGCCTCAACTTCCACCCCGAGGACCCGGCCACGCAGCCGGAGGACGAGCTCTACCGCACGTCCCTCGAGCCGGAGTCGGCGCGCGCGCTGCTGACCAGCGACCCCGCCGTCGCGCCCACGGAGGCATCGTCGTGACGAGCGTGACGAGCGTGACGCGCGCGAAGCGGCTCCTGATCGTCGGCTGCGGCTTCCCGCAGCTCTCGCTGATCCGCACCGCCAAGCGGCTCGGCGTCCGCGTGCTCGGGTGCGATCTCAACCCGCAGGCGATCGGCGTCGCCGACTGCGACGAGTTCCACGCGGTCTCGACGGGCGACGCGGACGCCGTCGAGGCACTGGTGCGCAAGCTCGCCCCCGACGGCATCACCACCAGCGGGAGCGAGGTCGCGCTACGCACGGTGGCGCTCGTCGCGGACCGGACCGGGCTCGCGTTCCACGCCGATCCGGAGACGATCCGACGCTGCCAGGACAAGGACACGATGCGCGCGGCCTACGAGGCCGGCGGCGTCGGCGTGCCGCCGTTCGTTTCCTGCACGACGCTCGCCGAGGCCCAGTCCTTCGCGGCGCTCCACGCCTACCCGCTGGTGGTGAAGCCTGCGCGCGGCTGGGGGCAGCGCGGCGTCGCGCGCGTGGACACCGACGACGAGCTCGCCCCCGCGTTCGAGGCGGCGCGCGAGCACGCGGCGAGCGCCGGGCTGCCGACGGTCGTCGTGGAAGGGTGGCTGGAGGGGCGCGAGTACTCGGTCAACGGCTGGATCGAGGACGGCAGGCTCGTCAGCTACTGCGTGACGGAGCGGCTCACGGTGGCGGGCAAGCGCCCGCTCGGCGTGATGATCGCCGAGGTCTACACCTCCGGGCTCTCGCGCGACGAGGAGGCCCTCGTCGTCGAGGAGGCGCGACGCGGCGCGCGCGCGCTCGGCCACGTGCGTGGCCCCTGCTACTCGCAGGTCGCCTTCGCCAAGGTCGCCGGCGGCGCGCCGCGCGCGTGGCTCTTCGAGACGGCGGCGCGCATGGGCGGCGGGTTCGACGCGGACGTCACCCGGCTCGCGAGCGGCGTGGATCTGTACGCGCGCATCGTCGGCCTCGCGCTCGGCGATCGCGAGCTGGAGCTTCAGGGCAAGACGGGCCCTGCCCACGGCGGCGCGCTCGCGAAGTTCCTGATCGCGCAGCCCGGCGTCGTGCGCGCGGTCGACGGCCTCGACGCGGCGCGCGCGCTGCCCGGCGTCGATCTCGCCGAAGTCTTCGTCCCGGTCGGCGGCCGCGTGCACCCGCTCACGGACAGCGCGAAGCGCGCCGGCTTCGTCCTCGCGCACGGAGACTCTCGCGCCAGCGCGACCGCAGCCGCCGACTCGGCGCTCGCCACGATGCGCCTCGACGTCGAAGCAGGCTGAGGTGGGGACCGCTCCGCCCACGACCGACGCGCCGAGCCCTGCCGCCCCCGCGGGCGACGCGCGCACGCGCTGGAAGACCGCGCTGAAGGCGCTCGCGACGCTGGCGATCTTCGGCCTGGTGCTCTGGAAGGTTCCGCTCTCCGACCTCGCGGCGCGCATGCGCCACCTCGGCGCCGCCGATCTCGCGATCCTGGTCGTCGTCACGATCGCGCAGGTGTCGGTCGGCGTGCTGCGGTGGCAGCGCGTGCTGGCGCGGCTCGGCGAGCGGGTGAGCTTCTTCGGCCTCTACGGCGATCTGCTGGTCGGGCTCACGTACAACATGTTCCTGCCGACCACGGTCGGCGGCGACGTCGTGCGCGCGATCCGGGCGCGAAAGCGGCTGAAGGTCGGGCACCGCGCGTGGTCGAGCTCGATCTACGAGCGCATCGCAGGGCTGCTCGCGCTCGCTGCGAGCGGCGCGATCGCGGCCGCGGTCGGGCTCGGCGAGCAGGTCCACGTGCCGCCGGCGCTACGCTGGACGGCGATAGGCGTCGCGATCGCGTTCTTGCTCGCGTTCTTCGGCGCGTCGTGGCCGTTCCGGCTGTTGCTCGGCTTGATCGAGCGCTCGCTCGGCAAGGGCGGCGCCGCTGCAGCGGACGTTCGCGGCATCGTCGCGGATCTCGAAGGGCCCCTCACCAGCGCGGGGGCGCGGCTCGAGGCGCTCGGCTGGTCGATCGTCTACCAGGCGCTCGGCATCGTGTTCGTCATCGCGGGGGCGCGCGGGCTCGGCGCGCCGGGGCACGAGCTCGCCATCCTCGTCGGCGTGCCGATCGTCCACGTCTTCTCGATGGTGCCGATCACCATCGGTGGGCTCGGCCTCCGGGAGGGGCTCTTCGTCGCCATCCTGGGGCGGCTCGGCGTCGCGAGCGACGTCGCGCTCGGGCTCGCCGCGCAGTGGCTCGCGTCGAGCGTCGGCTTCGCGCTCGCCGGCGCCATCGTCGCGCTGGTCGCGACCGTGCGCACGCCGCGGGATCGCGATTCCGCTTGAATATCGGGAGTTGGCATGCCATAGGCAGCGCCGCGTACGGCCGCCGAACGGTGCCGCGCGCGACGGAGGTTTCATGAGTCGTGGTGATCTGCTCGAGATGGAGGGGACTGTCGTCGACGCCCTCGGTGGCGGCTTCTACGCCATCAAGTGTGACGTCGGTTCGACGGTTCGTGCCCAGCTCTCCGGGCGTATGCGCCGTTTCCACATCCGCGTGCTCCCGGGCGATCGCGTCCGCGTCGCGGTTTCGCCGTACGACCCCACGCACGGCCTGATCGTCTTCCGCGGGAAGTGACCCGCCGCGGCCTCGCGAGGCCGCGAGCCGCGCACGCGCACCCCTCTCTCGAGGGCGTGCGCGTTGCCGTTTGTGGGCGTCCCCCCGCCGGACGCCCCCGCCGCCCAGTCGGCTGGACGGACCCGGCGATCTCCGGTAGCGACCGGCTCGTTCCGCGATGATCCCGCGCACCAAGGTCACCTATGGCGCCGCCGAGCTCGCCCGGGCCGCCACCCGGCGCGACGGCGAGCGCCAGGCGCGCGACGCGCTGACGAGGGCGCTGGAGCGCCGCTTCGAGCTCGAGCACGTGCTGCTCGCGCCGTCGGGACGCGCGTCGCTCGCGGTGCTCCTCGAGGCGTGCGACCGCACCGACGTCGTCGTCCCTGCGTACACCTGCAAGGCGGTGGTCGAGGCTTGCCTCATCGCAGGCAAGCGCGTGCGCTTCGTCGACGCCGAGCTCGACGGCTTCAACCTGGACGTCGATCGCCTCGAGGACGCCTGCGACGCGACGTGCGTGGTCCTCGCGACGCACCAGTTCGGCATCCCGTGCGAGCTCGCGCGCATCCAGGCCATCGCCGCACGTCGCGGCGCGCTCGTGATCGAGGACGCCGCGGCCTCGCTCGGCACCACGATCGGCGGCCGTCAGACCGGCACGCTCGCCGACGCCGGCTTCTTCAGCTTCGACTCGACCAAGCTCGTCAACGTGCCGTTGAAGGGAGGCTTCCTCACGGTGCGCGATCGCGGCTGGTTCGAGCGCACGCGCGAGGTCGCCGCGCGACGCTGGAGCCCCCTGCCGACGGGGCTTCGCGCGCGCTGGCTCGCCTCCGGCGCGGCCTACCTCGCGCTCGAGAACCACGCGGCCTACCGCGTCTTCCACGAAGCGATGTTCGCCCGGCGCGGGCGCTTCACCAACGACGACGCCGTGGTCCGCGCCGAGCGGACGGTGTTCCACCGTCACGCGCTCGCCGAGTGGCAGGCCGCCATCGCCCTGCCGCAGATCGAGCGTCTCGACGCGCTGGTGGAGCGGCGGCGCGAGCTCTACGCGCGGCTTCACGAGGGGTTGCGCGGGGCGCGCACGTTCGCGCTACCGCCGACGGAGCCGAGCGGCGCGCGCGACCGTTGGGCGTGCATCCGCTTCGCCATTCGCGCGCGCGGCGACAAGCTCGCGCTGTATCGCCGCGCCGTCGCGCGCGGCCTCGACTTCGCGTTCAGCTTCACGTTCCTCGGCTGCGGCCGCGAGCATGCGAACGCGTGGAAGCTCGCCGACGCCGTGCTCGACGTGCCCTACTACCACAAGCTCACGAACGCCGAATTGCGGCGCACGATCGACGTGCTCCAGGCGCTCGACGAAGAGGGAAGCCGTGAAAATTAGCGGGATCCGCGCGATGGTGCAGAACCGGCTCGATCGCGAGCGCATCTACTGCACGTCGGACTACTGGGACGCGAAGGCCGCCGAAAAAGAGGGCGACGCCGTCTCCGCGTGGGCGAACAACCACCTCAACAAGCACTACTACCGCGACATCGGCGAGACCTTCGAGCGCTTCCTCGGCGACGTCCGCGGCAAGCGCATCCTCGATCTCGGCTGCGGCACGGGGCGCAATGCGCGCTTTCTCGCCGAGCGCGGCGCCGAGGTCGTCGGGGTCGACTTCTCGGCGAAGTCGATCGAGCTCGCGAAGCGGCACGGCGCCGGGCCGAACCCGGAGTACCGCGTCGGCAGCGCCCTCGAGCTCGAGGACGAGGCGCAGTACGACATGGTCGTGTCCTGGGGCGTCGCGACGATCGCGTGTCGTTCGCGGGCGGATCTCGAGAACCTCATGCGTCGCGCGAAGCGCTCGCTCAAGCCGGGCGGTCGCCTGCTGTTCCTCGAGCCGATCCACAAGGGCCCACTGCACCGCGTGCTGAACATGGCGCTCGGCGAGTTCCTCGAGGTCGCGCGCGACGTCGGCTTCGCGGTCGACGACGTCGAGCACCTGCACTTCTGGCCGGCGCGCGTGGCGCTCGCGTACTTCGAGTGGCCCGACGCGGTGACGACGCCGGTCTACGCGGCCGGCGAGTGGATCCTGCGCAAGGTCCTGCGCGGCAAGCGCGGTGGCGATTACCAGGTCGTCGCGGCGCACGTGCGCTGACGACCGCGCGAGGGGCGCAGCGCCCCGGCGAGGGGCCTTCGCTGCGAGGCCCCGGCGCGGGCCGGGGCTCGCATCGAGGCGGCGCGTGCCGCCTCAGACTCGGGGAAAATCCCGCGCTCTTCACTGCCCACCGGGGCGGTCGGCACCGCCCCGCCCCGCCGAATGCGATTCGTCGGGGCCAAACCCCACCGGAGAGACTGGTTCACAGTCTCTCAGCGCGACGGCTGCGTGTCGCGCGGCGAGGGGACCGTGATCGTCGCGGCGGCGGCCTCGATCGCGGTGATGGCCTCGTCGATCGTGGCGCGCTCGATCACCAGCGGCGGCGTCACGCGCAGCACGCGCTCGCTCGCGACGGACAGCAACACGCCCTTGTCGCGGGCCGCCGCGAGCATCTGTCGCGCCTCCACGCCGCGCGCCATGATGAGGCCTCGCAGCAGGCCGACGCCGCGCTCGCCGTCGAAGACGCCGGGGAGCTTCTTGGCGACCTCGCGTAGCTTCGAGGAGAGGTACTCGCCCGTCTCGGCGGCGCGCGCGACGAGGTCGTCCTTCTCCATCGTCTCGAGCACGGCCAGCGCCGCCGCGCACGCGATGGGATTGCCGCCGAACGTCGTGCCGTGGGTCCCCGGGCCGAGCACGCCGTTGAGCGACTCCTTCACGAGCATCGCGCCGATCGGCATGCCGCCGCCGAGCCCCTTGGCGAGCGGGATCATGTCGGGGGTGATGCCGGCGTGCTGGTAGCCGAACCAGCGCCCGGTGCGGCCGATGCCGGTCTGGATCTCGTCGACGATCAGCAGCGCGCCGAACTCGTCGGCGAGCGCGCGCAGGCCCGCGAGGAACCCGGGCTGCGCGGGGAGCACGCCCCCCTCGCCCTGCACCGGCTCGACGACGATCCCGCAGACCTCGCGGGGGTGCGCTTCGAGGTACGTGCGCACCTGATCGAGCTGCCCGAAGTCGACGTGCACGACGCGCTCGAGATCGGCGCCGAAGCCTTCCCAGTACTTCGGCGTGCCGGTGAGCGGCAGCGCGCCCATCGAGCGGCCGTGGAACGAGTTCTTGAAGGCGACGAAGCGCGTGCGCTGGGTCTCGCCCTTGAGGAACGCGTGGCGGCGCGCGAGCTTCACGCACGCCTCCATCGCCTCGGTGCCACTGTTGCACAGGAACGCGCGCGCAAGCGCCGGGGGGCCGCCCGCCGCGGGGCGCGTGAGGCCGACGAGCTTCCGTGCGAGCAGCACCGCGGGCTCGTTCCACACCAGGTTCGACGCGTGGAGGAGCTTGCCGGCCTGCGTCTGCAGCGCGTGCACCAGCGCGGGGTGCGCGTGCCCGAGCGCGGAGACCGCGATGCCGCCGTAGAGATCGAGGAAGCGACGCCCCTCGACGTCCCAGAGCTCGCACCCCTTGCCATGATCGAGGACGATCGGCGCCTGGCGGTAGTTCGAAAGCAGGACCTCGTTCCCGATCGCGATGAGCTCGGCGTTCGTCGACATGAACCGCGTTTTCGCTCGCACGCGGGCCGCACGCAAGGGGCGCCGTCCGAGACCCACGACGGGGTTGGGCGGCTCGCTCAGCGCGGCGCGGAACCGGGCGCCGACGCCGAGGCGGACCCGCTGGGAGCCAGCGCCGCGATGGCGCGCCTTCCTGGCTCGTTGCCCGGGGCGATCTGGTGCGTGTTCACGTCGACGACGAACTCGTAGCGCTGACGCGGTTCGTGGTCGCTCGGCTCCGTGACGGCGCCCTCGACGCGAACCTGATCCATGCAGCCCGATTCGGTACGACCGCTCCACGCCACGCGACAGCCGGGGTGCCACGCCTGGATCACGCGCTCGAACCCGACGCTCGACGCCGGCGCGCGGAAGCCCTCGACGATCTCGCGCCCCTCCTTCGCGCGCGCCATGTCGCTGCGCCACTGAAGCCAGAGCACGCCGACGGCGACGGCGATCGCGATGACGACGCCGGCCAGATTTCGCAGCAGCTTGGAGCGCACGAGGGCTCGCCTAGCGCCGCGGCGCCGCCGACGCGACGGTGCGCGGCGCCCCCTCGACCTCGGCCTGCACGACGCGCTCGACGCTCTGGCTCGTCTTGGCGATCTCGTGCCCCATCTCCGCCGCTTCCGGGGTCGAGAACACGGCCTTCAGGTGCTCGAAGAGCGTCTTTCGCCCGAAGGGGACGAGGAAGAAGGTCACCGCCGCGAGCAGCACGACGACCAGGTTCACGGCCCGCTTCGCGAGATCGCCGAGCATGTGGCTCGGACGCTCGCGCGCGTGGGGCAGCCGGGCCAACTTCTCGGCGACGCGCCGGGTCGTTGGCGCAAGGCGCGCGTCACGCTCACCCGGCCGCGGCGCGCAGCTTGTCCTCTTGGCTCATCCGATAGAAGCGCGCGAGCGCCTGGCGCATGTCGCGGTGGCGCCCTTTGCGGGCGAAGCTCTTCGATAGGTGCTTCGCGAACCGCGCGCCGAGCCGGTTCGCGAGCCGGTAGCGCGCTCCTTCCACGGAGCTCGCGTCGTGCAGGTAGGCGGGCTCGCCGTACAGCGCGTCGAGGAGCGCGTCGTCGTGCTCGGGCGCGAGGCGGCCGCCGCGCGAGAGCACGAGCCACTTGTCGACCTCGGCCTGCAGCTCGAGCTCGAGCTGCGTGGTCGAGCGCCCTGCCCGCGCCCGCTCGCAGACGAGCAGGAAGTGGCTCGCGCCCTCGACGAGCTGGCAGCGCTCGTCCAGCGTCAGCTCCGGCCACGCGCGCGCCTCGGCCTCCGCGACGCGCGCGGGGAGGACGAGCCGCAGCTCCAGCGACTCGTCCTCGGTCGACTCGCGCACGAGGAGCGACTCGCGCGCCTCGCCCGGTTCGCCCGAGCAGGCGCGCACGAACGGAGCGACCTCCTCGGCGCTCGCGTCGTAGTAGCGCTCGAGCTCGCGCACGATCTTCGCGACCAGGACGCCGGTCATGAAGCTCGCTCCGCGCTCGGCGCGGTCACGCCGCGCCTGGCTTCACCGGCGTCATGCCGTGCGCCGCGAGCTCGCGCGCGAGGCGCTCGTTGCCGGTGCGCAGCCACCTCTCGTAGAGCCGGAGCGTGCCCGACGGGGTGCGCGGCGCGAAGTTCGTGCGGTCGGCGATCTCCGCGATCACCTCGACGAGCGCGTGGAACCGCTCGGCGAGCTCGGTGAAGAGATCGAAGAACGTCGTGGGCGGGCTGCTGCCGGCCCGCATCATCGTCGCCGCGGAGCGGTACGCGTAGCCGCCTATCGACGCGACGAACTCGTCGTCGACGCCGCGGCGTTCGAGGTGCTCACCGAAGAAGCCGGAGACGTAGAGCGTGCCGTCGCCGAGCCCTCGGAGCTTCTCGAAGCGCTCGCCGGACGGGGTCTGCATCGCCTCGTCGAGCACCAGCGTGAGCGGACGATCGAGCGTCTCGCGGAGCGCGGCGTTCGCGTCCGGGCGCACGAAGTCCTCGAGGAGCCCGGCCACGTAGGCCTGCGCTCCGTGACTCGCCTCGACCCGCTGGTTGCGGCAGGCCGCCTCGACGCTCTCGAGGAAGAACTCGCTGATCCGCGCCTTCGTCTCGATCGACATCGCTCCGTACCTCCTTCGCGTCTCGTGCCCCTCTGGGAGACCGGGAGCGGGAGCCCGACGCGAGCACCCTCTCCGGGTGCCCCGCGCCGGGGATCGTTCTTGCCGTCCGAAGTGCGGGGCTCCTCTATGGGGTACGACGCAAAGGTTTCGCAGGCACAGTCCTCGGCGCCGCGAACGGGGTCGTGGAAGGTGTGCCCGCGCTCGAGCGTTGGCGCTCGCTCGTGCAGGGTGCCAACGCGCGGCGCGGCTGCCGTCGCGCCCCGTTTGCCCAGGGATTTCCCCGGCTCCTCGCCACGGGGAGCCCTTGACAGGTATCCCAGCGTACCTATTGTGCCCCCGCCGTCGTTAGCACTCGCACCCGGCGAGTGCTAACAATCGCACCCCGCCTCGGACGCTCGGGCCCTTCATCGGCCTCGAGCTGCCCGACGGCTGGCGTGTCCCCGAACCGTTCCGGCGTGCGCGCGACCGCGCCACGCCCTCGCCTGGAGGCTGTGCCCATGAAGATCCGCCCGCTGCAGGATCGCGTCATCGTGAAGCGCGTGAAGGAAGAGGAGAAGACCAAGGGTGGTCTCTTCATCCCCGACACCGCCAAAGAGAAGCCGATCGAGGGCGACGTCGTCGCCGTCGGCAACGGCAAGGCCAACGACAAGGGCGAAGTTCGCAAGCTCGACGTCAAGGCCGGCGACCGCATCCTCTTCGGCAAGTACTCGGGCACCGAGGTCAAGATCGACGGCGAGGAGCACCTGATCCTCCGCGAGGACGACATCCTCGGCGTGATCGAGAAGTGACCCGATCGCCCCTTCCCTGACGCGCGCTCGCGCGCCGATGCGGGAGGGGCGGCCGCGTGACCCGCGACGATCGCAGGCGAACGAGGACGGACGCGAGTCCGTTCCGCGCCAGCGAGGTCCGCGGGTGAGCACGGCTGGGGGTGGGCACCCCCGTCTCCGAACTCTCCTCTTCTAGTACTTTCCGAGGTCCGAAATGGCTGCCAAAGAGATCGTCTACACCGAGACTGCGCGTAACTACATCCTCGCGGGCGTCAACGCCCTCGCCGACGCGGTGAAGGTCACCCTCGGCCCCAAGGGCCGCAACGTCGTGATCGAGAAGAGCTTCGGCTCGCCGGTCATCACGAAGGACGGCGTCACGGTCGCGAAGGAAATCGAGCTCGAGAACAAGTTCGAGAACATGGGCGCGCAGATGGTGCGCGAGGTCGCGTCGAAGACCTCCGACGTCGCCGGCGACGGCACCACGACGGCGACCGTGCTCGCGCAGGCGATCTACCGCGAGGGCAGCAAGCTCGTCGCGGCCGGCCACAACCCGATGGAGCTCAAGCGCGGCATCGAAGCGGCCGTCGAGGCGATCATCGCGGAAGTGAAGAAGAACGCGAAGACGACCAAGGACCCGAAGGAGATCGCCCAGGTCGGCACGATCTCGGCGAACGGCGACGCGGAGATCGGCAAGCTCCTCGCTGACGCGATGGAGAAGGTCGGCAAAGAGGGCGTCATCACGGTCGAAGAGAACAAGACCGCGGAGACGAAGCTCGACGTCGTCGAAGGCATGCAGTTCGACCGCGGCTACCTCTCGCCGTACTTCGTCACGGATCCGGAGCGCATGGAGGCGATCCTCGAGGACGCCTACATCCTCATCTCGGAGAAGAAGATCTCCAACATGAAGGACATGCTCCCGGTGCTCGAGGCGATCGCCCGCGCCCAGAAGCCGCTCCTGATCATCGCCGAGGACGTGGAGGGCGAGGCCCTGGCGACGCTCGTCGTCAACCGCCTCCGCGGCACGCTCGCCGCCTGCGCCGTCAAGGCGCCGGGCTTCGGCGATCGCCGCAAGGAGATGCTGAAGGACATCGCGATCCTGACCAACGGCCAGGTCATCGCGGAGGAGCTCGGCCTCAAGCTCGAGAACGTGACCCTGTCGGATCTCGGCCGCGCCAAGCGCATCAAGATCGACAAGGACAACACCGTCATCGTCGACGGCGCCGGCACCAAGGAGACGATCAAGGCTCGCGTCTCCGAGATCCGCGCCCAGATCGAGAACACCACGAGCGACTACGATCGCGAGAAGCTCCAGGAGCGCCTCGCGAAGCTCGCGGGCGGCGTCGCGGTCGTCAAGGTCGGCGCGGCCACCGAGACCGAGATGAAGGAGAAGAAGGCCCGCGTGGAAGACGCGCTCAACGCGACCCGCGCGGCCGTGGAAGAGGGGATCGTCCCCGGCGGCGGCGTCGCGCTCATCCGCGCGCAGCACGTCCTCGCGAACCTCAAGGTCTCCGAGGAGCAGCAGTTCGGCGTGAAGATCGTCCGTCGCGCCATCGAGGAGCCCCTCCGCCAGATCGTGGCGAACGCGGGCGGCGAAGGCTCGATCGTCGTGAACAAGGTCAAGGAGGGCAAGGCCTCCTACGGCTACAACGCCGCGAGCGACACCTACGGCGACATGCTCGAGATGGGCGTCATCGATCCGGCGAAGGTCGTCCGCACGGCGCTCCAGAACGCGGCGTCGGTCGCGGGCCTCATGCTCACGACCGAGGCGCTCGTTGCCGAGAAGCCGAAGGACGAGAAGGCCGCCCCGGGCGGCGGTGGCCACGCGGGCCACGGCCACGGCGACTTCTGAGAAGCGGCGCCACCGGCTCCACCGGTAGGCGCGAACGGAACGAGGCGTCGCGAGAGATCGCGGCGCCTCGGGCCGTTTTGTCACCGGTCATCGTGGTCCCGCCCCTGAGCGCGGCCCGTGGCCGCGCGATTTGGGGCGGGCGGTCGCGCGCAGCGCCCGCGCGCAGGAGCGCGCGCAGGCCGTCCTCGGCCGAGCACGCACCGAGCACGGGCGCGAGCACGACCGGGGTGGGGCACCCGCGTCTGCTGCTTCAGCTCTTGATCTCGACGCGGAGCCGCGTGCGCCCGACGAGGATCTCGTCGCCGGTGCCGAGCTTCTGCTCGCCGCGGATTCGCACGAACACGCCGTGCTTCGAGCCGAGATCCGCGAGCACGATCGCGCCGGCCTGCTCCTCGACGTAGCAGTGCGGATCGTTCACGAACGGGTCGCTCGGGAAGTTCATGTCGCCGGTCTCGCGACCGATCGTGAGCGTCGTGCCGCTGCCCACCATGCAGGCGCCGAGGCGGCCTCCCTCGAGGATCTGCTGCACGCGGAACGAGTGCGCGTGGTGCGGCGAGGCCCAGAAGTACGTCGGGCCTTCGCCGGGGCTGTCGTCGCGCGGCGGCGGCTTGATCACGCGCAGCAGCTGATCGCCGACCACGAACTCGTCGCCGACCTCGATCTCGACCGGCGAGACGATGCGGATGAAGACGCCGTTGCCGCCCTCGAGATCCTCGACCACGAGCTCGCCGCCGCGGAAGTGGAAGACCGCCTCGCTCGGGTGGCAGAACTTCTCGTGGGGCAGCGCGAGGCCGTCCTTGGCGCCGAGCACGACGTCGTCGCCGGGGACCTCGTAGCGATCGACGATGCCGCCCTTCGCGCGGATGACGTGGAGCACGAAGCGCAGGACCTTGGCGGGTGCTTTCGAGACCGGCGCCGGTTCGAGCTTCGGCTGCGAGGGCGTCGGCGCCGCGGGCGCCGGGGCTACGACGGGCGTCGGAGCGGCGACGGGCGCGGCAGCGGCGGGCGTTGCAGGGGCGCCGGCGACCTTGAAGATGACCCCCTTGCCCTGGTCGACGTCCTTCTTGTTGACCTTCTTCAGGTCGACCTGCGGCGCTTCGGTGAGCAGGTCCATGCCGCCGCGCTCTTTGCCCGCGATGATGCCGTCGAACTTCTCGTCGCGCAGCGCGAGGACCATCTCCATGTGCTGCCCCTTCATCCAGGCGCGCACGAAGGGGACGACGTCCTCGCGGGTCACGTGCTCGGCGTAGCTGCGCTTGAACGACTTGATCACGCGGCCGCCGTCGGCGAACAGGTGCGTGATGATGTGCGGGCGCTGGAGGCCGGAGTCCTCCGTCTGCACGTGGTACTCGTGGCCCTTGTACTTGAGGTTGTTGTTGAAGCCGACCTGCGCCTTGAGGAACCGCGGGCGCGCGATCTCGGCCTCGAGCTTGGCGAGCTCCTCGACCGTCCACTTCTGGACCGCCTCGGCGAGCACCGGCACGACGCCGGCGACCCCTTCCATGTACTGGAAGGCCGCCTTGGCGACCGGCGAGTCGCCCTTGATGCGGAGCGCCTCGGCGAGGAGTTTCTGGCCTTGTGCGTCGTTCTCGCCGTTGGCCGCCCACGCCGCGAGGATCGCCACGGCGTCGTCGACGCGTTGGCGATCGACGAGCCAGAGGGCGACCTTGAGCGAAGTGTCCCGCGGGTTGGCGGGCGCGCTCGGTGACATGGCCGAGGATGATCGACAATCGGGCCGCGCGAACGCAAGGGCCGAGAGCGAAAAGCGTCACGCCGCGGCCGAGCCTCGGAACGACCCGGACGGCCGGCGGTCGGCCCGCGTTGCGAATCGAGACGCGGCCGGGGGCGTTTCGAATTTCGGCCCCCCCCCGTGACGGCGCAGGATCCGGCGTTAGGTTGGCGTGACGTCGCGCCCGAGGGCCGCATCCGTAGGGCAGGCGACGCAGCTGCAAGCTCGACTCCTCGAGCCGCCGGGCGCAACCGCGCTCGATCCAGCCAAGCGAGCCCTGGCGAGCCTCACGCACGCGTGCGCGCTCGAGTGTAGGAGTGGTCCGTGACCGCTACGATGTCGCACGCCCCGCTCACGGGGTTCGGTGCCATGCGCGCCGCATTCCCTCCGGTTCATCCCGCCAACCCGGCCGAGCGCCTCGCGCGCACGAACGAGCTGGCCCGGACGAGCCGAGGCGCAGGAGCTCCTTTGGCGGGCGACGACGAGCCCTCGGATCACGAACCGCAGCGCGCCCCCTCGCGGGTGACGCTCGTGGGGCCGGTCCCGCCGCGTCGGCTGCACGACTTCGCCCTCGTGCTGCGCGCGCTCGACATCCCGCACGGCGTCTCGTCACGCGCCAACGGCTACTGGTTCAGCGTGCCGACCGCCGACGCGCCGCGCGCCATCGACGCGCTCAACGAGTACGCCGACGAGGACCGGACCTGGGACGCGCGCAAGCCGCGGGTGCGCGAGCGCCTCCCCTACCCCGCGTCGGCGCTCGGGGTGCTCTACGCCGCGGCGATCCTGCTCTTCTTCGTGCTCACCGGCGAGTCGCGCTTCGACTCGACCTGGTTCCGGCACGGCGTCTCGGACGCGTTCGCCATCCGGCAGGGTGAGGTCTGGCGCGCGCTGACCGGCCTCACGCTGCACGCCGACTTCGCGCACGTGGCCGGCAACGCGGTGGCGGGCGGGATCTTCCTCGCGATGCTGGCGCGTCGGCTCGGCGCGGGGCGCGCGCTGTTCTACACGCTCGTGGCGGGCACGGTGGCGAACGTCGCCAACGCCGTCGCGCACCCGCTCGGGCATCGCTCGATCGGCGCGTCCACGGCGGTGTTCGCGGCGGTCGGGCTGCTCGTGACGACCCAGCTGCTGCACACGCTGCGCACCGGCGCGCGGCGCTGGACCGACTACGCCGCACCGCTGGTGGGCGGCCTCGCGCTGCTCGGCTTCCTCGGCTCGAGCCCGCACTCGGATCTCGCCGCGCACGGCTTCGGCATCCTGGCCGGCTGCCTGGTGGGGGTGCTCACGCGCTACCTGATCTCGGCCGACACGCCGACCAACCGGCGCATCGACTGGCTCCAGGTCGGCTACGTCGGGCTCTCGTTGGCGATGATCGTAGGCAGCTGGGGGCTCGCGTTCGCGTTCCCCGCGCGCTGAATCGCGGGACGCGAGGTGAGCGCGTGTGGGCGCGCTCGGGGCTCCGCCCCGCACGGACACCCGCTGCGCGGCGGATCGGGACTCGGGGCGCTTGCTAGGCTCGTCTCGGTGGAGCTTCCTGGCGGACGCTGGACTCGCCTGGTGCGCGCGCGCCGATCGCCGCGACCTCTCGCGTGCGTCGCGTGCGTCATCTCCAGCCTCGCGATCGCCGCGTGCGGCTCGGCCACGCGGAGCGCGGGCGCGCCGCGGGCGGCGACGATCGCCTCCGGGTCGAGCGCGCCCGCGAGCGGCGAGGCACCCCTCGTGAGCTCCGCGCGCGATCCGAACCTGGTCGCGCAGATCGCGACGGTCGACGAGCGCACCTGCGCGCGCATGGAGAGCGGCGGCGTGCGCTGCTTCGGGCTGCTGCACGACGGGCGCGTGGCGCCGCGCCCGGTCGGCGTGCCGGGGCTCGTCGACGTCGCCGAGCTCGCGATGGCCTACGACCACACCTGCGCACGCCTGCACGACGGGCACGTGCGCTGCTGGGGCGCGGGCGAGCACGGCGCCCTCGGCACCGGCGGGCGAGACGACACGCAGTGGCCGGTCGAGGCGCCTATCCCCGAGGCGACGCGCGTGTTCGTCGGCGAGGGGCTCACCTGCGCGCGCCTGCGTGACGCGAGCGTGCGCTGCTTCGGTCGCTCGCCGCGGGGCGAGCTCGCGCGCGGCCCCGAAGAAGATCGCCTCTCGCCCGCGCCCGTGCCGCCGCTCGACGGCGTGGTGCAGCTGGCGCTCGGCGAGGGGCACGGCTTCGGCGCGTGGCCCGAGGGGGTGCTGCGGCAGTGGGGCGCGCGGCCGAGCCGGACGCTGGCCGATGGGCCGGTCACGCCCACGCCGGTCGCGCAGCTCGATCACGTGGTCGACGTGGCGGCCTCGCGTGATCACGCCTGCGCGCGGCTGCGCGACGGCACGGTGGCGTGCTGGGGCGAGAACGAGCACGGCGAGCTGGGCGACGGCACGACGGTCGACCACGCGGATCCGCGCCTGATCCCGGGGCTGCAGCACGTCTCGCAGCTCGTCGTCGCGCGCGGGCTCAGCTGCGCGCGCCTCGACGACGGCCACGCGAAGTGTTGGGGGCGCAACGATCTCGGTCAGCTCGGCGACGGCACGAGCGAGGGGCGCAGGGTGCCGATGCTGATCCCGGGGCTCGACGAGGTCCGCGAGGTCGCCGCGGCGTCGACGCACGTGTGCGCGCTGCGCAACGACGGCAGCGTGCAGTGCTGGGGGGCGAACGCGTCGGGGGAGCTCGGCGATCGCACGACGGGCGCGCGGGCGATTCGCGGCGACGTGCTGTGGTGAGCGGCGCGCCGTAGCTCGCCACGGCCCTCACGCGAGCAGCGCCGCGAGCGCCTCGAAGGGCTTCGTCGCCGGCACCTCGCGTCGGAACGTCGCGGTGGACGCGACGCCGCGGAGCTGGATCAGCGCGCGCGGCGCGAGGCTCACGTGCTCGGCGACCCCCACCTCGATCTTCTGCGTGCGCTCCCCCAGGCCGACGCCGACGATCGGCTCGAGCGAGACGACGTTGTCGGGATCGCCGACGAGGTAGCACCACCCCTCGGAGAGCCTGCGGCGGAGCGTGCGGCGCACGACGGGGAACAGCTCCTGCGCCCCTTGGTGCAGCAGCAGATCGTACTCGTACGTCATCGCTTCGAGGTCGGTGTCCACGAGCGACTTGCGGCTGACCAGCTCGAACGAAGCGAGCGGCGCCATCGCCTCGCAGACGTCGTCCCAAGTGGCCGTGAGGCGCGGCTGCTCGACCGAGAAGGACTCCTCGGCGACCAGCGGCGCGTGGGCGAGCTGGCCGTTGCGCCACGTGATCGTCGCGCCGATCCGCTGACCGAGCGACGTCGGCGAGCCATTCGCGTTGGTGAACGCCCGCGCGACCGCGCGGACGCGCTCGTCCTCGGCGGGGCCGAGCACGGAAGCCAGCGCGAAGCCGAGGTTCTTCCAGTCGCCCATCGTGAACGGCTGACCGCGCGACATCTTCGCACGCACGCCCGCGAACGCGCCTGCGACGGCGGCGAGCCGCGCCGGATCGGGGCGCGCGAGCAGCGCGCCGAGCTCGACCGCCGCGAAGAACCGCAGGACGGTGTCGAGCGAGTCGCACACCGACTTCGCCACGGCGAGCGGCCCCTGCTGCGCGGACACCAGCGCGCGGGTCACGGCGAGAGGGAACGGCAGCGCGCGACCACGCGAGACGAACGTCAGCTCCGCGCCGCCGATGACGATCGACTCGCCGCCGCGGAGCGCGAGCTCCCGATCGATGCGCCTGCCGTCGACGAAGACGCCGTTGCGCGAGCCGAGATCGAGCACGAACCACTGGCCGCCGCGGAGCTCGAGCCGCGCGTGGCGCGAGGAGACCGTCTCGTCCCACGCGAGCACGACGTCGTTGGTCTCGTCGCCGACGCGCTCGCTCCGGCCGATTCGCAGCGCCTTGCGCAGCGCGTACCGCGCCGCGAGGTGGGTCTGCCCGCCGTGCAGCAGCAGCTCGTCGGGCTGCGGGGCCGCGGCGGCCGGGGCCGGGCCGCCGATGACGAACTTCGTCGCGCCGATCGTCGCTTCGAGCTGCCGAAAGCGCTCGGCCTCGTCGTCGTCCATGCCGGCACGATCGCACGACGCAGTTCGAGCGCCAACGCGCGCGCGCCGGCGAGCGCCGAGGCGAGCACGCGTGAACGGCGCGGGAACGGCGCGTCTGCATCGCCGGCCGCCCGTGATCCGGGCGCGGGCCACGACGCGCGCGAGGGCGTCGCCGACAGCGGCGCGGCGCAGGCTCCGCCGTAGCGAAGCGCCGCTCCGCCCGAGCCTCGCGCGCCGACGCCGGCCGTCCGCGCGGAAGATGAAGGGCGCGCGGCGCGAAAGCGCGCCCCCCCCGCGGCCGTAGCTCCGATCGGGTCGCGTGGGCGTCGACGTCGCCGCCCCGCCCGCGCGCCACCGAGGTCGGTCGATGGAGCAAGAGCGTCCGCGGGAGTTCGACGGCTATCGCCTGGTCCGGCTGCTCGGGCGCGGCGCGATGGGCGACGTCTGGCTCGCGCGCGACACGCTCCTCGACCGCCCCGTCGCGATCAAGTTCATCGCGGCCGCGCACGCCGACGAGCAAGCGCGGCGACGCTTCTTCGTGGAGGCGCGCGCGATCGCGCGGCTCACGCACCCGAACGTCGTCGCCATCTACCGCGTCGGCGAGGCCGACGGCGCCCCGTACCTCGTCTCCGAGTTCGTGCGCGGGCAGAGCCTCGATCGCCTCGAGACGCCGGTGCCCTGGCGCACCGCGCTCGCGATCGGGCTCGACGTCGCGCGCGCGCTCGCCGCGGCGCACCAGCGCGGCGTCGTGCATCGCGACATCAAGCCCGCGAACGCCATCCTGTCGAGCGAGGGGGAGGTGAAGCTGCTCGACTTCGGGATCGCGAAGCTCCTCGAGCCGAGCGCGGGCGCGACGCTCAGCTTCCCGCCCGAGCCTCCCGCGGCGAACGCGCCGTCGAACGCGCCCGCGAACGCGCCGTCGGACGCGCTCGAATGCACGCCGGTCGTCGCGCCCCTCGCGCGCGCCGCAGGCCTCGACGCCGTGCTCGCGCGCCTGTCGGCCGAGCCGCCCGACATCCGCAGCGTGGCG
>CAIXWQ010001135.1 GCA_903923175.1 uncultured delta proteobacterium | reverse complement strand
GCCGCCGCGCGCGACGCGGCGCTGCTCGCAGAGCGCACCGCCCGGCGCGACGACGCGGCCGCGCGCGAGCGCCACGTGGAGGCGATCGAGGCGCTGGCGAGCTCGCGGAGCGACGATCTCGAAGAGGCCGAGCGCGAGCTCGACGAGGCGCGGCTCGCGCTCCCGTCGCTCGAGGCCGAGATCGTCGTGCTTCGCGCCGAGCTGCACGCGACGCGACGCGCGCTCGATCGCGAGTCGGCCCAGCACTTCGCGCTGCGCGCGCTGCACGCGCTGCAGATCACGGACCTGACCGAGCGAGCCTCGGCCGGCGAGTCGGACGGCGAGCCCGAGGGCGACGAAGCGCCGCGCTCGCCGTTCAGTCGCAGCGTTTGAGGAACTTGCCGCAGTCCTTCTTCACGCCGGTCTTCGCCAGCGGGAAGTAGATCTTCAGCGTGGTGCCGGCCTTGGCCTCGAGCACCTTGCCCTGCGACTCGTAGCCCTTCTTCGAACCGACGAGCACGTGCCTGCCGGCCGCCACCGTGACGGGGCTCTTCACCGACGCGCCATCGACGGTCACCGTGTCGCACGGCGGGCTGCAGGTGATCTCGAGGACCACGTCGCCCTCTGCGGCGGGCGCGACGGCCGAGGTCGAAGGGGCCGCCGAGGGCGCCGAGGAGGCGGACGCGCTCGCCGACGGCGTGGCCGAGGCGCTCGGCGCCGGCCCGCTCGCGCTCGCGCTCGCGAGCGGCGCGGGCTCGTCGACGTGTTCGTTGGCAGAGCCCGGAACCGCGGGCGGTGGCTTGCTCTTCTTGTCCTTCTTGGGCGCGGCCGGCGCTTCGCTCGGCTCCTCGGCGGCGGGTCCGGCGGCCTGGCCTGCCGTCTTCGCTCCGCCCGACGTCATCCGCGGGACGACGACGAGCGCCGCCGCGACGAGCCCGACGAGCGCGAGGAGGCCGACGACGACGCCGGCGACGCGGCGGCCGCGTCCTCGCTCGGGCGCCGGCGCCGCGCCTGCCCCCCCACCGAGCACCGGGGCGGGGAGAGGGGTCGCCACGCCGAACATGCGAACGTCGGCCGAGGCCACGGCGGGCGCGTCGGCGGCGGGCGACCAGGCGGCAGGAGGTGCGACCGGAGCCGCTGCCGCGATCGGAGCCGCTGCCGCGATCGGAGCCGCTGCCGCGATCGGAGCCGCTGCCGCGATCGGAGCCGACGCCGCGATCGGAGCCGCTGCCGACGCCACGCTCGCTGGGGACGGCGCGGCGGTGAGCGGCTCGATCTCGAAGGGCGGCGCGGGGACGGCGTGCGAAGGGAACGCGTCGGGGATCGTGGCGTCGGCGAGGATGGCCGGGAGGGGCCGCGCCGCGGGCGACGGCAGGGGCGTCAGGCCGGTGCGCATGCCGGGAGCGAGCTTGGGGGTCGGAAGCGCCGGCGTCGGAGGCGGCGTCAGGACCCGCGGCATCATCGTCGCCGCGAGCGGCTTCGGCCGCGTCGGAGCGGACGGAGCGCTCGGAGCGCTCGGAGCCGCGGGCTCGGGCGCCGCGACGACGAGGCGGGGTTGCGAGCCGGTGAGCAGCGCGCTCGAGCTCGCCGCCGTGGCGACGGCGAGGCGCGGCTGCGAGCCGGTGATGAGGGCGCTCGACGGCATCGGGGTGCCGATGGAGAGCCGCGCCTCGGACTGGCGCAGCGAGGCGGGCGCGCCGGCCGTGGGCGAGGCAGGCGACGCTTGCGCGAGCATCGACGCGGGCGCGGCGGCGAGCAGCGCGGCCGCGAACGCTCCCGCGGACGCGAAGCGCGCGCTCGGCGGAGCCGCGAGCGCCCGCGCCATCGCGGCCTCGAATTCCGGCGACCAGGCGACGGCGTCCTCGCGCGCCCGCGCGGCGAGCGAACCGACGATCGACGCGCTCTCGGCGGCGAGCGTGGCGGCGTCGCTGCCGCGCAGCAGCGGCTTGCCCGAGACCGCGAAGTACACGAGCAGCGCGAGCGCGTAGACGTCGGCCGCGGTCCACGCCGGCTCTGCTGCGTGCTGCTCCGGCGCGAGCCACGGCAGCGCGCGCGGCTCGACGAGCCCGCACGCCGCGCGCAGTGCGCTCATGCCGAAGTCCATCAGGTGCGCCGCGTGCGTGGGCGCCGGCCCGAGGAACACGTTGGTCGGCTTCAGCGCGTGGTGGACGATCCGCGCCGCATGCGCCGGATCGAGCACGCGCGCGACGCTCACGGCCATCGCCGCCGCCTCGCCGACCGAGAGCGGGCAGAGCCGCACCAGCTCGGCGAGCGAGGGGTGCGCGCTGAGCGGCGTCACCAGGAATGGCGCGCCCGTCTCCGGATCCTGCCAGCGCTCCAGCACGGGGATGGCCGAGTCGGGCGGCAGCGCCTCGTTGATCGCCGCGACGCGCTCGAACATCGCCGTCGCGGGCGGCGACGCGAGGAGGGCCGGCGAGAACACCTTGAGCACGACCTCGTGCCCCGGCGCGACGATCGCCTGATACGTCGCCGCCCCCTCGGCGTGCGCGATCAGCCCCCTGATGGTGAACCGCCCGGCGACGATCTGCCCCGGCGGCAGCCAGGGAGCGCTCACGGCGACGCGCTGCCCGGCGGCGACGCGCCCTTGCCGCCGGCCTCGGCCGGCTCGTCCCGGAGCGAGTCGATGGCCGTCAGGATCGCGCCGTCGGAGCCCGCCTTGTCGTCGTCGGGCACGAACCCGACGGCGATCACGCCCGCGACCGCGCCCGCGCCGTTCAGCCTGGCGTGCGCGAGCACGATCGGCCCGTGGACCTTGTCGGCGGAGGCGCCGTCGATCTGCCACAGCGTGATCTTGAGCGCGCCCGAGACGGTGGTCTTGTCGGGCTTCGCGCTCCACGGCATCGCCTTCTTCGCCGGCGGCGTGACGGTCAGCCGCTGCAGGAGCCTCGCGAGCGCGGCGTCGCGGTTCTTGGCGGTCGCCTTCTCGTCCTTCTCGTTGGGCGCGGCGTCGTACACGGCGAGCGCCATGCGCGCGTCGCCCGAGGTGGCGATCGTCTGCTCGGCCTCCTGCGCGAAGACCCAGCCGGGCGGAGGCTCGAAGCTCAGGCGCGACAGCACGATCCGCGCGCGGGTGCCGGGCTTGGCCGGGCACTTCTCGTCGAGCGACTCGCACTTCGGCGGCGGCGGAGGCGGCGTGGACGCGACGACCGACGCCGCGGGGGCGGGCGGCGGCGGCGCGGGCGCGGGCTTGCTCCCGCAGGCGCAGACGAGGGGGAAGAGGGCGACGAGGAGGACGGCGAGCGAGCTGCGCATGGTCGGGATCATCTCTGCGGGCGGCCACGGAGCGGGGTGCCGGCGGGCGCGATCGGCTCGAGGAGCACGGCGACGCGCTGCGAGACCGCCGCGCGCTCGCCCGCGGGCATGCGAGCGCGCTTGCTCTCCTCGGAGCGACGGAGGTGCGGCCTCGCGAGGAACAACGCGTACGAAGCGTACTCGTACAGCCAGCGCCCGATCAGCTCTTCCGCCTCGCCGGGGCTCTCGAAGCGCGAGAGGTTCTCGACGATCCTCGCGGCGTTGAGCGTGCCGTCGTCGGCCGGGCCGGCGCCCGCGAAGAGCGCGCCGTACACGCCGCCGGTGGAGGCGAACTTCGCGAGCTGCGTGCGGATCTCGTCGCCTTCGTCCATCGCGTCGAGCTCGCGCAGGATCATCGCGATCGCGCGGTTGTAGGTCTCGACGGCCTCCTTCGGCCGCAGCGGCGGCGGCCGGATCGCGACGCAGCCCGCCTGCACCAGCTGGAAGACCGCGCGCGTGACCTCGAATTCGCCCTCGCCGACCGCGCGGCACACGTCCGCGACCGAACGCAGGCCATCGATCGCTGCGAACACGCCCGGGGGATCGGTCTCGGGCGGCGTGCGCCCCTCCTGCGCGCACGGCACGTGCCGATCCGACGGGATGCGCGAGCGGAAGTAGCGCATCTCGTGCATGCGACGCACCCCCTCGCGGATCAGCGTCGCCACCGCGAGCTGCTGCCGCGCCGAGAGCAGCGCCTCCTCGAAGCCGTCGAGGAAATAGAACATCCCGGTGGTCACCAGCACGAGGCCGTAGAAGATCTCCTCGGTCTGCCGCGGCATCAGGTTGAAGAGGCGCTCGCGCGACACGTAGCCGAACCGCACCGCCGCCTCGCCGAAGCGCATGCGCCCCTCGTCGACCGCGGTCGAGCAGGCCTGCAGCTGCGCCTCGTCGAGGATGCCGTAGCGATAGAGCACGAGGCCCAGGCGCTCGCGCTCGACCGTCGAGGCGGCGCCGACGACCTGCCCTTGATCGAAGTAGATCGAGCGGCTGGTCAGCCCGTCCATCACCACGAGCTCGCCGCGCCAGCCCGCGTGCGCGACGAACGACACGATGTCGCAGATCGCCCCCGGCGTGCGCAGCTCGCCGGCCAGCAGGCACGCGCGACCATCGACCGCGGCCGGACCGGAGACCTGACGGAGCACCGCGAGGTGGGCCGGCGCCGGGAGCACCTGCATGACGCCCACGCGCGCGCGGAGGTGGTGGACGGCCGTCACCCCCAGCGGCCGCGCGACCCCCTCGCCGTCGACCTCGAGCAAGTCATCGGCGTCGGACATTCGGCCGAAGGATAGCGGTGCTCGCCTCGCGCATGGAAATTCGGAGCACCGTTCCGCAGCTCACCCGACCGCGCCGCGCTCGTCGGTCGACGTGGGGAGCTGGGCGCAGCACGGACGGCCGCGCCCGCGCTCGCGCCCTGTGAGCCGGTTGCGAGCGAGGGTCAGCGGTGGCCGCGGCGGCGCCGCGAAGGGGCGTGCGCCGCGCGGACGCCGCCGTGCGAGAGCGGCGCGATCCGGTTCCAGAGGACGAGCCCGAGCGCGAAGAGCATCAGCAGCAGGATGCCCGGCAGACGCGCTTGCAGCGGCAGCGCGACGTCTGCGCTCGCGAGGAAGGCGATCAGCACGACCACGCCGAGGAGCGCGGCGTTTCGCGCGGTGAAGACGCTCCGTTCGTGGGTCATCGCCAGCAACGCTGCACGTCGCGCACCAAAACGACCGAAGGCCCTCGCGGCGCACCGCGAAGGCCCATCGTGCTCGCTGCCTGCTCGCTCGTCGCGTGCGCCGAGCCGCCCGCGACGACGCGCCCGGCTCAGTGAGAGCCGTTGCGCTTCAGCGTCTCGACCTGCTCCTCGAGCTTGCGGATCGTGCGCTTGAGGTCCTTGACCTCTTGCGCGGTCGCCATGTGCAGCGACTTCGCGACCTTCTCGCCCGCGTTCTCGCCGAAGGTCGAGACCTTCGCCGGGATGCTCATCGCCGTCATGACGGCCTTCATGACGCGCTCGTCCTGCATGAGCTTCATGACCTTGGGGTTCGACATGAGCTTCATGCCTTCCTGCATGAGCTTTTGCTTGAAATCCATGAGGAGGCTCCAGATCGTTCGTGACGGCCGAGGTCGTCGAGTCGGGCCTTGTAGCTTACTCCGGCGCAGCGCGCTTGGACAGTGTAGAAGACGCAGCGCGGCGTGCTCGACAACCCTGTCGGGCGACAGTAGGTTTCCATCCCGACGCGCGGGAGCCACGCACGTCGGTCCCGCACCGTCGTGCTCCCTCACCGGACGCCGGACGCTAGTCGTCCGCGCGCCCGTCCGTGTGCCATTTGGGAGTAGCGAGGAGAGCGATGAGCCGACCGACGAAGTTCGTGTTCGTGACCGGCGGGGTCGTCTCGTCGATTGGCAAGGGGCTCGCCGCAGCGAGCGTCGGAGCATTGCTCGAGGCACGCGGCCTGCGCGTCACCAACCTCAAGCTCGATCCGTACATCAACGTCGATCCCGGCACGATGTCGCCGTACCAGCACGGCGAGGTCTTCGTGACCGACGACGGCGCCGAGGGCGATCTCGACCTCGGGCACTACGAGCGCTTCACGTCGTCGCGCATGCAGCGCACGAACAACTTCACGACCGGCAAGGTCTACGAAGCGGTCATCTCGAAAGAGCGCAAGGGGCAGTACCTCGGCGCCACGGTGCAGGTGATCCCGCACATCACCGACGAGATCAAAGCGCGCATCCGCGAGGCCACCATCGAAGGCGGCTCGTCGGTCGACGTCGCGATCGTCGAGGTCGGCGGCACGGTCGGCGACATCGAATCGCTCCCGTTCCTCGAGGCGCTCCGCCAGCTGAAGCTCGAGCTCGGGCCGCAGAACGTCGTGTCGATGCACGTCACGCTGGTGCCGCACATCGCGGCCGCGGGCGAGCTGAAGACCAAGCCGACGCAGCACTCCGTCAAACAGATGCGCGAGATCGGCATCCAGCCCGACATCCTGATCTGCCGCACCGATCGCCCGCTGAGCCGCTCGATCAAGGAGAAGATCTCGCTCTTCTCCAACGTGCCGGTCGACAGCGTCATCGCGGCGATCGACGTCTCGTGCATCTACGAGCTGCCGCTCGCGCTCAACGCCGAGGGGCTCGACACCAAGATCTGCGAGCAGCTGAACATCTGGTCGCGCAGGCCCGATCTCACGCCGTGGCACCGCGTCGTCGAGCGCTTCAAGACGCCGCAGAAGGGCGCCACGACGATCGGCATCATCGGCAAGTACGTGCACCTGCGCGACAGCTACAAGTCGCTGCACGAGTCGCTGATCCACGCCGGCATCGCGCACGACTGCAAGGTCGAGCTCCGGTACATCGACAGCGAGAACATCGAGAAGCAGGGGGCCGAGGCCATCCTCGCCGGCCTCGACGGCATCCTCGTGCCGGGCGGCTTCGGCGATCGCGGCACCGAGGGGAAGATCGAGGCCATCCGCTGGGCGCGTGAGAAGGGGGTGCCGTTCTTCGGCATCTGCCTCGGCATGCAGATGGCGGTCGTCGAGTTCGCGCGCCACCTCGCCGGGCTCGAGGACGCGAACTCGCGCGAGTTCGACAAGGACACGCCGAACGCGGTGGTCGATCTCATGGAGGGGCAGCGCGGCGTCCGCGACAAGGGCGGCACGATGCGCCTCGGCGCCTACCCCTGCACGCTTCAGCCCGGCACCGTGGCCGCGAAGCTCTACGGTGCGCAGGAGATCAGCGAGCGCCATCGCCACCGGTACGAGGTCTCGAACGAGCACCGAGAGCTGCTCGTCGCCAAGGGGCTCGTCGTCAGCGGGACCTCGCCGGACAAGCGGCTGGTCGAGATGGTCGAGCTCAAGGACCACCCGTTCTTCGTGGGCTGCCAATTCCACCCGGAATTCAAGAGCCGGCCGATGGCGCCGCACCCGCTCTTCGCCGGCTTCGTCGGCGCGGCGCTGGAGCGGGCGATGGCCCGCGCGGGGCGCTCCGCCCAGACCGCGAAGGATTCGCAGCCGCATTCGATGAATTGAGCGCGCTCTTGATGCATCATGCGCCGTCGGGGGCCGATCCGGTCTCCGAGGGTCGAGCGCGCCGCTCGACCGCGACCTGGAGCGCATCGAGACGACGATGACGGCGAACGCCGCCGGCACCCACGCGATGATCGGGACGGTCCTCCTTGGCTCGGGGGTCCGCTATCACGTCGTGGAGCTCATCGGCGAGGGCGGCCAGGGGTGGGTCTTCAAGGCGAGCTACGACGACGTCGACGGCTTCCCCGTCGTGGTCAAGGTGCTCCGACCCGACACCGCCACGCGCGACGCGCTCGAGCGCTTCAAGCGCGAGGCCGACATCCTGCGGCGCCTCTCGCAGCTGAAGCCGAGCCCGTACATCGTTCGCTTCTACGATCACGGCGAGGCGAGCATGCCGCTGCCGAACCCGATCCGGCCGGGCGAGCACGCGACGCTGCCGTTCACCGTGCTCGAGTACGTGCACGGCGAGTCGCTGTTCGCCGTCCTCGAGCGCACGCGCGGGGCCGGGCTGCCGGTGCGGCGCGCGCGGCGCATCGCGCGCGAGGTCGCCAAGGCGCTCGAGACGGTGCACGCGGAGGGGATCGTCCACCGCGACCTCAAGCCGTCGAACATCCTCATCTCCAACGAGGCGGGGCGCGAGGTCGCGAAGGTCACCGACTTCGGGCTCGTGAAGCTCGTCGACACCCGCGCGACGGCGACGCAAGCGCTCGCCGGCGTGAGCCTCGCGTACGCGCCGCCGGAGCAGTACGAGCCGGGCAACCCGCGCGTCGGCACGGCGACCGACGTCTTCTCCTTCGCCGCGATCGTGTTCGAGCTGCTCGCCGGCCGCGAGGCGTTCCCGGCGGGGAGCGGCAACCCCTTCGAGGCCTTGCGCCTCATCGCGACCGCGCCTCGCCCGCGCCTCTCCGAGCGGCTCCCCGCGCTGGCGCACGGGCTGCGCGAGCGCCCGGACCTCGTCGGCCGCATCGACCAGATCCTGGAGCGCGCGCTGAGCCCCGAGCCGTCGCTGCGCCCGCAGTCGCTCAAGGACTTCTGGGACTCGCTCGATCCGCTGCTGCGCGAGTCGGAGGGGAGCTCGACGCACGAGCTCGCGCCGGTGCGCATGGCTTCGGAGGCGACGCGCCCAGGGATGGCCGACGCCTACACGCCCGCCGTGCCCG
>CAIXWQ010001134.1 GCA_903923175.1 uncultured delta proteobacterium | reverse complement strand
GTCGCGAGCTCGGGCGCGATCGCGGAGCGGAGGTTCCCCTCCACGCCGAGCGGATCGCGCGCGACGCGCGTGCGCTGCGCGTTCACCTCGGCGGCGATCGACGCGAGCGCCTCGCGCGCCTCGGGATCGGCGTCGAGGAGCGGCCGCTCGCGCTCGAGCAGCTGGAGCTCTTTCTCGATCTCCTCGAGCGCCGGCTCGAGCTTCGCCCAAGTGCGAGACAGGCGGGCCGTGAGGTTTCGCGTCGTCTCGAACGCGGTCGTCATGCGCGCGACCACCGCCTCCGGCGAGATCGCGACCTCGCGCGGCCCGGGGTCGAGCAGCGAGCGGCGCGACAGCGGCGTGAGCTCGGCGCCGAGCGAGATCGACGGGCCCGTCAGCAGCGCCTCGAGCTCGGCGAGCTTCTCGTCGTTCTGCCAGAACGCCAGCGACGACAGCGACGCGCGGACGGCGCGCGCCCGCTCGACGACCGCCACCAGCCGCTCGCGATCCTCGAAGAGCCAGGTCATCGCCTCGACCGCGGGGGCGACCTCGGCCCGCGTCGGACCCTCCAGCGTCGCGAGCAGCCGCCCGCCGGGCGCGATGAGCTGCCACGTGGAGTCCCCCTCGAGCGCGAGGAGGCTCTCGTCGACGCGCCGCAGGCGCTCGTCCCAAGCGGCGAGCAGCGTGTCGGCCTGCTCCTCGGTCAGCACGGCGCGCTCACGGGCGCGCGCGCACGGTGAGGCGCGTCCAGCGGCCGAGCGTGATCGCGTCGCCCGGGCGCAGCGCCTTTCGCCCGCCCGCGGGCATGTCCTCGCCGTTGAGGCGCGTGCCGTTCGTCGACGCGAGATCGAGCAGCGCGAGCGTGCCGTCGGCGTTGCGGACGATCTTGGCGTGGCGGCGCGAGGCCCCTGGATCGCTCAGCGGGATCTCCGGCTTGATGTCGCGGCGATCGTCGCGGCGGCCGATCAGCAGCTCCTCGCGATCGACCGGCACGAGCGCGTCGGGGGCGCCGGTCGGGCAGGGGGACTCCGGATCGGGCTCGGTGTCGAGCGACGGATCGATCGCGACCACGATGTCCCACGCGCCGGCGCCGGCGCCGAACGGAGCCGGCCGCGCCGCCCCGGTCACGGGCGAGGGCGCGGGGACCGACGCCGGGGGCTTCGTCGCCGCCTGCGCGACCGGCGGCGGGCCGCTCTGCCTCGCGACGAAGTCGAACCGACAGACCTCGCAGAACCGCGCGTCGGCGTCGGCGCGGGGCTCGCCGCAAGACGGACAGGCCTCGCCCAGGGCCACCGGGCGCGCCCCTCCGACCGCGGCCGCGGGCCTCGCGGCGGCCGCGCTCGCGCCGCCGATCTGCGCGCCGCACACCGAGCAGTAGTCGGTCTCGTCCGACGTGTGCCCCTTGGGACAGCGCACCGTCATGCGCCGGCCTTGGGCGGCTGACCGCCTCGAGCCACGCGCTTCGTCGTCCGCGACTCGAGCTGGAGATCCATCGCCGCGGCCTTCTTCACCTCGCGCTTGAGGCGGATGGTCCCCGTCGACGCGTCGACGACGTCGACCACGCGCTGCAGGCGCTGGGTCATCTCCGCGTTCTTCGACTCGTGCGCGATCTTCACCGCGCGGCCGAGCAGCTGCGTCGCGCCGGCCTCGTCCCCTCGTTCGCGGAGCTCGAGCCCCTCGACGATCGCCTTCGCGAGGTCGTTCTGGCCGGTGTAGTGCGCGACGTGCTTGTCGATGCGCGACGAGAGCGACGGATCGTTCGTCCAGTTCGCGAACACGCGCCCCTGCGGCGCCTTGTCCTCGACCTCGCTCCAGCCGTCCGCGGTCGGCGCGAGGTAGACCATGCTCGGGCGACACGCGAGCATCTCCTCGTCGGCCGCGCCCGCGCGCACCTCGAAGGCGACGTGGAAGTCGCGCGACTCGCCCTTGGCCCAGGCGCCGGTCATGTACTCGCGCACCAGCGGCGAGACGACTCTCGCCTTGTCGGTCAGCTCCTCGATCGTCGGGTTCACCTGCTTGACGAACACCGGCCGCGAGCCCTGCGGCGACCAGAGGCGCAGGCGCACGTCGCGCACCGACTTGGCGGCCGCCTTCGAGATCGCCTCGCCGAACGCCGCGTCCATGCCCGCCGGCTCCGGGATGAGCGCGGCCTTGCCGAGCAGCGCCTCGGCGATCTGCTGCACCTCGCCGACGCGCCAGTCGGTGCCGACCCCCCAGCAGTCGCACTCGAACAGCCCCTCGCAGCGCTTCAGCTCGTCGCCGACGGCCCCCTTCTCGTCCGACTCGTTCTTGCCGTCGGTAAGGAAGATCGCCTGCCGGATGGCGTCGGGGGCGCGATCGAAGATCTTGCGCGCCTCGGCGAGGCCGGTCGACATCGCGGTGCCGCCGGCCGCCTTCACGTCCGCGAGCGCCTTCGCGGCGTCGCGCTTCGCCTGCGGGCTCGCCTGCATCTCCGGCACGACGATCGTCGAACCACCGTCGAACGCGACCACGAAGAACCAGGCCGACGCGTCGAGCATCTCGATCGCGCGCGTCACCGCGCGGCGCACCGAGTTGATGCGATCGCCCGCCATCGAGCCCGACTTGTCGAGGATGAAGCCGACGACCAGCGGCCCGCCGGCCGTCGCGGCGAGGTCGTCGGGCGCGGTGACCGTCAGGATGCCGTCGACGCGCGTCTGCCCGGGCGTGAGGAACTTGTTCTGGAACGCTTCGATCGTGAATCCCATGGTCGCTCCCGCGGACGTGTGGCGCGATTGTACACGGGCCAACGCGCTACGGCAGGCGGCGCACGGGCGTCAGCGATGCCGGTAGATCGCCACGGTCACGTTGTCGTGTCCGCCGCGGGCGAGCGCGTGGTTCACGAGTCTCCGGGCCACGAGCCCCGCGCTCGCGCCGGCGCCCGCCCCCTCCATGACCGCGCGCAGCGCGTCGGCTTCGGGGAAGTAGTTCCAGAGCCCGTCGCTGCACAGCAGC
Source organism: uncultured delta proteobacterium (assembly GCA_903923175.1). GTDB lineage: Bacteria > Myxococcota_A > Polyangia > Polyangiales > JADJMO01 > CAIXWQ01. The sequence continues at coordinate 788 of CAIXWQ010001134.1, read as the reverse complement.
AGCTCGCCCGGCCCCGCCAGGTCGCGCGTGCGCACGTCGGGCGAGACCTGCTCGAGCGCCTCGCCGACCTCGAGCGGCCCGAGGCACCGCGTGAGCGCGTGCGCGAGCGGCGAGGCCATCGCCTCGGCCTCGGACATCTCGCCGCGCTCGACCGCCTCGTTGATCCAGGAGTGATCGCGCGTGAGCAGCTCGCCGCCGCGCGCGGTGATCCAGTACGCGCGGCTGTCGCCCACCCAGCCGACCGTCGCCCTGCGCCGGTGCACCAGGGCCGCGACGATCGTCGTGCCGGGCGGGTTGGGCTCCTCCGCCGGCGCGCTCAGCGCCGCGCGATCTCCCCGACGCTGGGCGCAGATCGCCACGTGCGCGGCGCGGATGGCCTCCGCCACCGCGAGCGAGGCGGCCTCGTGCGTGAGCTCGCCGCTGCGCGCGAAGTGCGCAAGCGCCGCGCAGGTCGTCTCCGCGGCGATCGTCGAGGCCATCTCCGCGTGCGTCGAGCACGAGACGCCGTCGCACACGACCAGCACCGACCAGGGCTCGCCGGCGTGCTCTCCGCGCGCGTACGCCACGGAGTCCTCGTTCTCGGCCTTCTTGCAGCCCGGATCGGTCAGCACCGCGAGCGCGCCGTGACGATCCTGCTCGTCGGCGGGGGGCGACACGGTCTCGCGCGCCGCCGCGAGCGCCGCGTGCACGGACGCGACGGTCGGCGCGGGCGCTCCCCTCGCAGCGGAGGGGAACAGCAGGCGCACGAGCGCGGGGGGCGCATGCGCGAGCGGCGCGGGGAGCAGGGC
>CAIXWQ010001133.1 GCA_903923175.1 uncultured delta proteobacterium | reverse complement strand
GGTTGCTCGAGCCTTCGCGCGAAGATCGTCCGCGATCGGCGGCGGTCGTCGCGAAAGCGTTCGAACGGATCCGACGCTCGCTGCCGAACTACGAGCGCCGTCGGATCATGCGCGCGTTTCTATCCCGCGCGCCAGAGAAACGCAGAATCGGCCCGTACCTACTCGATCGACCACTCGGGGAAGGGGCCTACGCGCCGGTCTGGTTGGCGGTCGACGCGAGTGGGGACGGCGTGCCCCGTGAGGTTGCGCTGAAGCTCTTCGCCGTCGCTTCGCGGCCGGGGCACTCCGATGACGAGGCGCGTCAGCGGGTGTTCGCCGAAGCGCGTATCCTCGGGCGGCTCAAGCACGAAAACATCGTACAGCTTCACGGGTTGCACGCGTCCGAAGACGGGACGGTGATCGCGCTCGCGATGGAACACGTCGTCGGTCGCTCGCTGGACGCGATCATCCAGGGCCGCGACTCCGAGCGGGCGGACGAGGACACGAAGGAGACGCTGTTGCCGCGCACCGTCGCGGCGATCGGCTTCGCCATCGCGAAGGCGCTCGAAGCTGTTCACCAGCTCGGAGTCGTGCACGGGGACGTCAAGCCCGCGAACATCCTCGTCGCCGGTCGCGGCGCCTACAAGCTGGTCGACTTCGGCGGCGCAGCGCTCTTCGCGGGCGAAGCCACGCGCTTTGATGGCCGCTCCCCGTTTGCGGACGACGAATTTGGCGAGCTCGGCGCGCGCGACACGCGCCCCGATTTTGCGCCCAAGTTGCCGTCTCGCGACACCCGCTCGCGCGCACAACGGGGCACCCTCGGGTTCGAAGACCCGGAGTGCGTCGCGCAGGGGGGGGCTCCTACGGCGTCGAGCGACCTCTACGCGCTCGGGGCAACTCTCTTCTGCTGCCTAACGGGGCAGCTGCCGGCGGCCGCCTCCGATGGCGGCGTGCGGTTGGGCGTCCTCGACGGTCGCGAGCGCGCGCCGCAGGTTGCCACGCTCGCACCGAGCACGCCCCACGCGCTCGCGAGCATCGTCGATGAGTTGCTGGCGCCGGATCGAGCCGAGCGACCGGCGTCGGGCGCGTGGGTTGCGGGGAAGCTCGACCTGGTCATTCGGGAGCTCGCGCGGGCGCGAACTCGATCCCTGCCCATCGAGGACGTCGGCCCGTTTCGAGGGCTCGGTCGGTACGGAGTGATCGATCGCGACTGCTTTTTCGGTCGTCAGGGCGAGTTAGCCACTGCGCTCGGCCTGCTGCGGAGCGCGCCGCTTCTGATGGTCGCCGGGCCGGCAGGCTCCGGCCGCACGAGCTTCTGCCACGCCGGCGTCCTCGCCGCGATCGAGTCGTGTGATCTCGAAGCGCAGACGTCGCAGTGGCGTGCGGTCGTCGTGCCGTCCCACGAAGACCCCTGGCTGGCGCTGACGATGGCGCTCCGGCCGGTCTTCCCGGAAGTCCTCCGCTTCGACCCCGACACGCTTCATGCCGGACTCGTCCGACACGCGCAGCAATCGGGCATAGGCCTCCTCGTCTTTTTCGACGACGTGGAGCGCTGGTTCGCGACCGGCGTCGATACGGTCGAGGACCGGCAGGAGTCGCGCAAGACAATCGCGCCGCTTGCGCACGACGCTCCAGTCATCGCGACGTCGCTCACGGTGGCCGCGCGCAGTGGGGGGCGTCGCCTCTCCGCGCCGCCCGCTGCCCACGCACGCAACTCGCCGTCGTGGCATCCGCAGCCGCGCGCCCCGTCGTCGGCGCGGATGGCCGTCGCGTCGAACGTGCAGGTCCGGCCCCTCGTCACCAACGCGCAGACGGGCCCGGCCGCGGCGCGGCGCTTCCTCGCCGACGCCGCGGCCCGCGTCTCGCCGGGGATGCGCGTGCTGTGCGCCGTCTCGAGCGATCATCTGGAGGAACTGCTGCTCTCGCCGGTCTTGCCGCGTGGCGCGGACGTGCGCTGGATGTCGCTCTCACCGCTCCAGTCTTCGGGCTGGTCGGAGGTGTTGAGCGGGGGCGTCCAGGTCTTCGGTTACGGCTGGGAGGACGACGACTTCCAGCGGGAAGTGGCCGAGGAGATCCAGCGCTCCGCGGCGCCGATGGCGCTCGTGCAACACGCGCTAGCCTGTCTCTGGGACCACCGCGCGCGCGTTCGCCGCGAGGACGCGCCGACGGAGGAGCATGGGTTCCTCTCGCGCGCTGCGTGGCGCGAGATCGGTGGCGTTTCCGGTGCGATCGATCGGTACGCCGACGGCGTCCTCGCGCGCCTGGAGAAGGACTACTCGCCGATCGCTAGGAGACTGGCGCTAGAGGTGCTGGTCGCGCTGACCGAGCCGGGCGGCGACAGCGCGCCGAAGACCGAGGCGCAACTCCAGGAGAGCGTGGGCCGGTCGTCTTTGCTCGACACCGTCTTGGTTCGGCTGCGTACGTTGGGTCTGGTGCGTGCCGAGCGTGGCGCGATCGCGTTGGCATATGCCGCACTCGCTCAGCACTGGCGCCTGCTCTGCGCGACGATTTCCGAGCGCCGCGCGACCCGCCTGCTCTTCGCAAGCCTCGAGCGGCACGCGGCCGGCTGGGAGCAGTCTCCGACGTCCGTTCCGCCGTGGACCCGCGGGGTGCAGGACGTGGTCGCGCGACGGGACGAAGGCTTGGTGCGGCTCTCCGACCGCGCGCTCAAGTTCCTGACCTTTAGCGAGCGCAGGCACTGGCGCCGGCACTACGCGATCCGTGCGCTGGCTGCGTTCGTCGTGATCGCGCTCGGCGGCGGCGTGATGTTGGCCGTACAGTCTACCTCCGCTGCGCGTGCGGAAGTCGAGCGCGCAAAGCGCGGCGAGTCTCGCGCGTTCGAACGACTCGAGCACTCTCTGAGATCCTGCGACAGCGCCGCGCGTGGTCCCTAGCCGCGTTCGCGTTCACGCGATCGGCACTACGGAGTGAATCCGGAACGCGACCTCGCCATCTTCGCCGAGTACTGGCGAAACGGTCACGCGGACTCGCACGGTCGAACCATCTTTTCGTCGGCGTTCGACGCGCTCGTGCACGACGCTGGCGCCGGCAAGGACAGATTGCAGCGTGTTGCGCTCGTACTCCGCTTGCTGTGCTTCCGGGACGAGGATGATGGTGGGGCGACCGACCAGCTCCCCAGGCTCGTAGCCGAAAATTCGCTCCGCCGCGGGGTTGATCTCTTCGATGTCGTTCTTTGGATTCGTGATGACGATGCCGTCAGCAAGGCTCTCGAGCAGGCGCTTCCGATAGCGCTCGTCTTCGCGTCCCTTCTTCGCCATCGCCTCGATGTCGTGCGCCATCGCCTCGAACGCCCGCGCAAGTTCCGCGACCTCGTCTTGCCCATGCACCGGCACGCGAAACGCGACGTCGCCCTTGGCGAGGCGCCGTGCCGCACCCACCATCTCCTGAAGCGGCCGGCCGATGCGTCCGGCGACCACGCCGCCTGCGAGGAGTGCCGCCACGCACAAGGCCAACGCGACGAGGCCGATTCGCCACGAGAGCACGCGCACATTCCCCAGAGAATGCTCGTCGTCGCGCGCCATCGTGGCGTTGACGTCTTCGAGATAGACGCCGGTCCCGATCCACCATTTGCGCTGCTGAAGCATTCGAACGTAGGCCTTCTTGGCCACCGGCTCCGTTGCGCCGCCGGGTTTGAGCCAGTGGTACTCGACGAATCCCCCGCCGGTCATCGCCGTGTGCTGTAGCTCCTGGATTGCGAGCTTGCCTTTAGGGTCACGGTGGTCCCACTTGTTCTTCCCTTCAAGCTCCGGCTGTCCGCCATTAACGAGAACGTTTCCAGCCAGGTCGTAGACGAAGAAGTAGCCGCGCCTGTCGTCGAAGTGAGCTGCACGAGCCAGTGCGAGCGCTTCGCGCTCGGTTTGCGTCACGTCGTCGTGCTTCGCGAGGAGAGCCGCGTCCATGGCCAGCGCCATGATCTCTACGTGGCGGCGTGTCTCGTCCTCGAACCTGGTCTCGGCGGCCATCTCGCCCGAGTCCTTCATCCTCAGGTGGGCGGTCCGCAGCGAGCGAATCGCCAGGATCGAGAGTGACACCACCGTCAACACCACGAGCGCGACCGACGCCGCTTGGAACTTGGTTCGAATGCTCGCGAACATGGCGACCTCGCCGGCAGGGTGCACCTGCGTGCCGGGCCGCTGCATCATCCCACGAACTCGCGGGCCGCGCGTGATGGTGCTGCGGCTTCACCAGGCGGCGCGCGCGTGCGATCCTCCGCGTAGCTCGCTCACGTCCCTCACCTCTTCGGTGCGCGCGTTCCTGGAGCTCCCCGACGACGTTCGCGCTCTCGGTCCCTACAAATGCCGCGCATTGCTCGGAAAGGGCGGGTTCGCCCCGGTCTTCAGGGCCGTCGAGGAGCACGGCGGGCAGGCGCTCCACGAGGTCGCGGTCAAGGTCTTCGGCGTCGGCGCCGCGGAGGGGCAAGGGGGCGTCGAGACGCAAGGCTTCCGCACGCGCGTGATCGACGAGGCGCGAGCACTTTGCCGAGTGAAGCACCCCAACGTGGTGCGCTTCTTCACCCTCTACGAGGATACGACGCAGGCGCTGCTCGGTCTCGTCATGGAGTACGCCGATGGCGTCTCGCTGGACCAGCAGCTTGCGGATCTGACGCTGGACGATCCGAGTCGGGTCGGTCTCGCGATCGACGTCGGTCTCGCGGTCGCCTCCGCGCTCGCGGTCGCGCACCAGGCGGGAATCGTGCACCGCGACGTCAAGCCTGCGAACGTGCTTTTCTCGCAGGGAATCTACAAGCTCATCGATTTCGGCATCGCCGCAACGGAGCGACCCAAGGGGGGGCCGGTCGAATCGCGTCGCGTAGTCCTCGGAGACGTTCCGGTCGAAGCGACTGGGAGCAACGCGTCCTTCGTCGCCGGTCTGGCCGCCGGCCCCGCGTCTGGTGAGGCGGTTAGCGGTACGTCGGGCTACATCGACCCGGTCTGCCTGAAGACGACCGCGCTGGCGACAGCCGAGAGCGATCTCTATGGGCTCGGCGCAACGCTCCACGAATGTCTGACGGGCTTCGTTCCAGCGGCAACGTTGCCGCGGCGGGTGGGAGAGGGGCTCGACCGGGCGGTCCTCCTCGGCGACGCGCGGCCGGCGCCCATAGCCGATCGGGTCACGGGGCTGCCGCCACGTCTCGGCCGCCTCATCGACGCGCTGCTCTCGCCCGGG
>CAIXWQ010001132.1 GCA_903923175.1 uncultured delta proteobacterium | reverse complement strand
TGCTGGTCGGCCCCCAGCGCTCACACAAGAGCTCCTTCTTCCGGATCCTCGGCGGCGAGTGGTTCGCCGACACGTACATGGACATCACCTCGACCGACGGGCTGCTGCAGCTCCACGCGGCGTGGCTCTACGAGTGGGCGGAGCTCGAGTCGATCACGACGAAGCGCCAGGCCGCCGATGTGAAACATTGAGGCGATTGCGTGGCGGCACGCGACGACGTGACGGCGCCGCCGCCGCGCCCCCGGCCGCCGCGGAATCGTCGTGTTGAAGGAAGCCGTTTCGCGGCGTTCGTGACGTCGACGGCGCGCACGGCGCTATGGGCAAAGAGCGTCGCGGTCTCGTGGTCCTCGTGCGTGACGGAGGAGGATCCCAGGTGGGCGCGCGACGCCGAGGGCCCGATCGACGAGGCGCTGAGCGCGTGACTGGGTGCTCGCGCCGGCCCGACGCGTTCGATTCGAGGAGGCGGATCGCGCTGCGGACACGGCTCCGCCCGCCCACGTCGCGGCGTAGGTCGCGCTCGTTCGTTGGACGTCGTTGGCGATCACGGTGGCGCCCTCGCAAGCTCGGGACGCTCGGGCAGCGGCCGCGATCGCAGCGGCGCGCCGCAGCGCGGACAGCGACGGACATCGCGGCCAGTGAGCTCGTCGAGCTGGTCGGCCCACGTGCTCGCGAGCGCGGGCGCCGCCGCGGCCGTCGCGCTCGGCGCCGCCTTCGCGGTGAGCAGCGCGCGAGCGCGCGCGAGCTTGTCGTTGACGTTGCCCGCGGCGAGCAGGCCGTAGTGCCGGATCTTGACGAAGCCGCGCGGCAAGACGTGCGCGACGAAGCGCGCGAGGAAGTCGTTGGCGGGCAACGTGACGGTCTTGCCGTCCTTGGTGCGGAAGGTGACCTGGCCGTCGACGAGCGAGACGAGGCGGCTGTTGGCGATGCCAACGCGGTGCGTGTAGCGGCCGAGGTACTCGAAGACGTGCTCGGCGTGGCGGAAGGTCTTCTTCGCGTAGACGATCCAGCTCTTCTTCACGAGCTTCGCCATGAGCCGGTCGAAGCCCTCGGGGTCTTCGAAGTCGTCGAAGCCCGCGAAGTCGCCGCGTGCCTGCGCGCGCCGCAGGCCGTCGAGGAGCTTGCCGCGATAGAGCGCGCCGAGGACCTTCACCGGGAAGAGGTAGTCCTTGCGCGATCGCACCCAGCGCGCGCCGTCGAGCGCGAGCCCGCCGCCGGTGACGATGCAGTGCACGTGCGGGTGGAAGCGCAGGTCGCGCGTCCAGGTGTGCAGCACCGAGGTGACGCCGAGCTCGGCGCCGAGGTGGCGCTCGTCGCGCGCGAGCTCCTGCAGCGTCGCGGCGGACGCAGCAAAAAGCAGGTCGAAGACGAGCGTCGGCCTGTAGCGCGCGAGCGCGTGCAGCTCGGCGGGCACCGTGAAGACGACGTGGAAGTGACGAGTCGGCAGGACCCGGGCTTGTCGCGCGGCGATCCACTTCTCGGCGGCGAGGCACTGACACTTCGGGCAGTGCCGGTTGCGACACGAGTTGTAGACCGGGTGCTCGTAGCCGCAGGCGTCGCACGCCTCGATGTGCCCGCCGAGAGCGGCGGTGCGGCAGCGCTCGATGTCACGGAGCGCTGCCGTCTGTACGTACGTCAGGGCGAGTGCGCGACGAAACGAGTCCCCGTGCGCGCGGACGATGTCCGCGAGCTCGAGGCCTGCCCGCCGCGACGCGCCCTCGAGCGCGTCTGGCAACGACGTCGCTGCCCGCTACCTGAGCTTCTTCTTGCCGCGCTCGGTGCCGAGCACGTCGAGCGGGCTCGTCGTGGCCGCGACCGTCTCGCGGCTGACGTGCACGTAGCGCATCGTCGAGCGCACCGACGCGTGACCGAGCAACTTCTGGATCGTCCCGATGTCGGTGCCGAGCTCGTGCAGGTGCGTCGCGAAGCTGTGACGCAGCACGTGCGGCGTGATGCGCTTGCCGAGGCCGCTCGTGATCTTCGCCGCCGCGATCGCCGCGCGCACCGACCGCTCGTCGATCGGCCTGCGCGGATCGGGGCCCGGGAAGAGCAGCGGCAACGGCGGACGATTCGCCGCCCAGTAGGCCCGCAGGGCCTCGTAGAGCCGCGCGCCGAGCAGCGTGTACCGAGGCCGATCGCCCTTGCCGTGACGCACGTGGATGAGGCCCCGCTTGCCGTCGATGTCGCCGACCTCGAGCACGCACGCCTCGCTGATGCGAAGCCCCGCGCCGTACATCGTCATCGCCACGGCGCGGTAGAGCGGCGCGCTGATCGCCTCGAGCAGCTGTCCGATCTCCTCGCCGCTGAGCACCACCGGCAAGGGTGCCGTCTGCCGCGGCCACTGCATCCACGCGACCTCGGTCGGGCGCGCGAGCGTGATCATGAACAGAAAGCGCACCCCCGCCTGCTGCACCTTCAGCCACGACGCGCTCCGCTTCTCGCGCACCCGCGCGCGCTCGAAGTACGCGCGGATCTCCTTCTGCCCGATGGCCTCCGGCGCGCGCTTCATCTGCGTGATGAACCGCCTTGCCGCCGCCATGTAGTTGTCGCGCGTGCCCTCGGCGTAGCCACCAGCCTCGAGATCCGCTTTCATTCGTGACTGCCACGTAGTCATCCTGTCCTCCTCGGTTCGGCGGCGCTGCTATCGCCGCCGAATCGAGGGGACACCTTCTCGCGTGGTCTGGGCATGCGCAGCACCAAGCCGCCAGCCGCCAGCCGCGGGAGCGCGCCGTGCGCCACGCTCACGCGCGCGCGGCTCTCAGCGAAGCGTCGCCGCGGCCGCCATCACGCTTGAAGCGAACGGCTCCGCCGCGAAGCGGCTTCGTTCAAC
>CAIXWQ010001131.1 GCA_903923175.1 uncultured delta proteobacterium | reverse complement strand
CCGCCGCCCCGCAGGCCCAGGCGCCCGCCGTGCGCGTCGCCGCGCCGCCGCCCACGCAAGCCGCGCCGGCAGCGCCGTCGCAGGCGGAGCAGGACGAGCTCGCCGCGGCGCTGGCGGAGCTCGAGGCTTCCGAGCAGGCCCAAGAGAAGAAGCTCGCCGGTCGCTGACGCACGCACGCCGGGGGGTGGACGGGATCCCTCGGCGCGTCGCCGATCCACGCGACACCCCGCGCGATCCGCCGTATGAATCGGCCGGTGAGCGCAGCCGAGCCGGCACCGAAGAAGCCCGACCAACGCAACAGCCGCCCCGCCGACGTCGCGGTGCCCAACCCGCACACGCTGACCGGTGAGCAGGTGCAGAGCGCGCTCGCGGCGCACGGCTTCGACTTCGAGTCGGGGCTGAGCGCGGCGAACGTCGAGAAGGCGCGCGCGCGCTTCGGGCGCAACGAGCTGCCGAAGGGGGAGCGCCCCTCGGCGATCATCCAGTTCCTCTCGCAGTTCGCGAACCCGTTCGTCGGCGCGCTGCTCGCGGCCGCGGCCGTCGCGGTCGTCATCGCGGTCGTGCAAGGGCACGGCGAGGCCGGGTCGCAGGGGTTCCTCTCGCGCTACGGCGACGCGATCGCGATCATGCTGATCGTGATGGCGAACGCCATCCTCGGCTTCCTGCAGGAGCGACGCGCCGAGAAGGCGCTCGACGCGCTGCAGAAGCTCGGCGCGCCGATGGCGAACGTGGTGCGCGACGGCAAGCCCCAGCAGGTCGCGGCGGTCGAGCTCGTGCCCGGCGATCTCCTCAAGCTCGAGGCCGGCGACCTCGTCCCCGCCGACGCGCGCCTGCTCCAAGCCCACGCGGTCCAGACGGACGAGAGCGCGCTCACGGGCGAGTCGACCCCGGTCGGCAAGGACGCGCGCGACGTCGCCGAGTCCGACGCGCCGATCGGCGAGCGCAACTGCATGGTGTTCCTCGGTACGACGATCACGGCCGGCACGACGTCCGCGGTCGTGACCGCGACCGGCCCGGCGACCGAGCTCGGGCGCATCGGCACGCTGATGGCTACGGCGGGCGACGAGAAGACGCCGCTCGAGGAGCGCCTCGAGAACTTCGGCAAGAAGATCCTCTGGGCGTGCCTCGCCATCAGCGTGCTGCTCTTCGCGTGGGGCATGATCGCGGGCTCCAAGCACTGGAGCTTGCTGCTCCTCGAGGCGGTGAGCCTCGCGGTCGCGGCCATCCCCGAGGGGCTCCCCGCCATCACGACGATCACGCTCGCCCTCGGCATGGGGCGCATGGCCGAGCGCGGCGCGCAGGTCCGCAAGCTCCCGGCGGTGGAGACGCTCGGCTCCGCGTCGGTCATCTGCAGCGACAAGACCGGCACGCTCACGCAGAACGAGATGACCGTCCGCGAGGTGTGGGCGGGCGGCGTGAAGTACCGCGTGACCGGGCTCGGCTACGAACCGGACGGCGCCATCCTGCGCGCCGATCGCGAGTCGATGACGCCGCACGTCGCCCAGGAGGGGAGCGAGCTCGCCGCGCCGCTGGAGCGCCTGCTCCGCACCGCCGCGCTCTGCAACAACGCGCGGTTCGCGCGCGACGACGACGGCGTGCGCAAGGTCGTCGGCGATCCGACCGAGGGGGCGCTGCTGGTGCTCGCCGAGAAGGGGAACGTCTCGCGCGAGTCGATCCTCCCGATGTCGAAGGTCATCAAGCAGCTCCCCTTCGACAGCGATCGCAAGCGGATGACCGTGGTCACGCTCGACGAGCTCGGGCGCCCGGTGGCGCACGTCAAAGGCGGCGTCGACATCCTCCTGCCCCGCTGCACCACCATCAAGCTCGGGGCCACCGAGGCGGGCGAGGTCGCGCTCGACGACGCGCGCCGCGAGGAGATCCGCGAGGTCGCCGACGAGATGGCAGGGCGCGCGCTGCGCGTGCTGGCGCTCGCGCGCCGACGGCAGCCGGAGGGCGATCCCGAGGAGGAGCTCACGTTCCTCGGCCTGGTCGGCATGATCGACCCGCCGCGCCCCGGGGTGAAGAAGGCCATCGCGACCTGCGCCGCGGCCGGCGTGCGCGCGGTGATGATCACGGGCGACCACCGCCTGACCGCCGAGGCGATCGCCCACGAGCTCGGCCTGTGGGACCCGGACGCCGCGACGATGACCGGCACCGAGATCGAGGCCGCGAGCGACGAGGAGCTCGGCGCGCGCGTGCCGCACGTCCGCGTGTTCGCGCGCGTCTCGGCCGAGCACAAGCTCCGCATCGTGCGCGCGTGGAAGGCGCGCGGCGCGGTCGTGGCGATGACGGGCGACGGCGTGAACGACGCCCCGGCGATCCGCGAGGCGCAGATCGGCATCGCGATGGGCGTGGGCGGCACCGACGTCGCGCGCGAGGCGAGCGATCTCGTCCTGCTCGACAACAACTTCGCGACGATCGTCGAGGCCATCCGCCAGGGGCGCGCGATCTACCGGAACATCCAGAAGTTCATCTACTTCCTTCTGTCGTCGAACGCCGGGCTCTGCGTGTGCGTCTTCGCGACCGGCTTCTTCCCGAAGCTGCCGTCGCTGACGCCGCTGCAGATCCTCTGGATCAACCTGGTCACGAACGGTCTGCCCGCCCTGGCGCTGGGCATCGATCCGCCCGACCCGTCGCTGATGGAGGAGCCCCCTCGCCCGTTGAGCGAAGGGCTCATGGGCCGGCGCGACTACCTCGGCATCGCGTACATCGGCGTGGTGATGGGCGCGATGTCGATCGGCGTGCTCGCCCTCGGCGTGCCGACGCTCGGCGAGAAGGCCGCGCGCGCGCTGGCGTTCTCGATCCTCGCCGTGTCGCCGCTCTTCCACGCGTTCAATTGCCGCTCGCGAACCGCGTCGATCGCGACGGTCGGCGTGTTCACGAGCCGCCCGCTGCTGCTGGCCGTGGCCGCGAGCGCGCTGATCCACTTCGCGGCGGTGCTCATCCCGGTGCTGCAGCCGGTGTTCAAGACCGACGTGGTCATGGGCGTTCGCGAGTGGGCCATCCTCTTCGGTTGCTCGGCCTTCGTGATCCCGGTCGTCGAGCTCGTGAAGTTGTTCGAGCGCGGCCGCATCCGGCGCGGCGAGTCCTCGCCGGTGAGCACGCGCTGGGCGCAGGACTGAGCGGCGAGCGGCCCTCCGCGTGCACGCTTCCGGCGATCTGCCTGGAGGCGCGCGCATGACCACTCGAGAGAACACCTGGACCGAGCGAAGGCCGTATCCGCCGGAGGCGCGCGAGAAGTACGGCGCCAGCACGCCGAGCCTCGGTGCGCACGAAGAGCACACCGACCTCGTCGAGGCGAGCCACGTCGCCGCCCACTCCGAGGGCGAGGTCCGCGCGCGCAAGGTCGCGACCACGCCACCGCACGCCGTCGGCTACGGCGGCATCGGCGAGCTCGACGACCAGGCGTTCGTCGAGGCGGAGTGGATGTTCGGCCTCGACCCCGGCACGCCGCCCTCCGCACGGGACGAGGCGCGCGAGTCCGAGGGCGCGGCCGAAGACGAAGACCGCGGCGGCGCGGGCGAGTCGCTCGCCGCGAGCGACGAGGACGAGGACGCCGCCGATCCGGGCGCGGGTCGCCGAGACGAAGCCGAAGCCGACGATGAGGACGACGACGAGAGCGCTCGCGCCTCGCACACGCCGGAGGGGGGCGGGATGCGCTCGACCTTCCCGAGCCTCGACCACGTCTCGTTCCCGCCGTAGGGCCGGGCGGCGAGCGCGTCAGCAGGCGGATCGCCCGGAGATCGGCGGGTGGTGCAGGAACTGGATGCGGTTGCCCTCGGGGTCGGCCGCATAGAAGCTGGTGGCCCCGTCGCGGTGGAGGCGCGGCTGCGTCTCGAGCGTGACGCCGTGCGCCGCGAGGTGCGCCGCCCACGCGTGCACGTCCTCGGGGGAGTCCATCAGGAGGCCGAGGTGATCGAGGCTGCCAGCTTGGTCACCCCGCCGACCGGCGTGCAGCGCGAGGTTGTCCTCGCCGCTCGTGAGGTACAGCTCGTGCTCGCTCGGACGCCACTCGACGCGATAGCCGAGCACGTCGCAGTAGAAGCGCTCCATCACGGCCAGGTCGCGCACGCGCAGGGCGACGTGCCGGATCCCGCGGGTGTTCGGGGGGGGGCTCACCGACCGTGATGTAGCACCCCCGCGGGCACGCGCGCAGGGTGCACGGACGCGCGAGCGCTGGGCTTGCGCGCGTCGCCTCCGGACCAGAGCCCACGCCCGCGCGAGGTGATACGTTCTTCCGGTGAGCCAAGGGCACGACGGTCTCGCCTCCGACGCGCAGGAATGCGGCGGCGGCGCGCCCCGTTGGCCGGACCAAGTGGCCGCTGGCGCAGTGAGGCCGGGCCGAGCGCGGGCGCCTGGAAGGGCGAAGGAGCTGGCATGAGCGAACAGCGAGCGGAGACGCCGGAGGCGAAGCGAACGCGGACCATCGACCGCATCGCGTCGATGCAGGACTACGACCTCTACCGCGATCTCTCGTGGGAGGGCTCGTTCGAGGAGTACCTCGACATCGTGCGCAAGCGGCCGCAGGTGACGCGCAACGCGTTCCAGCGCGTCTTCGACATGATCGTCTCCTACGGGACCGAGGAGTACATCGACAACAAGAAGAAGCTGGTTCGCTACAACTTCTTCCGCGACGAGATCGACGGCGGCAAGGACGGCATCTTCGGCCTCGACATCCCGCTGATGCGCCTCGTCCACGTGCTGCGCGCGGCGTCCGAGGGGTTCGGCCCCGAGAAGCGCGTGATCCTGCTGCACGGCCCGGTCGGCTCGTCGAAGTCGACGATCGCGCGCCTGCTCAAGAAGGGGCTCGAGCACTACTCGCGCACCCCCGACGGCGCGCTCTACACGTTCTCGTGGGTGAACCTCGAGAAGACGGGGCTCGGCGGCCGCGACGCGAAGGAGGGGGACGTCTACCCCTGCCCGATGCACGAGGAGCCGCTGCGGCTGATCCCGGCCGACTGGCGGCCGAAGGCGATCGAGCAGCTCGGGCTCTCCAACGAGCACTACAAGGTCACCGTCGACGGCGACCTCGATCCGGCCTGCCGCTTCATCTTCAAGCACCTGCTCGACTCGTACAAAGGCGACTGGGCCAAGGTCATCGACAACCACGTGCGCGTGAAGCGCATGATCGTGGCCGAGAAGGACCGCGTCGGCATCGGCACGTTCCAGCCGAAGGACGAGAAGAACCAGGACTCGACCGAGCTCACCGGCGACATCAACTACCGCAAGATCGCCGAGTACGGCTCCGACTCCGACCCGCGCGCGTTCAACTTCGACGGCGAGTTCAACATCGCCAACCGCGGCATCGTGGAGTTCGTCGAGGTGCTCAAGCTCGACGTCGCGTTCCTCTACGACCTGCTCGGCGCCTCGCAAGAGCACAAGATCAAGCCGAAGAAGTTCGCGCAGACCGACATCGACGAGGTCATCCTCGGGCACACCAACGAGGCCGAGTACAAGAAGCTCCTGAACAACGAGTTCATGGAGGCCTTGCGCGACCGCACGATCAAGATCGACATCCCGTACATCACGAGGCTCGGCGAGGAGATCAAGATCTACGAGAAGGACTTCAACGGCCAGAAGATCAAGGGCAAGCACATCGCGCCGCACACGCTCGAAGTGGCCGCGATGTTCGCCGTGATGAGCCGGCTCGAGCAGCCCAAGGGGCAGCTCACGACGATGCAGAAGATGAAGCTGTACGACGGGAAGGTCCTCCCGGGGTACACGCAGGACACGGTCAAGGAGCTGCGCAAGACGGCGAAGCGCGAAGGCCTCGACGGCATCTCGCCGCGCTACGTGCAGGACAAGATCTCGAACGCCCTGGTCGACGACTCCGGCGAGGGGACGATCAACCCCTTCATGGTGCTCAACGAGCTCGAGAAGGGGCTCTCGCACCACTCGCTGATCACCAACGACGAGCAGCGCGATCGCTATCGCAAGCTCATCGGCGAGGTGAAGGGCGAGTACACCGAGATCGTGAAGAACGAGGTGCAGCGCGCGATCTCGGCCGACGAGGAGGCCATCGCGAAGCTCGCGGGCAACTACATCGACAACATCAAGGCCTTCATCCTCAAGGAGAAGGTCCGCAACAAGTACACGGGCCACGACGAGGAGCCCGACGAGCGGCTGATGCGCTCGATCGAGGAGAAGATCGACATTCCGGAGAACCGGAAGGACGACTTCCGCCGCGAGATCATGAACTACATCGGCGCCCTCGCGATCGAGGGGAAGAAGTTCGACTGGCACACGAACGACCGCCTGCGCCGCGCGCTCGAGCTGAAGCTGTTCGAGGATCAGAAGGACTCGATCAAGCTGAAGACGATCGTCTCCGCCGTCGTCGATCGCGAGACGCAGGAGAAGATCGACGTCATCAAGTCGCGGCTGATCAAGTACTTCGGCTACAACGAGGTCTCGGCGACCGACGTCCTGAACTACGTCGCGAGCATCTTCGCGCGCGGCGACGCCAAGGAGTGACGGCCTAGCCCGGCGAGAGGGAACGGTTCGTTCTCCGACGAGGGGGCCCCCGCAAGGGTGGCTCCCTCGCCGCTTTTTGCCCGCCGTCGCGCTGCCTCGGGCGCTCTGAAACGTGGCCTCGACGAGCGTCTCGCGCTACCGTCCGCGCCCCAACTCTCCAGACCCACCCACCCGTACGGGAGCACGCATGGCGAAGATCGAGATGTCGAAGACCCACACGATCGGCAAGGAGGCTGCGCGGGCCAAAGCCGCCGAGATCGCCGACTCGATGAAGGCGAAGATCGGCATCGAGTGGTCGTGGGCCGGCGATCGCATCAACTTCGAGGCGAAGTCGGGCACCGCGAAGGGCGCCAAGGGGCACCTCGACGTCACCGACTCGAAGATCACCGTGCTGGTCGAGCTGCCGTTCCTGCTCTCGGCCTTCAAGGGGATGGTCGAGGGGAAGATCAAAGAGAAGCTCGACGTCCTCTCCTGATCGGCGGCGCGGCGCGCGCCGCTACTCCTTGGGCTCGGTGCTCCCCTCGGGGCGCACCGCGCGCATCGACATCTGGCTCGCGCTGCGCGCCTTCACGGCCTCGAGCTCCTTGAGGAGCGCGATCGCGGAGAACGGCTTCACGAAGTACATGGTCGCGCCGGCCGCGGTCGCGCGCTCGCGCGATTTCGTGTCGTCGAGGGCCGAGATGACGATGATCGGGATCTTGGCGCGCGTGGACTCCATGGACCGCAGGCGCTGGATGACCTCGAAGCCGTCGTAGGCGCCGGGGACCATCAGGTCGAGGATGGCCACGTCGGGGAAGAGCTTCGCGGCCTCGTCGATGGCTTTGGCGCCGGTGCCGACGGCCACGACCTCGAAGCCGCGCGCCTGGACCAGCGCCGAGATCATCCGGCGGATCGAGTCTTCGTCCTCGAGCACGAGGATCCGCAGCGGCGGGTTCATCCTTCTCTTTTAGCCGGGGGAGGCCTCCGACGCGAGGCTTCCCTCCGAGGGCACGCGCGCCGTGATCGAGCGCTCGGCGATCTGCAGGCGAATCTCGTGTGCGTGCGCGATCTCCTCGAGGAACGCGGCCGCTGCGCGCGCCCCCTGCCCGACGATTCGCCCCTCGTCGCCGGACGCCTCGACCACGAGCGCGTCGCCCGAAACGCGCAGGGTCACCGTGCCGCCCGGGCGGGTCGCGCGCAGCGCGAGATCGAGCAGCTCGGCCACGAACGCACGCAGCGCGGCGGGCATGCCGTGGAGCCAGAGCGTCGCGTGGTCGGGGATGGCGCGCTCGATGGCGACGCCCCGCACGCCGAACGCCACCGCCGCGTGCGCGGACTCGTCGCGCGCGAGCGACGCGAGATCGACGGGGACCGCGTCGATGTCGGCGGCGATGCGGGCCATCTGCCGCGCCAGCGCCAGCAGCTCCGCGCCTTTCAGCAGCGACTCGCCCACCTCCTGCGCGAGATCGACCACCGCCAGCGCGCCGCGCTCCGCCTGCGCGCGCATCTTCGAGGCGCCGAGCGGGCCGAGGATCGCCCGGAGATCGTCGGCCATCGCGTCGGCGACGCGCGCGAGCGGCGCGAGCCTGCCGAGGCGCGACTCGCCCGCGCCCCACATCGGCGGCGGTCGAGACGACTGCGACGGATCGGCGAACACCGCCGCGAGCTCGCGCGCGTAGGCCTCGCCTTGCGCCTTGGCCGCGTCGAGCTCCTTGCGCAGCTCCTTCACTTCCTTCTGCTGCGCCGCCTCCTCCGCCGGGAAGATCAGGCACTCGCTCGCGCCGTCGAGCTCGTAGCGGCCGCCGTAGCGGATGGCCATGCGCGCCAGCCAGCGCCGCTCGGCGTCGGAGATGGGCGCGGTGTCGGGGCCGAGCGCCACGATGAGGCGCACCTCGTCGCCCTGCCGGCGCAGCGCGATGTGCTGCGCGCCGCCCACGCCCGACTGCGACGACGCGCCGAGGAGTACGTGCAGCATGCGCCGGAGCTCGGCCTCCTCGCCGAAGACCTCGGTGCCCGAGCCCGGAGCGAGCTCGACCTTCGCGTCGGGGGCGACCTCCCAGAGGATCGCGGCGATGTCGACGCGACCGCGCCGGCCGCGCACGTTGCTCCCCGGGCCGTAGATCTGCGAGAGGTGCTGCATCGCACCGTCGAGCATGTTGAGCGTCGACTCGAGCCCCTCGCCTTCGCCCGGCTCGGCGAGCGTCATCGGCCGCTCCGAGGGGCGATCCGACGGGCGCACCGACGGCGGAGGAGGAGGCGGAGGAGGCTTCGAGAGGATCTGCACCCCCTCGCGCAGACGCTCCGCCGCGCCGCGCGCTTCCTGCGTGAGGAGCCACGAGAGCTCTCGGCGAGTGAGTCGATCGGTCATCGCGCTGCTTGCCCCTCCGGCTGCTTCGCCGGCGTGATTGCTCGCGAGCGGAGCTCGCGCTTCAGAACCTTGCCCGTCGGATTGCGCGGCAGGTGCTCGCCCTTCGGCAGCACCACGAGCTCGCGCGGCACCTTGGGGCCCGCGAGGCGCTCCTTGCAGAAGGCGCGCAGCGTGGCCGCCGGATCGGCGAGCGTCGCGGGCGCCGCGTCGGCGCGCAGCACCACCACGGCCTGCACGCGCTCGCCCCACTCGGCGTCGGGGACGCCGATCACCGCGACCTCGTCGACGTCCGCGTGCGATTCCAGGCACGCCTCGACCTCGGCGGGGTACACGTTGACGCCGCCCGAGATGATCATGTCGCGCTTGCGACCCTCGAGGTGGTAGCAGCCGTTCGCGTCCTTGCGCGCGAGGTCGCCGACCGAGAAGAACCCGTCGCGCATCGAGCCGCGCGTGGCGGCCTCGTCTCCGTGGTAGCCCGCGACCAGCATCGCGTTGCGCGCGAAGAGCTCGCCCACCTGCCCGTCGGGCACCTCGCGCCCCTGATCGTCGAGCAGGCGGATCTCGTTGCCCGCGGCCGCGCGCCCGATCGTCCCGGGGCTGCGGCGCAGGTCGTCGGGGTACGCCAGCGTGACGACGCCGGTCTCGGTGGCGCCGTAGAGGTTGTGCACGACGTCGCCGAAGAGCTCCATCGCCTTGTCGCTGTCGGGGCCCGGCAGCGGCGCGCTGGTGCAGAAGATCGCGCGCAGCGTGCGCGTGTCGTGCTTCTGGATCTCCTCGTCGCCGAGGGCGAGCAGGCGGTGCAGCATCGTCGGCACGAGCACCGTCGTGGTCACCCGGTAGCGCTCGATCGCCTCGAGCACCTTGCGCGGCTCGAACTCGTCGAGCAGCACGACGGTGCCGCCGAGGATGTACGTGAAGGCGATGAAGCCGAACGCGGTCGTGTGGTAGAGCGGGCACGCGGCGAGGTGCACGTCGTCGTGCCGGAACGGCGTCGCGCGCAGGAAGCGCAGCACCGAGGGCAACAGCTCCTTGTTGAACTTGCGCACCGCCCCCTTGGGCTTGCCGGTGGTGCCGCTGGTGTAGACGACGACGGCCCCCTCTTCGTGGTGCTCGATCGCCTCGTGCCCCTCGCGGCGCAGCGATTCGAAGGTCGTGTACGCCTTGCTCTCGGGCGCCCCGGCGACGACCCAGTTCTCCTTCGCGACGTCGGGGAGCTCGGCGCGGACCTTCTCGATGATCGGCGCGAGGCTCTCTTCGAACACGACCATCTTCGCGCCACAGTGGGCCGCGAGGTACGCGAGCTCGGCCGGCGTCGAGCGCCAGCTCACCGTCACGACCGACGCGCCGACGCGCGAGCCGGCGGTCGAGAGGATCAGGTACTCGGGCCGGTTCTTCATCATCACGAGCACCGACTGCCCGGAGAGCCCGCGGTGGCGCAGCCCCGCGCCGATCTCGTCGCACGAGCGGTCGAGCTCGCCGAAGGTGTAGCTGCGGTCGCGGAAGATCAGCGCCGGCTTGTCGGGCGTGTTGGCGCCGTGGATCCGGTAGATGGTCGAGGGGCCGCTGCGGCCGCGCGCGAGCAGCTTCGCGGCGGTGACCACGCCCTTCGGGCTGAGGTTCCAGAGCAGGCCCGACTTCAACGCCAGCGCGACCGCCGTCTCGACGCGGGAGGTCGCCGAGCGCGCGGCCTCGCGGGCGGCCGCGAGCGTCGAGCGCGTGGAGGCGAGGCGCGAGAGCATGACCCGGGAGTCTACCGGATCCCGTCGCCTTCGACGCACCGGCTCAGCCAGCGGCCTCGCGGCCGGCCGGGAGGCGCATGAGCTGCCGCAGGGCCTCCTTCGGCGCGAGGCCGTCGTAGAGGACACGGTGGACGCGATCGAGCAGAGGGGCGTCGACGCCGTGGCGCGCGGCCAGCACGCGCGCGGCCTTTGCCGTGTGCACCCCCTCCGCGACCTGGCCGAGCGACGCGACCGCCTGTTCCAGGGTCATCCCGCGGGCGAGCGCGGCGCCGGCGCGGTGATTGCGCGAGAGCGGGCTCGCGCAGGTGACGAGCAGATCGCCGATGCCCGCGAGCCCGGCGAAGGTCGACGCGCGCCCCCCCATCGCTCCAGCGATGGCGGCAATTTCCGCCGACCCGCGCGTAATGAGCAGCGCCTTCGCGTTCTCGCCGAGGTCCATCGCGGTCGCCATGCCGGCGGCGAGCGCCACCACGTTCTTGAGCGCGCCGGCGAGCTCGACGCCGAGGACGTCGTCGCCGCCGAAGACGCGGAACGCCGAGGACGAGAACGCGCGCTTGCCGACCGAGATCACGCGCGGGAACGCCGAAGCGATCAGCGTGCCCGCCGGACGCCCCTGCGCGATCTCGGCGGCGAGGTTGGGCCCCGACAGCACGCCGATCTGCCGCGCGCAGGTCTCCTCGCGCAGGATCTCGCTCACGCGGCGGATCGTGCCGATCTCGAGCCCCTTGGTGGCGTGGATGACGGGCTGCTCAGGCGCCAGCACGTCGCCGAGCGCGCGCGCCACCTGACGCATCGCCTGCGTCGGGATCACCACGAGCACGAGATCGGCCCCGCGCACCGCGAGCTCGAGCGACGTGGTCGCCCGCACGCGCGCGTGGATCTGCAGCCCGGGGATCGCCTTCGTGTTCGTGCGGCGCGTCTCGATCTCGTCGGCCTGCGCCGCGTTGCGCGTCCACAGCCGGACGCCGTGCCCCGCGCGCGCCGAGAGCTCGGCGAGCGTGGTCCCCCAGTTGCCGGCGCCCAGGACGCCGACCGTCAGCGGCGCCGCGCTCATCGCGCCACCTCGCGCGTCGCCGAGGCGATCGCACGCGTGACTCGCGAGGGCGCGCCCAGCAGCCCGTAGCCGTCGAGCCGGTTGCGGTAGTAGGCGAGCAGCGAAGGATCGCCCACGTGGAGGCGGCCGTCCTGGCGCTCCAGCACCGGCCGCTCGTGGTAGGTCGCGAACGTCCGCATCGCGCGGGCGAGCGCGACCTTGGCCTCGTCGTCGAACGGCGGCTGGATGGCGCCGGTGGCCGCGAGCTTGCGCAGCTCCTCGAGCAGTCGCGCGACGTCTTCCAAGACGATCACCTCGTCGACGGCCGCGTCGGGCGCGACGTCGGTCAGGAAGCGCGTGAGGTCGCGCGCGCGACCGTCGCGCCAGAGCCGCTCGAACACCGCGTAGGCGACGACGTGGGTCGCGAGCGGCACGACCCCTTGCCTCCACGCGGCCGCGACGCGATCGGCGAGCATCCTCGTGTACTCGGCGTCGCGCGGCGGATCGACCGTGAGCGCGCCGCCGTCGAGCAGATAGCGAGAGGCCTCGATGGCGCGGCCGCAGGGGTCGAGCGAGCCGCCGAGCTCGCCGCCGCCGCCGCCGAGCTCGACGTCGTTGCCGAACGGGTCGAGGGGCCGCCCGACGACGACGTGGATGCGCTGATCGGCCGAGGCGAGCCCGCGCATGAACGAGAACCAGCGGCGTGTGGTGGCGAATTCGTCGTCGCGCGGGACGTGGCGCGCCCCGAGCGCGTCCTCGAGCCAGCGCTCGACGCGCGTCTCGGCCTCCAGCACCTGCGGCCAGGAGATGGTGCACGGCACGACGTACACGCGGGGCGGCGCGCCCCCGCGCAGGGCGAGCGTGCGCAGCGCCGGCAGCGCGGTGCCGAGCAGGCCCAGCTTCGGTCGGCCCTCGAGCGCGCCCGAGATGCTCCGCACGCCGCCGGGGAACACGAGATCGCCGCCGCCGTGCTCGAGGACGAGCGTCGCGTAGGCCTTGAGGGTCTCGCGGTAGAGCGGCGCCGCCGTCTTGGACTCGTCGACCGAGTAGCAGCCGAGGCGTCGCACGAAGGGGCCGATGAGCGGGTGCTCGAAGAGCGGGCGCGCCGCGGCGCTCGCGAACGGCGGCAGGCCGAGCCGGTGCAGCGCCCAGCCAGCGACCAGCGGATCGAGGTACGAGGCGTGCGTGCCCGCGAAGAGCACGGGCCCGAGCGCGGAGACGCGGCGCAGCGCGTCGGTCTCGCCCGAGACGACGAGCCGCGACGCGAACGACTCGGGGTTGAAGCCGCCGGTGATCGCCCCCTCCGCGCCGCCGAGCATCAGCCCGAGCGCGCGCGGCACCACCTGCGTCGCGACGGCGTGGAAGCGCCGGTCGAAGTGCCCCGCGATGTCGTCGACGTAGCGCCCCACGACCGCCCGTAGCAGCGCGCGGGCCTCGGCGTCGTCGGCCCGCTCGAGCTCGCGCCGAGTGCGGGCGAAGAACGCGAGGGCGCTGGCGTCGGGCGCGCGCTCGAGCCGCCGACGCTCTGCGTAGAGCGTCTCGCGCAGCAGATCGCGCGCGTTGGCGCCCGAAGGCGCGGTGCCGAGGTCGGTCTGCTCGACGACGCGCGTCACGGTCTCGCGCGCGAGCACTCGGGGGTCGACGGTGAGCACGTGGCGGATGTTCCACGAATCGTCAGTCGCCGTACAGCACCGCTTCGTACTCGCTCTCGCTGAACGGCGCGAACGACTGGCGCGCGTTGATCTCCAGCCGCAGCGAGCCCTTTTCGCAGTCCTCCGGGGCCAGATCGAGCCAGATCTCGTCCTGCAGCAGCTTGCGCCGATCGTTGTGCAGCGGCTCGTGGAAGTGCCCGACCAGCTCGCCGCCGACCCGCACCAGGGCGCTCTGCATCGACAGCGTGCCGTCGTAGGTCCGCTGCAGGAGCAGCCCGCGCGGCGGCTTCCCGGCCGGGCAGGCGACGTCGAGGCGGGTGACGTCGCGGCGCGCGCGCGTCGGGAAGCGCACGGTCGGCTGCCCGCGCTCGGCGTCGAGGGCCGAGTTGACCCACTGCGAGGGCTCGCCGAAGCGCACGCCCGCCCCCTGCGAGGCCTCGTCGAGCACGAAGCGCGTGCGCGAGACCTCGTGCGGCCCCTCGAACTCGTAGCCCGCGACCAGCGTGCGGAACGTGAGCGGCACGTACGCCCCCGTCTCGCCGGCCTCCAGGCCGAAGCGCACGCCGCTGCGCGCCACGATCGGATCGAGCGCGTGATGCCGGTACATCGCGTACTCGAACGTCGCGAAGCCCCACCCCTTGCGATCGGGATCGATCGGCTTGAACGCGACCAGCCCGCTGAGCGGGTTGGTGTGGACGCCGGCGAAGTACCACCCGCCGTTGAAGTAGTCCTCGGTGCCGGTGCCGAGGTAGAGCGGGTAGCGCATCCCGTCGACGCGGATCATCTCGTCGCCCTCGAGGAAGCCGCGGTTACCGGGCTGCCCCTCGGAGGTCTCCTCGACGGTCGATACGATCGTGGTCGGCCCGCCACGCTCGAGGATCGGCACGGTGGTCTCGACGCCGGGCGCCCTCTGCTCGCGATAGTCGGCGAACCAGCGCACCCCCCGCGGCGGCGGCGTGGGCGCGAGCGCGCCGCCCACGACGTCGACCGCCACCCGCAGCGTCCGCTGGGCCTCGTCGGTCTCGAACGCGAGCGTCTCGCCGGCCTGCAGCGGGAGCGGCGTGCGCGTGCGCAGCCGGTGGGCCGCGGGGTCCGACTGGGTCAACGCGCTCTGCACCTTCGGCCACGCGATCGCGCGCGCCCAGTCGGGCCGCGCGCTGGCGGGCATGGCGGCGGCCTCGAGGTCGGAGCGCGAGAGCGGGAAGCCGAAGAAGTACGACGCGGGGACCGAGGGCCCGCTGCCGGCGCGGACGCGCAGGTGCGCGAGGCCGTCGGCGGCGTCGTCGCCCGGGAGCTCCACCACGACGTCACGCACCAGCGCGGGGCCACGCACCACGATCGACGGCGTCGTGCGCACGAGCCGCACCTCGGCGAGCGCCGGCGCCGGGAGCTCCCACCAGCGACGCGCGAGGAAGTCGCGCACCCGATCGACGCTCGGCCCCGTGGAGGAGCCCGGGCCACTGCGCCAGCTCACCTGGTAGAAGTGCGGCGCGCCGAGCCAGCGGATCTTGGCCTCGTGCTGGAACGGCATCGGCAGCCAGCTGAGGTACGCGCCGCTCGACTCGGTCTGCGAGCTCACGATCGGGTGCTGCCAGCGCGATTTCCCGAGGAAGAAGTCGAGCGGGTGCCCCTTGAAGACCGTGACGCCGTCGATCTCTATCCAGAGCGCGTGCCAGTCGCGCGGCACGTCGTAGTCGTAGCTGCAGGTCGTCCAGAAGCGCTCGATGCGCCCCTCGCCGCGCGCGTGGAACATCACGCGCCAGTCGCCCTCGAACGGCATCCCGTCGGGGTTGTTGTCGCGGTTGCCGCCGTCGACGTCGTGGCTGCTCGTCATGCGCGTGACCCACGAGGGGTGCGGCCGCAGCAGATCGGCGAGGATCGGGTCGAGCCCCTCGAGCGCCTCGGAGCGCTCGGCGGCGCTCGCGACCGACGCGCGCATGCGGAAGCCCTTCGGCGACATGACGATCGCGGCGTCCGCGAACGGCACGGCGAGGGCCGCCAGCAGGATCGGCGCGACGCGCAGGCGCATCGATCCACTGTATCGAACTAGCGGATCGAAACCACGTCCTCGCGCGTGATCTTCACGATGAGCACGCCGCGGTAGGGATCGCCCGGCTTCTCCCAGGGAAGAGGCGCCGGCCGGAACGCCACGTGGCCGAGCGCCTGGAGCTTGGTCATCTTGCCGGCCCACGAGGCCACGTACGTCTCGCCGTCGCGACGGGCCGCGGCGGCGACGATGCGCACGGCGCCGTCGTCGTCGCCGAGGTAGCGCCGGTCGAAGCGCCGGCGATCGAGCCCGCTGAAGACCTCGAGCGTCGCCTCGTCGCAGAAGATCCGGTCGTTCGCGGGCACCGAACGCAGGTACGCGGCCGCCGCGAGCCGATCGGGCCAGACATCGCGGCACTTGTCGCGCCAGTCGGCCATCCAGAGGTCGAGCTGCACGTACGTGGTCGCGCAGACCGCGAAGCCGAGCCCCCACACGACGCCCCAACGCAGCGCGCGCGTCGCCGCGTACGCGTGCTCGGAGCGGGCGAACGCGGCCCGCGGCAGGCGCTCCAGCCAGTCCGCGATCGCGACCACGCCGTTCGCGATCATCGCCGCGTAGAACGGCACCATCACCACGAAGTGCCGGTAGAGCCCGAGCGAGCCGCGCTGCAGCCAGACGTAGGAGATGAACGCGAGGCACGCGAGGTGGAGGCCGACGAAGGTCGCCCCCTCGCGCTTCCAGGTGCGCCACGCGCCGAACGGGGCGAGCACCAGCGGCAGGCCGATCACGGCCCAGGCGACCTGCACGGGGTAGTACGACAGGTCGAGCGCGAGCTTCTTCGGATCGGCGAAGGGCGAGACCTTCACCTTCATCGCGTCGACGGCGAAGCTCTGCGTCCCCTTGAGGAACGCGAACCACGCCTCGCCGTCGAGCCGCCGGAGCGTCGCCCACGCGAGGATCGACACGATCGGCAGGGCGATCGCGTAGCCGAGCCGAGGGCCGAGGCGACGCACGCCGATCGGGCGCTTCGCATGGCGCGAGCGCAGCTCGTCGAAGACGAACAGCGCGCACAGCGTCGGCGGGATGGCCCACGCCTCGTAGCGGACCATCACGGCCATCGCGAGGAAGACGCCAGCGGCGAGCGGGTGCGCGTCGTCCTCGCCTTGCTCGTTGCCCGAGAGGCCCCAGATCACGCCGAGGATCAGCAGCGCGAAGCCGGGCTCGGTCTGGCCGGTCGTGCCCATCTGCATGCAGAGCGGCGAGAGCGCGGCGAGCAGCGCGGCGAGCGTGGGCGCGGGATCGGGGAGCTCGTAGCGCTGGCCGCGCCGCAGCCGGCGCAGCAGTCGGTGGAGCACGAGCGGGATCGCCGCTTCGATCGCGACGTTCGCGAGCCGGACGCTCTGCAGCGTCGCGCCGAGCCAGACCGCGATCGCCTGCACGTAGTGGAACAGAGGCAGCCAGACCCAGTGGACGTGCAGATCCTTCGGCGTCACGAGGATCTGCCGCGCGATCGCGTGGTGCCCGTAGGCGTCGGTGTCGAGGTCGACCCCGGCGAGCACGAAGGCGACGCGCCACACCGCCAGCGCGAGCGCGACCAGGGCGACCAGGCCGAAGCCGTAGTCGCGAGGCGTCTGCCGGAGGGCCGCGGAGGTCGCCGCCGCCCTTCGACGAGCGATGGCCGCGCGGGCCGCCCCCCCGGCGCGATGCCCCGAGGAGGCGGGGTGCGCCGAGCCCGCAGCGTCCGCCGCCTCGGACCGCTCGTCGCTCACGTCGCCTGCGTCGGTGCCCATCGCGCGGGCGCCTTAGCGCACTTGGCGGGAGGCGGCGAAGCAGAGCCCGTTCGTGCCATCATCGCGCCCGCGATGACCCCGGACGACCGCCGCACGATGCGCACCGGCCTGCCGCCGCTGCTGGCGACCGAGCTCGACGGCCTCGCGGGCTCCGTGCTGCCGGCCGGCGACGGCACGCGCGTGCGCGTCGAGCGGCTCCTCGGCCGCGGCGCGCTCGG